>NZ_JBVVOU010000005.1:0-389759 GCF_055807635.1 Bradyrhizobium sp. Kon56 | reverse complement strand
GATTGGCCAAGATAGGTCGCAACGAACGCGCCCACTATTCCCAGGATGGTGGTCAGGATGAAACCCGAGGGCTCGTTGTCGCCGGGCATGATGAACTTCGCGATGACGCCTGCGACGAAACCGATGATGATCGTCCAGATGATGCTCATGTCTCTCCCTCGATCGCTGTGGTGTTATCCCGCCGATGAAGCCGGAAGACGTCCATCAGGCGTGTATTTGTCCACGGCAGTCGGAAGCTCTCGGGACAAACGGTCGAGAATCTCCTGCTGTGACAAGCCGGTCTGCTGCTCCAGTTTTTGAAGGACGTCCGGACCGATAGCCTGCTGGAGTTCGGGCGGAGTGACTTCGCGGTTCGGCCCCTGATTGATCCAGGATTGAGCCACATCGCCTTGCCCGTTCTGCCTGAAGTGCTCGAGCAATTCGCCGATCCCGCCGTTCAGCAGCGAACCCACGCCTCCGGTGCCCGCTAGGCCGCCAAGGCTGCCGAGCATGCCGCTCAGGGAATCCTTGGCACCCGCCGGCTGGCCGGAGGTCGCATTGCGAAACATGTCCGCCAGCTTGTCCCGATTTTGATACCCCGCGATTGCGAGCATACCCAAGAGGGCGGTCATCGATGGCATTCCGCGGCTCATTTTCGGCTCCTGAGTTCAACGATCGGCAACCAACCTACGCTGGGCTGAGAAGTTCCAAGTTTTCCCGAGCCGTGGGTTTTGGAAAGGAGGATCTAGAGAAGCATCTGCAAGAAAACGGGAGCGGGCTCCGGGCGAAAGTCCGGAGCAAACCAGCTCGCGCGACGTGCGCCAAATGGCCGCTTTGCTCATGCGGCGCGACCAAGCCTTCGTGCAGGCGGTCGAGGAACTGAAAATGGAAAAGCCCACCAAGTTGGAGCCGCGATGCTGCGTCGCTCGCGTTCGTTCGGCCTCGCGCTCGCAACAGCTTCTTTGAAGGAACTCGCGATTCCTTGAAGCGTCGCACCGCGATGAGTTTCGCGGACGGAGGAGCAGATGGCAGCGAAGAAGAAGACCGCACGGGGACGCAAACAAGATCGCGCCCGCGTGGCTAACGGCCAGGACTACGAAGTGCGATACGATTCCTCCTGACTTGAACGCGCCAGCTGCCCGACTAGAGCTTCTTAAAGGTCGGCACCGCGTGTGCGCTCCACCCGGATTTCATGTGCGCTAGTGTGCACCGGGAGATCAAACGCGGTACAAACGTGTGCAATTTTGGCTAGTTTGGAGTGCACACGTGTGCACTTGTTCCTGCTCTAGTCCATTGTAAGGATAGGATAACTACTTGGAATATCAAGAATATCGCTTTTCCGTGGCGCCCATGATGGATTGGACCGACCGGCATTGCCGGGTGTTCCACCGTCACCTGACGAGGCGGGCGCTGCTCTATACGGAGATGCTGACCACTGGCGCCATCATTCATGGTGACCGGAAGCGGCTGCTTGGGTTCGACCTAGTCGAGCACCCGGTCGCGCTTCAGCTCGGCGGGTCGGACCCACGCGAGCTGGCGCTGGCGGCGCGGATCGGCGAGGAGTTCGGTTATGACGAAATCAACCTCAACGTCGGCTGCCCCTCCGACCGCGTGAAGGACGGCCGTTTCGGCGCTTGCCTGATGGCAGAGCCTGATCTCGTGGCGAGGTGCGTCGAGGCGATGAAGGGTGAGGTGGCCGTGCCCGTGACCGTGAAGTGCCGCATCGGGATCGACGACCAGGATCCCGAAGTCGCGCTCGACAACCTTGCGCACGCAGTCGTTGACTCCGGCTGCGATGCGCTGATCGTACATGCCCGGAAAGCATGGCTCAGCGGTTTGTCACCAAAGGAGAATCGCGACATCCCGCCGCTCGACTATGATCGCGTCTATCGCCTCAAGCGCGCGATGCCGGATGTGCCTGTCATCATCAACGGCGGCATCCCCGGTGTCGACGAGGCAAGGGCACATCTCGATCACGTTGACGGCGCGATGCTTGGACGAGCCGCCTATCAGGAGCCGTGGCGGCTGCTCTCGGTCGATACCGACATTTTCGGCGAGGCGGCGCCGCATGCCTCGATGCAGGATGCGCTCGAAGGGATGGTGCCCTACATCGAACAGCAGCTCGCGCGCGGCACGAGGCTGCACTCTATGGCGAGGCATTTCGTCGGCGCATTCCACGCCGTCCCCGGCGCGCGCGCCTTCCGCCGGCATCTTGCCGAGCAGGGGGTGAAGCCGGGCGCTGGCCTCGAGGTGCTACGCGAAGCGATTGCGCGTGTCGGTGCGCGCGCACCGGCGGAGGCGGCGGCCTAGCCGTAATCGCATGACGAGCCGGATTGCAAGAGTCTAGTCGACTGCCAGGCGCGAGCGGCGGCGACTGGTCTGGAGCTCCGGATAACCCGTGAGCATCAGCCTGTCGGCGCGCACGCCCCAGCTCTCCAGGCGATCGAGGAAGCTCATCCCGAGCAGGTTGGTCTTCATCTGCCCGCGCTGTACGACGAGGGCTGGCACCGATTTCTCGACGAGGTGACCGACGGAGAGGCGGTCGATCGTGAGGCGGGCCGCCTTGGTATGACCGCCCGCGGTTTCGAGATCGACGTCGTATTCGAGCATCTCGAGCGGCAGCCCGATCGCCTTCGCGGTTTCCCAGGTCAGCACCACCGAGGTCGCGCCGGTGTCAATGACCATCGGTGCGGCCACGCCGTTGATCTTCGCGCGCAGCGCGAATTCGCCGCCCTGGCCGCGCGGAATCTGCACGGCGGGCGCGGGCGCTGCGGTCTGCGTGCGAAAGATATGCGAGACCTTGCTGCTTGCGCGCGCGATCTGGTCGGAATCGCCATAGGCGACGACGGCACCGGCCGTGCAGGCGAGCATGATGAAGACGAGCAGAAAGCGGATCATTGCGCATCTCCAGATGCGCGCCGACCGGTCAGGTGTGTTTCGGCGATCCCGCGATGGGCGGAAGTCCAGCCTGATTCATGCGCGCCGGCAACAGCGCCATGAGGGCGAGCCGCTCCGCGCTCTCCATGGCGTGCCAGCGCGCGATCTCCGGCAATGTGCGTCCGCAGCCGAAGCACAGCCTGGTCTTGGGGTCGATCATGCAGACCGCCACGCACGGCGTTTCTTTGCTCATTGGGGCATAGTGGCGGATGGTCGGGCATGTCTGCAAGCATCTCGTTACGAGCCCGTACCCGCGCTCATGATCGGCTTGCGGCGGGGCCGGCGCTTCTCGTCCGCCACCGCGGAACTCTCGGGTTGGAGCGGCGGAGAATCATCCGACATCGGCGCCAGCGCGCTCATCACGCGCTCGGGCGGGAAGGTGACGATCACTTCGGTGCCGATGCGCAGCTTCGATTTCAGCGTGAACGTACCGCCATGCAGGTCGACCAGATTCTTGGCGATCGGCAGGCCGAGACCGGCGCCCTGTTCGGCCGACTTGATCGAATTGGAGCCTTGGCCGAACGAGGCGAGCACGACCGGGATCTCGTCCTCGGGAATCCCGGAGCCGGTGTCCTTCACCGAGAGATATTGTCCGCCTGAGGCCGTCCAGCCGGCCTTGAGCCAGATCTCGCCGCCCTGCGGAGTGAACTTGATCGAGTTGGAGAGCAGATTGAGCACGACCTGGCGGATCGCGCGCTCGTCGGCCCACAGCCGCGGCATTGCCTGCTCGAACACCTCGTGGATGGTGATGCCACGGCTCGAGGCGCGCAGCTTCATCAAATGATGGCAGTCGGCGACGATGCCGACCAGCGAGACCGCTTCCTCGTTGAGCTCGTAGCGGCCAGCCTCGATCCGCGACAGATCGAGGATCTCGTTGATGAGGTTGAGCAGGTGGACGCCGGAATTGTGGATGTCGGCCGAGTACTCCTTGTAGACCGGCACGGCATGCGCGCCGAAAATCTCGCTCTTCATCACTTCCGAGAAGCCGAGGATTGCATTGAGCGGCGTCCGCAGTTCGTGGCTCATCTGCGCCAGAAAGCGCGACTTGGCCACATTGGCGGATTCGGCGCGGTGGCGCGCTTCGTCCGAGATCGCCTTGGCTTGTTCGAGCTCGCCGATCAGCGCGTCCTTCTCGGCCCGCGCCTCGAGCGTGGCGAAGGTCGAAGAGTGCAGGCGGTGAGCCAACAACACGAAATAGCCTTCGGCGGCGACGGCGAGCGCGGCCAGAATGTAATTATCCAGCGAGCCGGTCATCACGAAGCTCAGCGCCATCGCGACCGCGACCGGTGCGGTGGCGGCGAGGGCGGCGATCGGCAGATTGGCGGCCAGCATGCTTGATACTGCGATCACCAGCAGCATCAGGAACATCATCAGCGTTTCCGTGATCATGTCGAGCACGGGATGGATCAGGATCGCCATCCAGCAAAGGCCATAGAGCAGGTCGAGCACGACGAAACGCGTCTGCCATGCGCGCGTTGCCGCGGGCGAGGCGGGCTCGGCCAGGAAGCGGTGGCAGCTGCGGATCATTGCGGCATGAATGCAAAGCATGCCGGCGGTCCAGGCCGCGGCCGGGATCGGCTGCATCCACAGCCCAAACAGCACGCCTGTCGCGACCACAAGCAGCATCACGACATAGGAGGCCGACAGCCGCGTCTGGGCGTACTGGCGCAGCATTTCGGCATCGAAAGCCGGCCGGGTTCCACTGGTCGACGTTAACTTATCGCGCGCCTCGCGCACCCGCTGTGCCGCAGCCCGGCGATTGCTCGCCGACGGCACGCTCACCGGCTCGGCCGGAAGCTGCACAACCTCGGGCTTTTCAGCGGGTTTACTCATCGCACAACAACAATTCCTGCCCGCGCGGGACGGGCCTTCTGCATTCTCTATCTCTGGCAAGAAATCCTTAAGAGGTGACTTAAGGAGCTAAAGAATTACGTTAACCCGGCGTTAATTTTGGATCCGGCGTGAGCCGCTCAATGCAGCGCCGCGTGCTGCGCGATGTACACCACGGCGCCCGCCAGATAGCCGGCGAGCGCGGGAACGGCGATGCGGCGGGCGTACCAGAGGAACTCGATGCGCTCGAGCCCCATGGCGGCGACGCCTGCGGCCGAGCCGATGATCAGGATCGAGCCGCCGGTTCCGGCGCAATAGGCGATGAACTCCCAGATGAAGCTGTCGGGTGGATAATGCGCGAGGTCGTACATGCCCATCGTCGCGGCGACCAGCGGCACGTTGTCGATGACAGCACTGAGCAGGCCGAGCACGATCACGATGATGTCCTGTCGGCCGATCGCGGTGTCCAGCCATTTGGCCACCATGGAGAGCAGGCCGGCATGTTCGAGGCAGGCGACCGCGAGCAAGATGCCGAGGAAGAATACGATCGAGCCCATGTCGATCCGCGTCAGCGCATTCGCAAGCGTGAGGGGACCGCGGACATGCTCATCCTTTTTGCGATGAACGATCTCGCCGACCAACCACACGATGCCAAGCCCGAGCAGGACGCCCATGAAGGGCGGCAGGTGCGTGACCGTCTTGAAGGCGGGCACCGCGATCAGTACGCCGAGTCCGAGATAGAACATCACGTTCCGCTCGAACGGATCGACGCCCTGCAATCCGTCCTCTTTCGGCGGTGGTGCGATGGTCTTGCCCTTGAGTGAAAAGCTGATGAATGCGAGCGGCACCAGCAGGTTGAGCAAGGAGGGCAGGAACACCGCGCTCATGATTTTCAGGGGCGAAATCTGTCCGCCGATCCACAGCATGGTCGTGGTGACGTCGCCGATCACGGTCCATGCGCCGCCGGCATTTGCGGCGATGACGATGAGGGAGGCGAACAGCAAGCGGTCGTCGCGCTTGGCGATCAGCCGCTGGATCAGCGAGACCATGACGATGGTGGTGGTCAGATTGTCGAGGATTGCACTGAGGAAGAAGGTAACGAAGCCAATCAGCCATATCAGACGGACCTGGCTGGTCGTGCTGATGCGGGAGGTGATGACCTCGAAACCGTCATGGGCGTCGATGACCTCGACGATGGTCATCGCGCCAACCAGGAAGAACACGATCTGCGCGGTGGCAGCGACGGACTCGTCAAGCTGACGGCCGACCAGCGTGTGGTCGCCGGTCGCGAGCGCGTAGATTGTCCAGAGCACGCCCGCGCCGAGTAGCGCAGACGCGCTCTTGTTCACCCCGATAGGATGCTCGAGCGCGATCGCCGCATAGGCGAGGATGAAGATTGCGGCGAGTGCGGTCAGCAAGGCAGGATCACTTCGTGAGGTGTCAGCGATTCAGGCGCGCGAGCAGGCTCGATGTATCCCAGCGCTTGCCGCCCATCTTCTCGACCTCGGCGTAGAACTGGTCGACGAGCGCGGTCACCGGCAGATTGGCGCCATTGCGACGGGCTTCGGCCAGCGAGATCGAGAGATCCTTGCGCATCCATTCGACCGCGAAGCCGAAATCGTATTTGTCCTCGTTCATGGTCTTGTAGCGGTTCTCCATCTGCCAGGACTGCGCGGCGCCCTTGGAGATGGTTTCGATCACGGCGGCGACGTCAAGGCCACTTTTCTTGGCGAAGTGAATACCCTCGGAGAGGCCCTGGACGAGGCCGGCGATGCAGATCTGGTTGACCATTTTGGTCAGCTGGCCGGAGCCGGCGGGCCCCAGCAATTTGCACATCCGCGCATAGGCGCCTGTGATGATCGGCTCGGCGCCGGCATAGGCGTCCTGCGCGCCGCCGCACATCACCGTCAGCACGCCGTTCTCGGCGCCGGCCTGGCCGCCGGACACGGGTGCGTCGATGAACTTGAAGCCGGCCTTGGTCGCGGCCGCATCGAGCTCACGCGCGACCTCGGCGGAAGCGGTGGTGTGGTCGACGAAGGTTGCACCCTTCTTCATGCCGGCAAACGCGCCGTCGGCACCGATCGTGACCGCGCGCAGATCGTTATCGTTGCCGACGCAGCACATCACGAAATCCTGGCCCTCGGCCGCGGCCTTCGGGGTCGCCGCGGTCTTGCCGCCGAACTTGTCCGCCCACTCCTTCGCCTTGGCCGCGGTGCGGTTATAGACGGTGACCTCATGGCCCCCTTTTTTCACGAGGTGTCCGGCCATGGGGAAGCCCATCACGCCGAGACCGAGGAAAGCGACTTTAGCCATCTGTAGTACCTTGTCCGTAGTTTGGGTTTTACGGTTCTTGCCGGGCGAGGGCCGTCCGGTTCCGCCATTGCGGCAGATCGGGCGCACCATAAACCCTTGAGGCCGGAGGGCAACGGGTTCGTTTGGCCCCCGCCTGTGTTAGGATGGTGGACCTAAGGACTTCAAAAAAAGGGAGCGAAGGCATGGGCGGCGTAAGCGTGGGCGTGCTCGATCATTTCAATGTCCGGACCCGGAATCTGGCCGAAACCGTCCGCTTCTACGAGGACGTGCTGGGCCTGGAAAAAGGCGCCCGGCCGAATTTCGCCTTCCCCGGCGCCTGGATGTACAGCGAGGGAAAGCCGGTGGTGCACCTCGTCGATATTTCTCCGACTGCCGAGCCACAAAAGCCGGATTCCGGCGTTGTCCACCACGTCGCCTTCGCCAGCCGCGGGTTTGACGGCATGAAGCAGCGGCTGGCCTCAAAGGGGATGAAGTTCGACTCCCGCCAAGTGCCCGGCGGTGAGCTCTGGCAGATCTTCGTCCACGACCCCAACGGGGTCATGATCGAGCTCAACTACGAGGCGGCCCTGGAGCAGGGGGCCGCGCCCGCCGAGATGGCTGACGATATCGGCAGGCAGTAGCCTTTTGGGCGTTTCCGCTCTAATGGGGCATCTTGAATTCTAGGAGATGCGCTTTGAGCGTGACGCAGCAACAGGTTCTCGACAGCCTCGCCAGGATCAAGTCGCCCCGCGGGGTCGCGCTCACCAATGCCAATGTGCTGAGCGCGATCAGCGCGGCCGACGGCAAGGTGTTCTTCTCGATCAATGTCGATGCCGCCGAAGCGCGAGCCTGGGAATCCGTCCGGGCCGAGGCCGAGGCCGCGGTGCGCGCCATTCCCGGCGTCACCACCGTCATGGTGGCGCTGACCGCCGAGCGGAAGGCCGGCGCGGCGCCGCCACCGCCGCCAACTCCCAGCCGCGGCACGCCGGGCGTGCAGCCCGTCCACGCCCACAAGCCGCCGCCGCAGGGCGGCGCCCAATCGCCGATGGCGCGGCAGTCCGAGATTCCGGGCGTCGCGGCCGTGATCGCGGTCGCCTCGGGCAAGGGCGGTGTCGGCAAATCCACCACCGCGCTCAACCTGGCACTCGGTCTGCGCGATCTCGGCCTCAAGGTCGGGCTGCTCGATGCCGACATCTACGGCCCATCGGTGCCGCGGCTGACGGGCCTGCACGAGAAGCCGGAGCTGAACGACGAGCGCAAGATGATTCCGCTCAGGCGCTTTGGCCTGGCCATCATGTCGATCGGCTTCCTGGTGGAGGAAGAGACCGCGATGATCTGGCGCGGGCCGATGGTGATGTCGGCAGTGACGCAGATGCTGCGCGACGTCGTATGGGGCCAGCTCGATGTGCTCGTCGTCGACATGCCGCCAGGCACCGGCGATGCCCAGCTCACGCTGGCGCAGAACGTCCCTTTGAAGGGCGCCGTGATCGTCTCGACCCCGCAGGACCTGTCGCTGATCGACGCAAGGCGGGGGCTTGCGATGTTCAAGAAGGTCAACGTGCCCGTGCTCGGCATCGTCGAGAACATGAGCTATTTCCAGTGCCCGCAATGCGGCACGAAATCCGACATTTTCGGCCATGGCGGCGCGCGCCACGAGGCCGAGAAGCTCGGGGTACCATTCCTGGGCGAGATCCCCCTGCACATGGCGATTCGCGCCACCTCGGATGCGGGCACGCCCGTAGTGGACAGCGAGCCGGATGGTCCCCATGCGGCGATCTACCGCGCCATTGCGGGACAGGTGCGGGACCAGCTCAAGGGCGTCATCGCCGCGGCCTAAGCGGATCCAAGCCGATCCCTTGAAACCAATACCTTGGGGACATGCGACTTTCGTAGAGCCCTGTCATGCCAATGTCGCGTTTCGAAAGCAGGGCTTCCGTGTTAAAGGCCCACGGCAGTCAAGCCCCTTCGGTTCGACGCGGCCCAAGAACGCGTCGCCGGAATGAGCGGCAGCAAAGAGGAAGTTAGGGGAAACGCCCCAACAAGGAGAGACTGAAGATGAAGCGTCGTGATTTCCTGAAAGTGTCGGCAGCCGGCGCGGCGGCGACCGCCGCGGTGGCCTCGCCGGCGATCGCGCAGTCCTCGCCCGAGATCAAGTGGCGCCTGACGTCGAGCTTCCCGAAGTCGCTCGACACCATCTATGGCGGTGCCGAGCAGATGGCGAAGTACGTCGCCGAGATGACCGACAACAAGTTTCAGATTCAGGTCTTCCAGGCGGGTGAAATCGTCCCGGGCCTGCAGGCGCTGGATGCGACCCAGAAGGGCACCGTCGAGATGTGCCACACGGTGTCGTATTATTACGTCGGCAAAGACCCGACCTTCGCGATTTTCGCGTCGGTGCCTTTCGGGCTGAATGCACGCCAGCAGAATTCCTGGCTGTACCAAGGCGGCGGGAACGAGCTCGCCAACGAGTTCTTCAAGAAGACGAACGTGGTGGGCTTCCCCTGCGGCAACACCGGCACCCAGATGGGCGGCTGGTTCCGCAAGGAGATCAAGACCGTTGCCGACCTGTCGGGCCTGAAGATGCGCATCGGCGGCATTGCCGGCCAGGTGCTTCAGAAGGTCGGCGTGGTGCCGCAGCAGCTCGCCGGCGGCGACATCTATCCGTCGCTCGAGAAGGGCACCATCGACGCGGCCGAATGGGTCGGTCCCTACGATGACGAGAAGCTCGGCTTCGCCAAGGTCGCTAAGTACTACTACTACCCGGGCTTCTGGGAAGGCGGTCCGACCGTTCACGCCTTCGCCAACATCGACAAGTGGAACGAGCTGCCGAAGAACTATCAGGCGATCCTCACCAACGCGACCGTCAACACCAACACCTGGATGGCCGCGCGCTACGACATGGTGAACCCCGGCGCGCTGAAGCGTCTGGTCGCCGGCGGAACGCAGCTTCGCCCGTTCACCAATGAGGTTCTGGAAGCCTGCCTCAAGGCGACCAACGAATTGTGGGGCGAGATCTCGGCCAAGAATCCCGACTTCAAGAAGTCGATCGACGCCATGCAGGCCTACCGCTCCGACGAATATCTGTGGTGGCAGGTCGCCGAATACACCTACGACAGCTTCATGATCCGCTCGCGCACCCGCGGCTGATCTTCGAGCAAGTCGCAAGACGACACGCCCGGTCTCGTTCGCGAGGCCGGGCTTTTCTTTGGGGCGACGCGATCGGAATAGGCGAGCGGATATCGGCGAGCGGCGGTGTCGCCGGGGGACGGGCGGGGCCTCCAACAAAAAATCTGAAAAACAACCCCATGCACAGTAGACGAGGGGTGAGAGGACAAGGCGTTGCGAGTGTAGCCAACAGCTTGATGCGATGGGCTAATTGGCAGGCACGCCCGAGCATCGCGCGGTCGAGGGCAACTTCGTATTTTTGGGCGTCAAAGCGGGCAGGCGCGCGTGCTTCAGCGAGATCGTTTGACTCGTCGGGCAAAACAGTGGCATAAAGGCATTATCGCAAAATCCGAAATGAGCGCCTCGGCGGCTGGCCTGGGGTTGATGATGAGCTTCGATCCCGATGAGGTTCAAAGCGCGCTGCGCAAGGCCTGGTCGTTGGCAACCGCCAGTCAATGGACGGCGAGCAATCCGGCGGCGGGGCAATGCAACGTCACCTCGCTGCTGATCCACGAGCTCTTCGGCGGCGAGTTGCTGAGGACGCCGCTGCCGGCCGGCGACCATTTTTACAATCGCATCGGTGGTCGGCGGTACGACTTTACGGCCAGCCAGTTCGATCAGCCGATTGCTTACAGGGATTTACCTGCAAGCCGTGCCGATGTGGAATTGGGAGCGACAAGCGATGAACTGGCCGAACTCAGAGAGGCTTTTCAGGAGCGTCGTACGAAGTAAAGCCAAGGGCCAATCGCAGACGGGTGACAGGAGTGGGCGCGGGAAATCAGCTCAACATCAATTCGCAAGACGGTCTTTGCTCATGCGCAGGATGACCACCACACCCTCTTCCGACCAGTCAAAAGTTATAGTCCCGCCAAGCTGGGCGGCCATACTTCGGTGCACCAACTGGCTTCCAAAGCCTTCGAGCTTTGTTGGAGCGACAACGGGGGGACCACCCCGCTCCGTCCACTTGACCACGACCTCGTCCTCGTGAGCGTTGCACGATACGTCCAGGGTGCCACTTGAAAGGGACAGCGCACCGTATTTCGCAGAGTTGGTTGCCAGTTCATGCATCACCAAGGCGAGTGCTGTGCTGGAAGCCTCTCCCACGTTCATCTTGGGGACCGAGACACGAATACGAACGCTGGCTCCTTCCTCATCGTACGGCGCAAGCAGAACAGAGATGAGGTCTCCGAGAAGCGTCCCTTCTCTATTTCGTCCCGGTACCGGGCGCACAAGGTCCTGAGCACGTCCAAGAGCCATCAGGCGACTGGTCAGCTCCTGGGCCATATCCTCTTTTGATGCTGCCGAGCGTGAGCTCATTTGCGTCAGCGCCGTTGCGACGGTGAGAAGGTTTTTCAGCCGGTGGCTCATCTCGCCCGCCAGGAGCTCGTTGGCTTCCTCGGCTTGCTTGCGTTGGGTGACGTCCAGGAAAATACCGAACATCGTTCGATCCGCGATGTCGGCATCGTCGCCCTGGCCCCGCGCGGAAATCCAACGGATATCGCTGCCGGTCAGAATACGAAAATCTATCTCGTAAGAGCCTACGACTGCGCGAGTAGCGGCAAATGCCGATCTCACCCTCTCAAGATCGGCGGGGTGGATGTTCTTGGACAGAATCTCGAACGTAATTTTCTGCTCGCCCTTGGGCACCTCCCAAAGGTCGTACGCGGGTTCATCCATGGTGATGGCGTCGGTATCAACGTTCCAGGACCATAGAGCGACACCGGCGGCGCGAGTGGCAGCCCGGAGGTGCTTTTCGTGCCACAAGGGCATCGTCACCTGGCTAGGAACCATTGTGCTTCGTTTTCCCGCTTTATCTGACCAATCGGCACCTCGGCCAACGGGCGATCGACAGATACCATACCCGGTCGAAAAGGTCTCCGTTCGACCGAGAGGGCGGGTTGAAGTGTGGTCCCGCGCCCGAGTTGGCTCAGAAGCGATCCTCCGCAAACGAGCCGTGAGGTTCGCCGACGGCGATCAGCGGCGTTGTTCGTGAGCGATTACGCGTTGCTTCGCGAAACGCCTGGGCCTTCCCGTCCATGGGTCAACACGGCCTCGGCAGCAGCTTCGTCGATGGCCGCCATCACATCAGCGGTTGCGGAATGATGAATCATGTGTCCCGCTCCGTCGATCCGGTGCAATTTGCTCTGCTTGACCTCGCCATGCAGCCTGACCGACTGCTTGATATCGATCAGACGATCGTTCTGGCCCGCGATAATGATCGTCGGCATCTTGAGTTCTGCATAAGTCTTCGAACCTGAGAATGCGGCGGAGATCAACATCGTCGCTTCGGCCGCTGTGGCCCGCATCTGTGATGGGCGCAACGCCATTTCTTTCGGAAAGCCGGCGAACTTGTTCGGGACCGGCCGGGGGCCAAACAGCTTGCGCAACATCGCGGGCCACATCATCCGACCGGCTAGCGGCGAAATCGTGGAGCTGATGACGTCCCCGACCACCGGTAGGGCGGACAGCACCGACGCCGCGCTGTCCGCGCGGGGAGTCGGGAAATAATAGCCCGAGGCCAATACGAGAGCCTGCACGAACGAAGGATGTCTTGTCGCCAGCGCAACCGCAACCGACGCTCCCCATGAATGGCCAAGGACAATCGCTTGAGAGACGCCCAACTGATCGAGGGCCTTCTTGAACAGGTCCGCCTGGGCATCCGGAGTCCAGACGACGTGCCTTGGCCGCGAGCTATGCCCAAAACCGGGACGATCGAACACTATGACCCTGTAGCTCTCGGCTGCGAGATCGATCAATCCACTCGAGACGAAATCCTGGACCATGCTGCCATTGCCGTGAAACAAGACTAGCGGCTTGCCTCTGCCGCGTTCCAAATAGTGCAGGCGAACCCCCTCGACGTCGATGAACCGACCCTGCGGAGGATTATCGCGTTGCGCTTTGTTCGCGAGCCGCCGGTTTATGATTGCGGTAGCCGCAACGAGGGTACCTGCGGCAGCAAACGCGGCGGCGCCTGGATGTCGCGTGATGGCGCCCAAGCAATCGGATAGAAGGGAGCTGGAACGTGTTCGTCGTGCAAGGCGCATGTGCATTACCTTAGGTGGTCTGCACGACGCCCCATCAAATGAGAAATGTTGCAGCTGAGTTGAACGGTTCGCGGGGGTGTTCGTTCCTCGGCAGGGCCGACGGCGGCGGGGCCCAAGGAGGTAAATTTCCGGGCCATCCGCGACTCATCCGCTCGTGCCCGGACTGGCTTACAGGAACCTGACGGAAGGGAGCGGCCGGCCCGCCGGGTGCTTTTTCGCTGGCCGAGATGCCCCGGATGATGGAAGACAGCGAAGATGCGGCGGAAGCCGTGCGGTGACACCGGAACATCCCGCGGGAAAATGCGATGCGCCTTCTGATCGTCGAGGACAATGCCGAGCTGTCGCGGCTCGTTGCCGGCGGGCTGTCGGCGGCCGGTTATGAGAGCGACATCGTCGGCAGCGTCGCTGAAGCGCGCGAGGCGGTCAGCAGCGTCAGCTATGCCGCGATGATCCTGGACCTCGGACTGCCCGACGGCGATGGCCTGTCGGTGCTGCGTGAGCTTCGCCGGCAGATGGAGCCGTTGCCGGTGCTGGTGCTGACCGCGCGCGGCGGCTTGCAAGATCGTGTCAGCGGCCTGCGCAGCGGCGCCGACGACTATCTCGCAAAACCGTTCGCGATGGAGGAGCTGGTGGCGCGACTGGAGGCGATCCTGCGCCGTCCGGGCCAGTTGCTTGGCCGCTCGCTGCGCCTCGCCAACCTCGTCTATGACACCGAGAGCCGCCAGATCTTCGTCGACGACCAGCCGCGCATCATCTCCGCGCGCGAGACCTCGGTGCTCGAGATCCTGCTGCGCCGGCAGGGGCGGGTGGTACCGAAGAAGAACGTCGAGGACCACATCTTCGGCCTCGATGGCGAGGTCGCCTCTAACGCGGTCGAGGTCTACGTCTCGCGGCTGCGCAAGCAGCTCGCCGAGCATGGCGCCAAGGTCGTGATCCACACCATCCGTGGCGTCGGCTATCTCATGGCCGAGGAGAAATAGCGTGGCCCGGATCGGATCTCACGCCGGATTCCGCGCCGGGATCCATGGGAGGTCGCCGACGTTCAAATCGCTGATCTGGCGCATCGTGTTCCTGCACATCGTGGCGGTCGCGGTGGTCGCGATCTTCCTGCCGCTGGTGCTGTTCTGGCTGCTCAATTCAGAGATCGACCAGCTGCATCGCGATGCCATGCGCGCGCAGGCCGAGGTGTTGGCCGAGCGCATCGTCGCCCAGCCCGACGGGCTGCTGACGTTCAACCTGCCGGACAGTCTCAAGGGCCTTTATTCAGAAGCCTATGGCCGCTACCAGTACGACATTCGCGATGCCGGGGGGAATCTGCTGTTTTCGTCGCGGCGCAAGACCGGCACTGCGGCGGCCGCGCCACCGCCGCTCTCCGAAACGATTTCCGGGGCCGGAGTCACCCGCACCATCGACGGCAAGGTGATACGCATTCGCGTCGCGGAGGACCTCGCGCACCGCGACGTCATCATCGACGACATCGTATCGAACTTCTTCCGGCGGGTCGGATGGATCACCATTCCGATCCTGCTGGTCCTGCTCGGCATCGACATCATCATCTTTCGCCGCGCTGTTGCGCCGCTATGGAAGGCCTCCGAGGAGGCGAGCAATATCGGCCCGGCGCGCACGGACATCCGCCTGCCGACGGAGCAGATTCCGCGCGAGATCATGCCGCTCGTCACCGCCGTCAACCAGGCGCTCGACCGCCTCGAGGACGGCTTTCGGGTGCAGCGGCAGTTCACCGCCGACGCCGCGCATCAATTGCGCACG
The DNA here is from genome assembly GCF_055807635.1 of Bradyrhizobium sp. Kon56. Lineage (NCBI taxonomy): Bacteria > Pseudomonadati > Pseudomonadota > Alphaproteobacteria > Hyphomicrobiales > Nitrobacteraceae > Bradyrhizobium > Bradyrhizobium sp. Kon56. Next base: position 374,745 of record NZ_JBVVOU010000005.1, on the reverse strand, counting down.
CCGCTCGCGATCCTGCGCACGCGGATCGAGACGCTCGGCGATGGCGCCGCACGGCATGCGCTGCATGCGGACATCGAGGGCATGAGCCGCATCGTCGCGCAGCTACTGGAGATCGCCGAGCTCGACACGCTGGTGCTCGATCCCGGCGAGACCGCGGATTTGCGCGCGGTCTGCGCCGAGGTGGTCGGTTCGATCGCGCCGCTCGCGATCGCACAGCACAAGGATATCGCGCTGAGGGGCACCGAGGCGCCGGTGCTGATCCACGGCAATTCGGTGATGCTCCAGCGCGCGATCTTCAATCTCGCCGAAAACGCCATCAAGTTCACGGCAATGGACACGTCGGTCGATGTCGATGTGAGCGAGGATGGCGCGGTGCGCGTGCGCGATTGCGGGCCGGGAATCGCGGAAGCCGAGCGCGAATTGATCTTCCACCGCTTCTGGCGCGCCGACCGCCAGCGCAGCGACGGCGCCGGCCTCGGGCTGTCGATCGTGCGCGCCGTGGCGGATGATCACGCGGCGACGGTTGCGGTGGAGAATCTTCCGGGCGGCGGCGCGCAGTTCACGCTGCGGTTCAGGCTGGCAGAGAAGTCAGGCGACGTTGATTTGAACGCGGCGCTGCGCTGACGCGCCACTTTCTCCCACATCCGCCTTTGCCAAGGCTTCGGCGGACGTGAGGAGAGAAGGAAGATCGGGCTATTTCAGCTTGCCGGTGGACAGATCCATGATCATGCGTGTGGTCAGATAAAGCCGCGGCACGATGCTGTTGAGCTGCACATATTCGGCATCGTTGGAATGCGCGCCGAACCCCGACAGGCCCATGCCTTCCACCACGGCTCCGCTGGTCTTGAGTGCGGCAAACGCCGCATCCGTGCCGCCGCCGGTCGCCTTCTCGTCGACCTTGAGGGGCAGTCCGATCTCCCCATAGATCGTCTTGCCGTGGGCCGCGACTCGACGTGAGGCGTCGTTGGCTTCCAGCGGCGGACGGCGCACCTCGAATTTCAGCTCGACCTTGGACTCGGGCAGCAGGTGATTCTTGATCTTCTCCTGCAGTGTCTTCTCGAGCTCGTCGAAATCGGTGACCTTAAGTGCACGTGCGTCGGCCTGGGCCGTGGCCTCCGCGGGGATCACGTTGCGGTTGGTGCCGGCCTTGGAGACCGTCCAGTTCAGTTTCAGGCCCTGCTCTGGTTTGGACAGGTCCTTCATCTGCAGGAGCTGGTGGGAGAGCTCGTACAGCGCGTTGACGCCGCCCTCGGGCCGTGAGCCTGCATGTGACGACTTGCCCTGCACCGTGAGATAGGCCGAGCCGATGCCGCTGGTGGCCAGCCGCAGCGTGCCGTCGGTACCGCCGCCTTCAAAGGAGAACACCACATCCTGATCCGCAGCGAACCTGGTGATGGTGCTGCGCCAGCCCGGTGAGGAGATCTCCTCGTCGCCATTGGTGAGCACCGTGAGCGTGCCGTAGTCCCGGAAGCTCAGCTTCTGCAGCAACGCCACGGTATGAAGAATGAGCGCGACGCCCTGCTTGTCGTCGGCAATGCCGAGGCCGTAGGCCTTGTCGCCGTCGATGCGGAACGGTTGATCCTTCAGCATGCCCTTCAGGTACACGGTGTCCATGTGGGCGATCAGCATGATCTTCTTGCTGCCGGTGCCCTTGAATACGGCGTGTACGGCCGGGCCGATCTTCTCGGGTGTGTCGTCGAGGCGATAGACGTCGGTAGGTTCGAGGATCTCCACCGTGCCGCCCAGCTGCTTGAGCTGGCCGGCAACGCGCTCGGCGATCTGGTTAAGGCCTTCGACATCCTTGCTGCCGGATTCGATGCTGACGAGATCGCGCAGCGTGTCGAGCAGCGGCTGCTGCTCCTTTTGCGCCAACGCATGGACGTCGGCCATGACATTCGCGCTCAGCTCAGCATGCGCCGGCATTGCCGCACATCCCAGCCAGAGCGACGCGATCAACGAACCAACGAGCGATGGAGCAGGGTAGGATCGCGACATGCGTGGCGGCCTTAGGTTGGGGGAATGGCGCGGTATGCCCGTGTTTCCGGCGCTTGTCACGTGCCCGGCGCGCCCGTCATGCCCGGCCGAGGCGGGCGTGATGGGAACGGCCAGGGCCGCGGGCCGTCTAAGCCTAAAGTCGTAGGACCGGATGGCGCGGGAGCTGGGCATTTTCGTCCCTCACATCGTGAGGGATGGAAATCGGACGACACATGTTCCATGCTGGCCTCCAAGCCTCGGCAAGAAGGCCCACCGTCACAATCCATCAGGGTAGGAAATCATGAAAAGACGAGATTTCATCAAGGTCACCGGGCTTGGTGCGGCGGGTGTCGCCACGCTCGCCGCTCCAGCGATCGCGCAGACGACGCCCGAGATCAAATGGCGCATGCCGACGAGCTGGCCAAAATCGCTCGACACGCTCTATGGCGGCGCCGAGATGATGGCCAAGATGGTCGCGGAAGCGACCGACAACAAATTCCAGATTCAGACATTTGCCGGCGGCGAGATCGTGCCGGGCCTTCAGGTGCTCGATGCCGTGCAGAACGGCACCTGCGAAATCGGCCACACCGCGTCTTATTATTATTTCGGCAAGGACCCGACCTTCACCTTCGGCTCGGCCGTGCCGTTCGGACCGAACATGCGCATCAACCAGGCCTGGTACATGCTGGGCGGCGGCAGGGAGATTCTCAACGAGTTCTACAAGAAGTACAACGTCGTCTCGCTGCTTGCTGGCAACACCGGCTGTCAGATGGGTGGCTGGTTCCGCAAGGAGGTCAAGACGCCCCAGGACTTCAGCGGGTTGAAATTCCGCATCGGCGGCTTCGCCGGAAAAGTGATGGCCAAACTCGGCGCGGTGCCGCAGCAGATCGCCGGTGGCGACATCTATCCGGCGCTGGAGAAGGGCACCATCGACGCAGCGGAATGGGTCGGGCCCTATGACGACGAGAAGCTCGGCTTCGTGAAAGTCGCGCCGCATTATTACTTCCCGGGCTGGTGGGAAGGCGGGCCGATGCTGCTCGCCTTCGTCAACCAGGACAAGTGGAATGCTCTGCCGAAGCACTATCAGAGCATCCTCGAGCAGGCGGGGCACTACGCCAACAACTGGATGATGGCGAAGTACGACCAGGCCAATCCACCGGCGTTGCGGCGCCTGCTCGCGGCCGGCGCCAAGCTGCATCCGTTCTCGCCCGAGGTCATGCAAGCCTGCTTCAAGGCGGCAAAGGAGCTGCACACCGAAGTCTCGGCTACCAACGCGGACTTCAAGAAGGTCTACGAATCGCTGACCGCGTTCTCGAACAACGGATATCAGTGGTTCCAGGTCGCCGAAGTCGGCTATGACAACTTCATGGCGCGCAACTCGCAGAGCTGATCGCAGAGCGCACGATCGGCCCAAACGAAAAAACCCGGAGCTTTCGCTCCGGGTTCTTTTTTGCAGGCGGGCCGGGCGCTATTGCTTCGGCTGGCCGAAGTCGAGCGGCGGCAGATCGATCTGGGGAATATCGATCTTGATGCTGTTGGGATCGACGGTGGACTGCACGCCCTTGTAGTGCATCACCATCGACGGGAACATGATCACGAGCAGCACCATGATCATCTGGATGACGACGAACGGCACCGCACCCCAATAGATCTGTCCCGTCGTGACCGGCTCCATGCGTTTGCCGGTGACGCGATCGGTATAACGTTCCTTCGGCGCGACCGAGCGCAAATAGAACAGCGCAAATCCGAACGGCGGATGCATGAACGACGTCTGCATGTTGACGCCCAGGATGACGCCGAACCAGATCAGGTCGATGCCGAGATGCTCGGCAGCCGGCCCGAGCAGCGGGATCACGATGAAGGCAAGCTCGAAGAAGTCGAGGAAGAACGCCAGCACGAAGACGAAGGCGTTGACGAAGATCAGGAAGCCGATCTGGCCGCCGGGCAGGGATGTCAGCAGGTGCTCGACCCAGACATGGCCGCTGACGCCGTAGAAGGTGAGCGAGAACACGCGTGCCCCGACCAGGATGAAGACGACGAACGCGGACAGCTTCGCCGTCGATTCGGTGGCCTGTCGGATCAGGTCCCAGGTCAGCCGCCGCTTCGCGGCTCCGAGAATGAGGGCGCCGGCTGCACCCATCGCACCGCCTTCGGTGGGCGTCGCGACGCCGATGAAGATCGTGCCCAGCACCAGGAAGATCAGGAATAGCGGGGGCACCATGACGAAGGTGGTCTGTTGCGCCATCTTCGAGAGGAAGCGGTAGCCCGTCAGCTTGTCGAGGACCCAGTTCGCGATGGCGACGAAGAACGCGAAGAGAATGCCGAAGAACATGCTGAGCACGACGAAGTCGGCGCCGTGTGTCTCCGAATTCCGCATCATGAACCAGCCGAAGACGCAGCTCGCCAGGAACAGCACGCCGAGCGACTTGAGGCCGCGGTCGCCGCTCTCCTCGCGGAATCCGATCGCCTCCTTGGGAAGACCCGGCGCCGCCTTCGGGAAAATCATGGTCACGAGGAACGCGTAACCTGCATAGAGGCCGGCGAGCACCAGGCCCGGAATGAATGCGCCCTCGTACATGTCGCCGACCGACTTGCCGAGCTGGTCGGCCATCACGATCAGGACGAGTGAGGGCGGAATGATCTGCGCCAGCGTGCCGGAGGCCGCGATGATGCCGGTCGCCACGCGGCGGTCGTAGCCGTAGCGCAGCATGATCGGCAGCGAGATCAGGCCCATCGAGATCACCGAGGCCGCCACGACGCCGGTGGTCGCCGCAAGCAGCGCGCCGACGAACACCACCGCGTAGGCGAGGCCGCCGCGGATGGTGCCGAACAACTGGCCGATGGTGTCGAGCAGATCCTCCGCCATGCCGGAGCGCTCGAGCACCAATCCCATGAAGGTGAAGAAGGGAATGGCGAGCAGCGTGTCGTTGTTCATCACGCCGTAGACGCGCTCCGGCAGGGCCTGGAGAAAGTCCGGGTGGAATTGGCCGAGCTGAACGCCGATGATGGCGAAGAACAGGCCGACGGCGCCGAGCGAAAATGCTGCCGGGTAGCCGAGCAGCAGCACGATCACGAGCGTCGCGAACATGATGGGCGCCAGATTGGCGATAATAAACGCGGTCATGACTTCCCCCTAAACCGTCGCCAACGGCTACTTCTTTTCGATCGCTTCGACGAGGTGCTCGACCTCGGCCTCCAGTGCGGACACCTGCGACTCGTGTGGGTCCGGGATCATGCCGCGCATGATCGCGATTCGCTTGATCAGCTCGGATATGCCTTGAACGAGCAGGAGGGCGAAGCCGATCATGATCAGCGCTTTTGCCGGCCATTGTGGCAGGCCGCCCGCATTGCCGGATTGCTCGTTGATCTGGAGCGAGCGCAGGAAGAACGGTATTCCGGTCACGATCATGACAACGGTCAGCGGGATCAGGAAGAAGATGTGCCCGATGATGTCGATGATGTTGCGAGCCCGTTTCGGCATCATGCTATTGAAGATGTCGATCCGGATGTGCTCGTTGTCGAGCAGCGTCCAGGACGCGCACAGCAGGAACACGATGCTGAAAAGCACCCATTGCAGCTCGAGCCACGAGTTGGAGGACGTGTCCAATGTCTTTCGGATGATCGCATTCAGCGCCGAGATGACGACGGCGAGCAGGATCAGCCAAGCCAGACGTTTGCCCGTCCAACGTGTGAACGCGTCAATTCCATTGCTCAGCTTCAGGAGCGCTTGCAAGATTGGTCCTCCCCGATTTGCCCCGGCCGTCTTGGCTGCGCCGAGTGGGCGCGTTGGCTTGTCTCGCCGCGCAGGCATGAGGCTGCCGCACCAAACCAGCGAGCGTGCCGCCAGTCAATCGGAAGTTTGTTGATAGTTAAGGGGAATAAGCCGCGGCCGGCCAGCCGATGTTAGCCGCCGGTGACGCTCATGTGCCTGGAGACGCTGGGGCGGTCGTGGCGGCGGTCGATAATGAAATCGTGGCCCTTGGGCTTCAGCCCAATGGCGCGGTCGATCGCATCCGCAAGCAGCGAATCGTCGTCCGATGCACGCAGAGGTTTGCGCAAATCGGAGGCATCCTCGTGGCCGAGGCAGGTGTGCAACGTTCCCGTGCAAGTGACGCGCACGCGATTGCAGGATTCGCAGAAATTATGGGTCATCGGGGTGATGAAGCCGAGCTTGCCGCCGGTCTCGGCGACGCTGACATAGCGCGCCGGCCCCCCGGTGCTCTCGGCCAGATCGGTCAGCGTGAACTGCTGGGCAAGGCGCGCGCGCACCAGCGACAGCGGCAGATATTGGTCGATTCGTCCCGATCCGATCTCGCCCATCGGCATGACCTCGATCAGCGTCAGCCCCATGCCCTTGCCGTGGGCCCAGCGCATCAGGTCGGGAAGTTCATCCTCGTTGAGGTTCTTCAGCGCCACGGCGTTGATCTTGACCGCGAGGCCCGCGGCGCGTGCCGCCTCAACGCCTTCCAGCACCTTGTCGATCTCGCCCCAGCGGGTGATCTCGCGAAACTTTTGCGGGTCGAGCGTGTCGAGCGAGACGTTGATGCGGCGGACGCCGCAATCGGCGAGCTCGCTGGCATGTTTCGCAAGCTGGGTGCCGTTGGTGGTCAGCGTCAGCTCGCTCAGCGCGCCGCTCTTGAGATGCCGCGACAGCGAGCGCACCAGCGTCATCACGTTACGGCGGACCAGCGGTTCGCCGCCGGTGAGCCGCAGCTTCTTCACACCCTTGGCAATGAAGGCCGAGCAGAGCCGATCGAGTTCCTCCAGCGTCAGCAGGTCCGCCTTGGGCAGGAACGTCATGTCTTCCGACATGCAGTAGAAGCAGCGCAGGTCGCAGCGGTCGGTGACGGAGACGCGCAAATACGAGATGGTCCGTCCGAACGGATCGGTCATCGTGCTCGACAGGGGGCTCGCGGAAAGTCCGTTCATACCAAATGCCTTGTCACTTGCGGCAACGCGAGCAGTTTTGCTTCAGCGGTGTCCTGGAAGCAATCTAAGCATCGAATGCGTCAGAGACAAATGGGGGATGACGGAGGTCAGCGCTTGCCCGCGTTCGGATCGGGGAAAGGCGAGCCCGCAGCCGGTGCGGCAGCAGCCGGGGCGACCGCGGCCGCCGCCGGTTTCGGTTTCTTCGGGCGGTGCGGCTTGCGGACCGGTCTTGGCGGAACGGCCGGCTGGAGCTCCGCGAAAACCGGGTTGGGGTCGGTGGTGATCGAGGCGGGGGTCGTGAAGTCACCGGGATTCCTGATGACGTTCACCGGCACGCTTACTGGCTGGTATTTCGGCAGCGCGAAAGCGACCGTGAAGGGGGCGTCGGGGGCGGGAACCGACACGGAGCAGGGGGTCTTGCAGCCCTGTCCGAGCGAGGTCGTGGCGTCAGCGCCCGGGGGATTGGATTCGAGCCGGACCTGGTCGATCGGCGGGGCCGACTTGAACATGTCCCAGGAAGTCGAAGACATTGAGGAGCAGCCGGCAAGACTTGTCGCCCCGATGACGCTTACTCCAGCTAACGCAAACGAGATGACACGACGCATGGACCATCCACTTTTGCTGCGACGAACCGCCACACTCCACGCGAACTTAGGAGCGTCGCTTCCAGCGAGCAACCGGCGGGCCGCGCATAGTTAGTAGATGGTTAATGCGGGATTCTGCGGAATAATCAAACTATTTCAGCTACTTGAGAGTTTCCTGCGCAGTCATCAGGCTGCTGGCGGCGGCCGGCAGGTCGCGCATGTGATGGATCAGCCGGTCCGGCTTCAGCTCGGCGATCGGCACGTCCGTATAGCCGAAGCTGACCCCGATCACGGGAACTCCGGCGCGCCGGGCCACGCCGACATCGGGTCCGGCATCGCCGACCATGATGCTCGCTTTGACCTCGCCGCCGGCCCGCGCCACCGTTTCCCGGAAAATGGTCGGATCGGGCTTCTGGACGCCAAAAGTGTCAGCGCCGCAGATCGCGGCGAAGCGCCGGCTCAGGTCGAGCTGATCCAGCAGGCGCTTCGACAACCATTCCAGCTTGTTGGTGCAGACCGCGAGACGATGGCCTTGGACCGCAAATTGGTCGAGCGCGGCCTCCAGCCCCTCGAACGGCCTGGATTCGACGGCGATATTGTCGGCGTAATAGGCGATGAAATCGGCCGTCATCCGGTCCATGTCGGCAACCGTGACGCTGCGGCCCTCGGCCTCCAGCCCCCGCTCGATCAGCTTGCGGGCGCCGGCGCCGATCATGTTGCGGGCCGAGGCCATCGGCACGGGCGGCAGCCCTTCGCGGTCGAGCACGTAATTGAGCGCGGTGATCAGGTCGGGCGCCGTATCCACAAGCGTGCCGTCGAGATCGAAGACGATGGTGTGGGAGGGGGTCATGGTCCAGCGCTACCGGCCCGGCCCCGCCCGCGCAAGGGCCGAAGCCATAAGATCACCTTATAAGGTGGGTCCGGAGGCCGGTTCCCCAGACCCTGTTCTCCGAGGGAAAACGAGGCTACACAGGCCGCCGCGAGCCTATGAGGCAGCACACTCGTAATTCAGGGACGGCGCAACGTGAACATGGACCAGTTGAAGCGGCAGGCAGCGGCGCGCGCCCTCGAGGACGTCCGAGACGGCATGCAGCTCGGGCTTGGGACCGGCTCGACTGCAAAACATTTCGTCGAGCTGCTCGGCGCGCGGGTCCGCGCCGGACTGAAAGTGATCGGCGTGCCGACCTCCGAGGCGACGCGTCTCGATGCAATCCGCTGCGGCGTGCCGCTGACCACGCTGGATGAGATCGATCATCTCGACATCACCGTCGACGGCGCCGACGAGATCGATCCCGAACTCAATCTGATCAAGGGCGGCGGCGGTGCGCTGTTGCGCGAGAAGATCGTCGCGGCCGCCTCGGATCGCATGATCGTGATTGCCGACGACACCAAATGGGTCCCGACACTCGGCCGCTTTCCGCTGCCGGTCGAGGTCATCCCGTTCGGGCTCGGCGCAACGCGACGCGCGATCGAGAAGGCGTTTGCGGAATGCGGCGTTTCCGGGCAGATGGCGGTCCGCAACGGCAAGGACGGCCACGTTTTCGTCACCGATGGCGGCCACTGGATCCTCGATGCCCAGCTCGAAAAGATTGAGGATCCCGCCCGCCTCGCCACGGCGTTGAGCGCGATCCCCGGCGTCGTCGAGCATGGTTTGTTCATCGGCTTGGCCAGCTCGGCTGTCTTGGCGGGTGGCGAGGGAATTCGCGTGATTGAACGGCGAAAGCCGAAAGGAGACTAGGAATGAAGAGCGTTTTGAAATTGTTGCCGGTCGCGACCCTCGCTGTGGGACTGGCCCTCTCGGTCGCCCCGGCCGGGGCCCAGCAGGCGGCTCCGCCGAAATCGTCGCCGACGGCCATCGCGGCCGCCAAGGAGATCCTCGCGATCAAGAACGCCAGTGCGATGTATGCCAACGCCGTGCCCGGCCTGGTCGATAAGACCAGGATCGCGCTGATCCAGCAGAACCTCAACTATCAGAAGGATCTCACCGAGGTCGCCGGGGTCGTCAACCAGCAGCTGGCAGGCCGCGAAAAGGAGATCGGAGAAGGCATGGCGCAGGTCTATGCCAGCGAGTTCACCGAGCAGGAGCTGAAGGATCTCGTCACCTTCTACAAGTCGCCGCTGGGCAAGAAGCTGATCGAAGCCGAGCCGCGCGCGATCGGGCTGAGCATGGCCTTCATGAACTCCTGGGCTCAGAACTTCTCCGAGACCGTGATGGGTGCCTTCCGCGCCGAGATGCGCAAGCGTGGCAAGGAGATCTGACAGTCCCTATCTGATCGGAATCCGGATCATGTTCTGAAAGAGGTCGGAGTGGACAATGGCTGAATTCGACGTCGACCTCTTTGTCATCGGTGGCGGTTCGGGCGGCGTGCGCGCCGCCCGCATCGCGGCCGGCTACGGCGCCCGCGTCATGATCGCGGAAGAGTACCGCATGGGCGGGACCTGCGTGATCCGCGGCTGTGTGCCGAAGAAGCTGTTCGTCATCGGCTCGCATTTCCGCCATGAGATCGAGGACGCCGCCGGCTTTGGCTGGACCGTTCCGTCTGCGACCTTCGACTGGCCGACGCTGATCGCCAACAAGGACAAGGAGATCGCGCGTCTGGAGGCGGCTTACACCGCCAATGTCGAGAAGTCGGGCGCGCAAATCGTCAAGAGCCGCGCGGTGATCGAGGACAAGCACACCGTCCGCCTGCTCGAGAACGACCGGAAGATCACTGCAAAATACATTTTGATCGCCACCGGCGGCGCGCCCAATCACGGCGCTCCGATTCCCGGCATCGAGCACGTGATCTCCTCCAACGAGGCGTTTCACCTGGCCAAGCTGCCGAAGCGGATCGTGATCCAGGGCGGCGGCTACATCGCGCTGGAGTTCGCCGGCATCTTCGCCGGCTTCGGCTCCGACGTCACAGTCATCTATCGCGGCGACAACATTCTTCGCGGCTTCGACGAGGATGTTCGCGCCCATGTCCGCGCCGAGATGGAGAAGCAGGGCATCACCATCCTGACCGGCTGCACGGTGACGAAGGTCGATCGGCACGGCGAGGAATTCACCACGCATCTGTCGAACGGATCGAGCCTTGCCTCCGACCAGGTGATGTTCGCGATCGGCCGCCATCCCGCGGTCGCCAATCTCGGCCTGGAGAAGGCCGGCGTCGCCATCAACCCGCGGAACGGCGGCATCGCGGTCGACCATTTCTCCAAGAGCTCGGTCGACAGCATCTACGCGATCGGCGACGTCACCCATCGCTTCAACCTGACGCCGGTCGCGATCCGCGAGGGCCATGCGTTCGCCGACAGCGTGTTCGGCAAGCGCGAGGTGCAGGTCGATCACGCCAACATCCCGACCGCCGTGTTCTCGCAGCCGGAGGTCGGCACCGTCGGCCTGACCGAGACGGAAGCCCGCGCGCAATTCAGCCATATCGACATTTACAAGACCACGTTCCGGCCCATCAAGGCGACGATGTCGGGCCGCGATACCCGCGTGCTGATGAAGCTCGTCGTCGATGGTTCAACCGACCGTGTGCTCGGCTGTCACATCGTCGGCGATGCCGCAGCCGAGATCACGCAGGCAGTCGCGATTGCGGTGAAGATGAAGGCGACCAAGGCCGATTTCGACGCGACGATCGCGCTGCATCCGACCGCGTCCGAAGAGCTCGTCACCATGCGCACCCCGACCGCCCGCCACGTCCGCCAAGCGGCGGAGTAACTCCGCTCAGCCGTACAGGTATCCGACCGGCTTGCCCTCGGTGCGCAGCGGACGGATGTCCTTCTGCGTGATGATCTGACCGGCGAGGCCGTCGATCTCGTCGCGTTGCGTCGGCGTCCAGCTGCGGAGGTCGTTCATGCCCTTGAGAAGGCCGAGCCGAAGGACCTGCGTGTTCTCACCAACACCGACGAGGCTTGTGGCGTTCTTGCCCGCCGTCACCACATCGCCGGCCGCGAGCTCAAAGGTCTCGCCAGTCTTGTTCCTGAATTCGGCCGTGCCGCGGATCACGCGGTAGATCACGACCTCGCCCTTGGCGAAACATGTGGTGTCCGCCGCTGACGACGTGCTCTTGGACAAGAGCGATTGGCCGCGCGGATCGGTTGCGATGATGTGGCCGGCGACGAGGTGACCGCTCGGAGCCTCGATCCCGATATCGCGCACGTAAACCGGCATGGCCGATTTGATCGGGCTGTCGGTGAGCGGCTTGAACAGCGCATCCAGCGCCAAGGGGTCCTGGAGCCAGAAGCCTGCATCGACCGGGCGATCATGCAGAGAGTGGCTCCATGCCACCCGCGGCGTCTCGGCTTCGTTGATCTGGTCCGGACCGACGATGGTCGGGTTTGGAAACGTCGTCGGGTCAGTGATGAAGGCTTCGAGGAATTTGCCCGAATAGCCCATCGAGATTGGATCCGGCACCACCGTCTGCGGCGTCTTCAGATTCTCTTCGGTCGACAGTCCCGACCAGGTGTAGAACAGCTGTCGGTGCACGATCGCGCTTTGCAGCATCACCGCGCCGGGGCCGACATTATAGAAGCGCCCGTCATAGTCGAACGTGAACGCGCCCGACGTGACCAGCACGAGCTGAAAGCCGCCCGGCGGCAGATGAAGATGGAAGTCGGTAGGGCCGGTGTCGGGCAGATAGATCGGCAGATTGGTCGCGACCTCGTGCAGCAGGAAGGTTTCGTTGTTGGCGTGGAAACCCTCGTTGGCGCGATTGTAGAGGGCCTGCGGCCGGTACGTTGCCTCGAACTTCGCATTCCGGTCGCGATCGATCGCCACGAACTCCTGATCGTTGAGGCGAAGGGGCGCGCCGTCCGGGCGGGTGAGGCCGGTGAATTTGAGATCGCCGGTGGCATGCACGTTCATGGCATTCTCCGATCTGGCCCGCTCACCCTGTCTCGGCGCACGCATCTTGCTGAGAGCAGGGGATCAGGCCTGATGCTGCCTTGCGAATTTTAGGCCAGTCGAGGCGGTGCGCGGCACGCAAGGCTTTGCGACTCGCCGCCACGCGATGAAAAATCGAGGTTGCACTTGAGGTTAGATGACACGCTTGACCAGCCTGCATGGCCATGTTCGCCCAGTCTGCAATCCTGGTGACGAGACGTGTCTTGTCTAATTTGGCGGCATTCTGGCGCGGATGCGCAGCTGCGCCGATCAGGAGAAGTCGGCGGCCGGGTGTCTGAAGCCGTTCATTCGAAAGCTCGACGGACGGTCCGCTCGGGCTTGCCGTACGGGCTGTCAGCCCACTTCGCCATGTCCACTGCACGCGCCTCGATGAGCTCGCACCAGAGGCAGCTGAGCTCCGCGCGCCCTTTGGCCGAGAGCATCGGAATGAGGCCATGGCCACAGCCAGCGCAACATTTGACGTGATTCATCGTTCTCTCCGCGACCTTACGCATTCAGGACCGACATTGTTGCTCGCGAAGCTTGCGCGGGCGCTATGAAGGCGCGGGAACGCCTGCGGCGGGGGTGCTCGTGCCCGAGATCGTCGCGTCTGCGATCCAGCGCGACACGGCGGCGATATCTTCCGCATTGTCGCGGAAGGCGCGAAGCTGGAATTCGGCCGAGCTGCCGCGTTCGACGATGGTGCGACAGTGTTCGACCTCGGCCATGCAGTTCAGCGCGGCGGCGTCTTCGGCGATGTGCTCGATCACACGGGAGAGCAGCTCGGAGATCTCGACCGGCCCGTCCTTGGAGGCAAAGATGCAATCGGTGCCGTAGCGCTGGGCGCGCCATTTGTTTTCCACCGCAATTGCGCGTTCGACCGCGGTGACCTCTTTCGAGAGATGAGGTCGCAGGTAGAGATAGCGGGTCAGGCAGCGATAGAGCGAGGCAATGGCAACGGCGTCGTCGACGAAGGTGCAGGTATCGGGCGCACGCAGCTCGAGGGTCGGGTGCTTCATCGAGGGGCGCATGGCCCACCAGATGTGACTTTCATCGGGGATCACGCCCGAGCGCTGCAACGCGCCGACATATTCGTCGTAATCCTGCCGGCTCTCGAATAATTCGGGCAGGCCAGTGCGCGGCAGCTCGGAATAGGCGGCGAGCCGATAGCCCTTCAGTCCGGTCTTGTGTGAATTCCAGAACGGGGAGGAGGCCGACAGGGCGATGAACAAGGGCAGATGCGGCAGCATCGCTCGCATCACCGCCATGCGCTTTTCGGGATCGGGCAACTGGACGTGCACGTGCATGCCGCACATCAGGTTGCGGTGGCCGATGCTGCGCAGATCCTCAATCATCTCCTCGTAGCGTGGCTTCGGGCTCGGCTGCGACATGCGCCAGACCGCGGTCGGGTGCGTGCCGCAGGCCATGATCACGAAGCCGTATTGTGCCGCGACGTTTGCGACTTCGCGACGCAGGAAGCGAAGCTCTTCGCGCGCGTCGGCGACGTCGACATGCACGTTGGTGGCGACCTCGAGCTGCGACTGTAACATCTCCCGCATCGCCTGGCCGCCTGTCGACCAATTCGCAGATTCGAATAGCTCATTGGGGGTCTGGATCGCGACCTCCAGGCTGCGGCGATCGGCGAGGAAGTATTCCTCCTCGATACCGAACGAATATTCCGCAGCCTTGCCGCGTCCGCCGGCCGAGCGAATGACGAGGTGCTGCCTGTCCTCGGAGGAATCAAGCCGCAGCAGTTTCAAGACGTCTGACGCCAATGTCATCGTGCCACCCGGCCAAGGTATTTACCCGCGGGCGATAATCCTTCTGGCAGGAGCGGGTTCCGCGTCGACCTCACTGGAAATGGCAAGATCGAACGGAACAATTTTCGCGCTCTCGGACGCACGTGCGACCAGCGCGTGATTCGCGGGCACTTCCGTCCAGTCTGTTTCCTTGTCGAACGGCTCGGAGACGACGATGACTTGGCCGCCAGCCTCGCGGAAATAGAGCGTGTTGGCGGCATCGTTGACCGCAACCCGGAAGGCATAGAGATCACGGCCGTTGGCGAGGGCGCTGGTGAAGCGTAGCCGCTCACGAAGCTCGCCTTCGTTGACGAGGCCGACGAGGGCTCGCAGCACGCGATGCGTTGCGCCGAGCGGATCGGCGTCGAGACCCGCGCCCATCATGGCGAGAAACACGGCTTCCGAATCGGTCGTGCCTGTCCGCGAGGGGTAGTAGGCATCGGGGATCAGCGCCTCGACCTTGCGCCGTAGGCGATTCCAGCTGCCGACGAAACCATTGTGCATGAACATCCACTGGCCGCAGGCAAAGGGATGGCAGTTCTGCCGCGTCACTGCCGTGCCGGTGGCGGCGCGCACATGGGCGAAGAACAGATGCGAGCGCAAATGGCGGCAGAGGTAGCGGAGATTTTCGTCCGACCAAGCGGGGCGTGTTTCACGATAAAGACCAGGCTCCGGATGCTCACCGTACCAGCCGAGACCAAAGCCGTCGCCATTCGAGCCCGCCGTCGACTGGAGCGAGCGGATGCTTTGCGCGATGAGCGAATGCTCGGGCTCGGTGACATAGGGCTCGAAGGACGTGGTCTCGCCCCGGTATGCGATCCAGCGGCACATAGGAATCCCGTCAGGAGATGCTTGCTGAAATGTATCAACGAACCTGACAGGACGATGGTTCCCGACAGCGAGTGTCGGGAACCAAGTGGCCACTAAACCGGAACCGGAATCAATGGCGCAACCTCGCGATCACCAGCGTTCTCGCTCGCTGCGAGACCTTGCGCGACGCCGACACGGTCAGCCTCGGGACGGTTCTGGCTCATCTTGCGCTTGCCTTCGAACCGCACGACGGGAATGCGCACGCCGACGATTCCGCGCAGCTGAGTTGCGATGAAATCTTCGGGGGCATCGGTAACGGCCCACGGCTTTGCACGCGATCCTTCATGCCTATTCGTGAGCCGCGTCACGGCGTCGAGCAGGCGCTCGGGCTCCTGGAAGAATTCGACCGGGCCGTAGGCATGCACCGCGACGTAGTTCCAGGTCGGCACGACCTTTTCGGTTTCCTGCTTGGTCGCGTACCAGGACGGCGTCACATAGGCGTCGGGACCGCTGAAGATCGCCAGCGCATCTCCGATCGGCGGCAGTTTCCATTGCGGGTTGGCTTTCGCCACATGTCCGTACAGCACGCCATGTTCGCCTTCGCTCTCGTCGAGAAGCAGCGGCAGCGGCGTGGCGACGGGGCCTTCGCTGGTGGCCGTGACCAGGCTGGCGAGGCGGGCGCCGCGAATGGTCGCTCGGATGCTCTCGATGTCGTCCTTGAAGGCGGGAGGGATGTACATGTCTATCTCCGGTGTTGCTCTGGAGATAGCCGGAATCTGGCCTGTAAGAAACTGCCAGTTATCGTCTATTTGATCAGTCCAGTTCGGCGACGGCTTGTGCGAGAAGCCTGCAGCCGCGCTCGATCTGTGCCACCTCCAATGCCGAATAGCCCATGACGAGGCCGACCGTCTTCCGCGGTCGGCGAGGTCCGACGAACAGCGCAGAGACGGAATAGATGCCGACGCCCTTTGCACGGGCCGCCTTGATCAACGCGTCCTCTCGCTTCTGCGGCAGGTCGTCGAACCACGCCACGATGTGCAGGCCGGCGGCCGTGCCCTCGATCCGGACGCGGTCCCCGAACCTGCGGCGAAGCGCGTCGAGCAGCGCCCGCTGGCGTTCGGCGTTGCGCCGGCGCACGCGCCTGATGTGGCCGTCATAGGCGCCGCTTTCCAGCATCGACGCGAGAGCGTCCTGTTCGATCAGCGGCGTGTGCCGGTCCATGATCTGCTTGGCGGCGGCGATCAGGGATCGCAGGGCGGAGGGCACCACCAGAAAGCCGATCCGCAAGGTCGGCGAGAGCGTCTTGGAGACGGTGCCGAGATAGATCACATTGCCGCCGCCTTCCAGCGCGTGCAGCGGCGGGATTGGCTTGGTATCGTAGCGATACTCGCTGTCGTAATCGTCCTCGATCACGTAGGCGTCGTTTGCCCTGGCCCAGGCGAGCAATTGGTGCCGGCGGCCGATCGGCATGACGCCGCCGAGCGGATATTGGTGCGACGGCGTGACATAGGCGAGGCGGGCTTCGACGCCATCGAGCCGCGCTGTCTCCAGTCCATCCACGTCGACGGGAATCGGGATCGTCTCGGCGCCCGTCGCTGCGAAAGTATGCCGCGCCATCTGGTAGCCGGGATCCTCCATCACGAAGCGGTCGCCGGCATCGAGCAGCAGGCGCGCGCAGATGTCGAGGCCCTGCTGCGAGCCGTTGACGACGACGATCTGATCGACCTCGCAGCGGACGCTACGCGACCGCCAGAGATAGCCTTGAAGCGCGGTCCGCAGCCGCAGCGCCCCGCAGGGATCGTCATAGGCCAGCCGCTCGGGCTTGCGCGCCATCGCAGCGGTCACGGCCTTTTTCCATGCCAGTACCGGGAAATCCGACGGCGCGAGCTCGCCATAGCGGAAGTTCGCGACCAGCCCGCGCGGCGGCTCGGACCAGCGCGGCGGGTCTTGAAGCAACCGGTTCCCGAAGGCCGACAGCCGCACCTTCCGCGCCGACGGCCGCGACACTACGCGCGTGCGTCCTCGCTCGACGACGGCGCGAGCCACGCGCGGTCGCGCGCCATGGCGTGTTTCGATGAAGCCTTCGGCGGCGAGCTGTTCGTAGGCGATCGTGACGGTCGAGCGCGCCACGCCCATCTCACCGGCCAGCGCGCGGGAGGACGGCAGCACCCCGTCGATCCCGTACACCCGTGCCATGATCTGATCCCGCAGGACTTCGTAGATCTGGCGCGCGCCCATGCGGTCGGCACGGGGCGCGGGATTGGTCTTCATCTGGATCATCCACATTCCGAACCGGCATTCGCCCGAGCGGACGATGTCGGAATGTGGTTCTAATCCCGTTCGCCGAGAGTTTCGACGTAAGCCTTGCCGTAGGGATGAAAATGCTCCCTGCGGCCCTGGTCCCACAGTGCCCTGAGGCCGGGCGCCGCGATGTCCCAATCCGGCCGGCACTTCATGCCGACTGCCCTGAGGTCCTGGCGGAGCTCTTCGACGGTTGGACGGCCGAAGAACCAGTAGCCGTTGTAGATCTTGTGAATGACGAGGCCGGGCTCGAGCACGATCACGTGCGGAATCATCGGATTGTGGACGGGGTCGGTGTATTCGGCGATGTCGAGATCCTTCTGAACGAGGCGCCGCGAATCCGAGAGAAAGGGCCAGTGCGCTCCGACGCCGCTGCGATATTCGCTGGTCTGGGTGATGTTGTCGGTCGTGATCGTGACCATCCGGCAATAGCCCACCTCCATCTCGCGATGGAGTTGCAGCAAGCCTTCGGCCTGGCGACGATCCTTGGGACAAAATCCGCCGCGGCCGAGCACGAGCACCATTGGATCGCCCGCCTGCAGTTCGGAGAGCTTCCGGTGCTTGCCGGTGTGGTCGCTGAGTTCGTAATCCGGGAAGGTTACTCCCGGCATCATGTCAGGTCGCATTGCGCTCTCCCACTTTTACAGATCAACCACGACGTCGTTTCGGGGTCGTGAGCAGCAGATCAGGACATTGCCGTCCGCCGGCGGATCGAGCGGATCCGGCGCATAGTCAACCGTCCCCGCGATCAACCCGCTCTCGCAATTGTGGCAGACGCCGGTCCGGCACGACCAGCGCACGGGGACGTCGCACGCCTCGGCCAATTCCAGCAGGCTGGCATAGGATGGTCCCCAGCGGACATTGAGGCCACTCCGGGCGAACGAAACCATCGGGCCGGGGCCGGGGGCACCGATCGGCGGGTGCGCCCGCTTCTGCGGGGAGGACGCTATGCCGGGCGTCAAGGACGGTCCGGCGCCGAACAATTCGGTGTGGATGCGATCCGGTGCGACGCCCAACGTGGTGAGGCCAGCTTTCAGATCGTTCATGAAACCTGCCGGTCCGCACAGATAGAAATCGCCGTCACGCGGCACGCTCAGGGTCTGGAGCAGGCGTGCGTCGAGATGTCCGGCTGTGTCGAACGCCACATTGAGACGATCGTCCGGGTCAGGCGCGCTGTAGCAGACGTGGCTATGGTGACGAGAGAGCCCACCTAGCAATTCGCGCGCCTCGGCGGCGAACGCATGTTCGCGGCCATTGCGAGCGCCGTGCAGCCACCACACGTCCCGCGTCGTCGCTTCGGCGGCGAGCGCGTGAAGCATTGCGAGCAAAGGGGTGACGCCGATGCCGGCGCTCAACAGGATGACGGGGCGTGCATCTTGCCGGAGCGTGAAACTGCCGCGTGGCGCACCTAGTTGCACGGCAGCGCCGGCCAGCAGCTCGTCGGCAATGTAACGGCTGGCGGCGCCGTGAACTTCGCGCTTGATGCTGACGCGATAGGACGCGGCATCGGCGCCGCCCGACAGCGAATAGCTGCGTGTCATCGCCTGCGCACCGGAGGGCTCGAGCTTGATGACGACGAATTGACCGGGCAGGGCGGCCGCCACGGGATGTCCGTCGGCGGGTTCGAGGATCAGCGACGTCACGTTGCCGCTTTCGGCGATCTTTCGCGCCACGCGAAAGGAGCGGAATCCGCGCCAGGCCGGAGCTGGGCTCGCCGCCGGCCCAAGCCCGGCGTTTCCCGCGGTCTTGTTGTCCTTCTGCTGCTCGAGCAGCGCCTCGAAAGAACGGCGCCAGCCGCGGCTCAGCGCGGGAATCCGCAGCGCGCGCTCCAGGCGTTCGCGCGGATGAGGCGGCAGGTAAAGCAGCGCATTGATCTCGAACACGCTCATGCGCTCGGGTCCCACAGCGATCTGTGTGATCTCGTCACCGGCTTCGACGTCGCCTTCCTCGATCACACGGAAATAGAATCCGGGCCGCCCGTGCCTGACGAGCAGCGCGGCCATGTCCGGCTCGTCCATGCGAATGCCGAGACGGTAGCAGGTGACGCGCGGCTGCGTCACTTCGAACACCGCGGAGCCGATCCTGTAGCGGTCTCCGATGCACACGTTGGTGTCGGCGAGGCCCTCGACCGTAAAGTTCTCGCCGAACTGGCCATGAACGAGGTTCGATCGACCCAGATGCTCCTGCCAGTACCGGTAGGATTCATCCTGATAGACGAATACGGCACGATGTTCGCCGCCATGACCGGCCGTATCGCCCTGGCCGTCGCCATCGATGTTGAGCCGGCGCACCCTGCGCGGGCCTGTGACCTGTGCCTTCCAGATGCCGGTGTGGACGGTCCGACCCTGCCAAGCGACGTCGCGCGGCAGGCCGACATTGACCGAAAGCAGACGTGCCATTGCGTGTTCCCGATCTGGCTGCGCGGTTCTGCCGTCATCATTGCATCGGATGGGGTTTTTGGCTCGTTAGTCGTTGTTAGACGTTGCGAGCAAGCCTTGCCACCGGCGGCGCTGAGGCCAATTTGAAATGCGTAACGTAAACGCAGTCGGTACAACGGGAGATCACGATGGATGATCAGGGCAAGCTGGCCGCGCTCCAGCGCCATTGGGATGCTTCGGATGCGAACGATTTCGAGGCCGAGCACGACATCTATCGCGAGGACGCGGTGCTCGACTATCCGCAGTCCGGCGAGCGCATCCGCGGTCGCAGGAAGATTCAAGAGAGCCGGTTCGTGCAGCCGAACAAGAAGCGCTTCACGGTTCGGCGGATCGTCGGCAGTAACGATCTCTGGGTGAGCGAATTCGTGCTGACCTATGACGGGGTGCCGTCTTACGTCGTGAGTATCATGGAATTCCGCGACGACCTCGTGGCGCACGAGACGCAATATTTCGGCGACAGGTTCGAGCCGTCGCCCTCGCGGGCGCATCTTGTCGAGCAGGTGGGGTAGGCTGAGTGCTCCGCACTCCGCTGTCATCGCCCGCGCAGGCGGGGAATCCAGTACGCTGCGGCTTCTCGACAAACTACGGACGTCTCGGAGTACTGGATCGCCCGCCTGCGCGGGCGATGACAGTAAAAGACATGATCGCAGGTGCGGAGCGCGCAGAACTGCTTAGCCAATGTGGAAACACGGAACCCGATGCGGCGGCTGGTCGCAGTCGCGTCGTCTTGATTCCGACAGCCCCATCTTTATGTGTGAAACGAACAAGAATCCGGGCCCCTCTGGCGAGGAAGTCGACGCTGTCGGCAAAACCTCGTGATGTCGGATGACCTGTCCCGCGCCATGCGATGGATCGGCCGATCGTCGGGCCTTCTTGAGAGTCTCTCCGACCGAATCGTCCCCATCGCAGCTCCGTGCGGTCTTTCGCAAGATAAGGGAGCAACGATGTCCGACGCCAAGCATTCAAATCCGATCGAAATCGAGATCACCGAGCCATCCAGCCTGAACGAGCAGGCTGCGGTGGCACTGGTGATCGTCGGCGCGCTGGTTGCCGTCGCCGACCGGCAAGTTTCGCCGGTCGAACGCGACGAGGTCGTCCGGTTCATCCGGGATCGCAAGCTGGCGCCGCATATCTCGGACGACCGGCTCTACGCGATGTTCGACGAGCTTGCTGAACGACTCGAGGAGCCGGATTTCGCCAATGTGGTGATCGAGAATTTGCGTCCGGTTTCAGACCTGCCGCTGTCGGCTCATTTGATGGAACTGTCGGAGCGCGTCGCGGCCGCGGACGAGGACGTGCATCCCCACGAAGTGCAGGCGATCAAGCTGTTGCGCCTGCTGACGCTGGTGCTGCCGCGCGCAAAGCAGGTGACGCCGGGTGCAGTGCGCGCCGAACACCGCATCGCCGCCGAGGAGTAAGCATGAGCGTAGTTTCGGACGAGGATAAGACAGGGACTGCGGGCGCTAGCGGCCAGATGGCTGGCGGCGACCCGCGCCTCGACAAGCTTGTCCGTCGCCTGCCGCCGCGCATGGGCGACACCGTCACCTATCTGCTCAAGCCATCCAGCCGCTGGGTGAGAATCCCTTCGGGTGCGCTGCTGATTGTCGGCGGCGTGCTCTCCTTCCTGCCGGTGCTCGGCGTCTGGATGCTACCGCTCGGCCTCGCTTTGCTCGCGGAAGACGTGCCCGCGCTGCGCTCCGGGCGCGCCAAGGTTCTGGATTGGGTCGAGCGGAAGAAGCCGCACTGGCTCGATCCGTCCGCACCGAAAAATGACCAATCATGACTGAATTCATCACCACCGAAGCGCTGACCGCGCTGCTTCAGGTCGTCCTGATCGACCTCGTGCTCGCCGGCGACAACGCCGTCATCATCGGCCTTGCCGCAGCCGGCCTCCCGGCCGAGCAGCGCCGGCGCGCCATCGTCGTCGGCATCATCGCCGCCACCGCCCTGCGCATCGTCTTTGCCGGCGTCGCGACCCAGCTTCTGCAAGTGATCGGGCTATTGCTCGCCGGCGGCGTGCTGCTGCTCTGGGTGTGCTGGAAGATGTGGCGGGAGCTGCGCGAGCAGTCCGCGCATGCGAACGAGCTCGCGTTCAGCCATGGCGGCAGCAGCGCTGCGCCTGCGTCCCGAAAGACCTTCAGGCAGGCGGCGGTGCAGATCGTCGCCGCCGACGTCTCGATGTCGCTCGACAACGTGCTCGCGGTCGCGGGCGCTGCGCGCGAGCATCCCTACATCCTCGCTTTCGGCCTGCTATTGTCGGTCGCGTTGATGGGCGTCGCCGCCGATTTGCTCGGCCGCGTGCTCCAGAAGCAGCGCTGGATCGGCTATGTCGGCCTCGCCATCATCGTTTACGTCGCCTTCGAGATGATCTATCGCGGATCGCTCGAGCTCGCGCCTGTGATCGCGAGTCTCTGAGGCAACGCGCCTGTCCATCATCCGGAGTGATCAATGACGTCCGAACCCAAAGCACCTTCGGCGGATTCCGTGCCGGCGCCGCAAATCGGCCCGTTTGCCCAACTCATCTTTGGCTCGCGCTGGCTGCAGGTCCCGCTTTATGTCGGCCTCATCGTCGCGCAGGCCGTCTATGTGCTGCTGTTCCTGAAGGAGCTCTGGCACCTGGTCGTGCACTCGTTCGACGCCAGCGAGCAGCAGATCATGCTGGTCGTGCTCGGGCTGATCGACGTCGTGATGATCTCGAACCTGCTGGTGATGGTGATCGTCGGCGGTTACGAGACCTTCGTCTCGCGCCTGAACCTCAGCGGTCATCCGGACGAGCCGGAATGGCTCAGCCACGTCAATGCCAGCGTGCTCAAGATCAAGCTTGCGATGGCGATCATCGGCATCTCCTCGATCTCGCTGCTCAGGACCTTCATCGAGGCGGGCAATCTCGGCACGACGCGGAGCAATTTCACCGAGAGCGGCGTGATGTGGCAGGTGCTGATCCACCTGACCTTCATCATCTCCGCGATCGGCATCGCCTGGGTCGACCGCCTCGGCGATAGCGGCCAGCGCAAGGGGGTCGGCCACGGCTGAACGTCAGACCGTCGGCGTTTGATCAGGCGATCTGCGGATGCGCCGCGTTTTCCCGCCGCTCGCGCTCGCCCAGTTCGCGCACCAGCTCCTGGAGGAAGGATTCCGTGTAAGCGGGGAGGGTGCGCTCGGCGCGAACGTAGATGCCGAGATCTGACCACACCGGGCTGCCGGCATTGTCGAGCGGCAGGAAGACGAGCCGGCTGTCGCGCGACAGCCTGCTGATGCCGAGCTGGGTCTGGAAGGCGACGCCGACGCCGCGCGCCGCGAGCTCGCGCATCAGGTCGATCGAGTTGGCCTGGATGGCCGGCTCCGGGGTCTCGGAGAGCTGCGCGATCAGCGGCTGGAGCAGATGATAGATCGACAGCTCCGGCAGCGCGTGGATGACGGGAAAGGCGAGACATTGGGGCAGCGTGACCGTCTTGCCGCGCGCCAGTGGATGCTCGCGCGCGACGACCGCGCCCAGGCGAAACCGTTTCAAGGCGACCTGGCGCAGGTCCGGCGGATGCCGCAGCGCCATGGCGATGCCGATGTCGGCCTCGCCGCGGCTCAGGGCCTCCAGCACGTCCGACGATCCCTTCACCTCGGTGGTGAAGCTGACGCGCCGGGCGCGGCCGCGATGGGAGGCTATCAGGTCGGGCAGCACCGACTCCGTGAGCGACTCGATGCAGGCAATGCTGACGGTGCCGTGCCAAGTCCCCGCCAGGGATGCGACGTCCGAGCGGAAGCGGTCGAGGTCCTGGAGCACGTTCATGACGTGCCGGGCCAACATCTCGCCGACCGTCGTCAGCGTCAGGCCGCGCGCATTGCGCTCGAACAAGGGTGACCCAACCTCCTGTTCAAGCTTGAGAATCTGGCGGCTTACGGCCGACGAGGCAACGTTCAGCATGCGCGCAGCGGCCCGGATCGAGCCGGTGCGGCGGACGGCGTGGAAGTACTGGATGGCTGGTGAGTGAAATCGCATGGGACCCCCGGCCGGACTATAGCCGTTGCCGAAACGGCATCAACGTGTACGAAATTCTGTGCTTTTCGAGCGCGCTCCTCCCACCTAGGTTCGCCGCCGGCTTGGCCGGTCCTGTCGGGCCGCCATGCCATGCGCAACGAGGCGCCAGGGGATCCCGGGTGGACGAGAACATTGTTTGCGAGGTCGCGCCGGACACGCGTCTGGTCGATCGCCGTCGCGCGGCGGCCTATGTCGGCGTGACCGCCGGACGCTTCGAGCAGCTGGTGCGCGACAGCGTCGTGCCACCGCCGGTCATGGTGGACAACAAGCGGCGCTGGCCGCTCGCGTTGCTCGACGTTGCGAAGGACGCGGTTGTCGCCAGCAGCATGCCGTGCCTGCCGCAGGTGATGGTCGAGATTGCGCAGGACGCGCGTCCCTGCGAACGGGCCCCCGCACCAGCCTCGCACGAACTGCCGGATAAAAACTGGTTCGAGCAGCGCGCGCGGTTCGTTCAGCGCGTGCGCCGGTCGCTGCTGTCGGGCAACGAGATACGGCTCTTGCGCGAGTTCAAGCTGCTCAGGCAGAACCAGATCAGCATGTTCGGCTATTACGGCAGTTTCGAAGCCCTGATGGTGCGCGGCTACATCGTCGAGCTCGCGCGAAAGCCGCCGTCGAGCCGTCCGCTGGTGACGTACCGGCTGACCGCGCAGGGCGAGCGGGTCATGTCGGCGCTCAAGGGCGAGCCGGCGATCTGACCGGCGCGGACAAGGCGATGGCATCCTCCGCCATCATCGCACGGCGTGCATCTCCAGAAATGCCTTCACGCCGGTGACGGTGCCCGTATCCGACGGCACATAACCGGGCAGGGTGGCGATGGCTGCGCGAAAATCGGCGCTGCGGATGATCTCCAGGATGCGCTGCATCGGCCCGGTGTCCAGGAACGCGCGCTTGCAGACGAAGAAATAATCCTCGGTCAGGAGCCGGATGAAATCGAGGCCGAAATGCCGGGCGGCGGCTTCGACGCCGAAGCTCGCATCAGCCATGCCGCTCGCGACATAGGCTGCGACCGCGGCGTGGGTGAATTCGATCTGCTGCGCGCCCTTGATCCTGCTCTCGTCGATGCCGTTTGCCGCAAGCAGTTGGTCGAACAGAAGCCGCGTGCCGGAATCGTGGTCGCGGCTGACGAAGCGGACTTTTGGTCCGGTGAGATCATCGAGCGAAGCGATGCGCAGCGGATTGCCGCGCGCGACCATCAATCCCATTTCGCGTGTGACGAAGCTGATGATGCGATCCTCGCGCGGATCGAGCCATTCGCGCGCAGCCTTGATGCCCTGAGCCCGTAGCGCGCCGTGCGGCAGATGCAGGCCGGAGAGATCGCAGGCGCCCTGCGCCAGCGAGACCAGCGAATGCTGGTTGCTGACATAGCGCAGATCGACGCCGATGCCGGGCTCGCGGTCGAGGAATTCGCGCAGTTTTGCGACCGCAAAACCGTGGCTGGCATGCACGCGGATCACCGACGGGCGCTGCTCGAGGAACGGCTTGATCTCGCTCGCCAGCTCCTGTGCCAGATTCTCAAGCTGAGGTCCGAGCCGGGCCTGCATGCGCTCGCCCGCCCACACCAGCCGCTCGCCGAACGGCGTGAGTTTCGAGCCCTTGCCGCGCTGGGTCTGCACCAGCGGCGTGCCGAAGAACTCCGACCATTGCTCGATCAGATTCCAGACATGGCGATAGGAGAGGTGCGCATCCTTGGCCGCGCTGGTGATCTTCCCGGTTCTCCTGATCTCGTTGAGGACGCCAAGCATGATGACGGCGGTGCGCGGATTGCCCTCCCGGCGAAACCGCCAGACGGCCTCGATCTCGATCTGAAGCATTGGTCCTCCCTATGAACTACATTTCATATGACCGCGGTCCATTTGCAATCCATATCATATTTACTCCCGTCCACAGGCGCGCCTAGTCTGGTATACCAGAACTGGAGGAATATGATGTCTGTTGCATATGACTTTGCACACTCGCCGGCCACCGAGTTCATGTCCCGGCCACAGCATCTGCTGATCGACGGTCGCCGCGTCCCGGCGAGCTCCGGTCGCACATTCAAGTCGCTCAATCCGGCCACCGGGCAGGTCATCGCCATCGTCGCCGAAGGCAACGAGGCCGATGTCGATCATGCAGTAGCGGCCGCGCGCCGGGCCTTCGAAGGCCCCTGGCGCACGATGCGGGCGTCCGAGCGCGGCCAGATCCTGCTGCGCTGGGCAGACCTGCTCAAGGCTCACGCCGAGGAGATCATCGAACTCGAGTCGATCGATGCGGGCAAGCCGATCGCCGCGACATCGCGGCAGGATTTTCCGGCCGCCGTCGACACGCTGATTTACTACGCCGGTTGGGCCGACAAGATCAGCGGCGACGTCGTGCCCGTGCGCGATGATGCCCTGACCTACACCGTGCGCGAGCCGGTCGGCGTGGTCGCGGCGATCGTGCCCTGGAATTTCCCGCTGATGATCGGGATGTGGAAGCTCGCGCCGGCGCTGGCCTCCGGGTGCACCATCGTGATGAAGCCGGCCGAGCTGACCTCGCTGTCGGCGCTACGCATCGCCGAGCTCGCGCTTGAAGCCGGCCTGCCGGCGGGCGTCTTCAACGTCGTCACTGGCCCCGGCCGCGTCGTCGGCGACGCGCTGGTCAATCACCCTGACGTCGACAAGGTCACCTTCACCGGCTCTCCCGGTGTCGGGCGGGGAATCATGAAGGGCGCCGCAAGCAACTTCAAGCGCGTCTCGCTCGAGCTGGGCGGCAAGTCGGCCAACGTCATTTTCGACGATGCCGATCTCGAAGCTGCATCGAAAGCTGCGGCTTCCGGCATCTTCTTCAATGCCGGCCAGGTCTGCTCGGCCGGCTCCCGCGTGCTGGTGCAGGAGAAGGCCTATGACGAGGTCGTCGAGCGGCTGGCGGCGCGCGCAAAGTCGCTCAGGATCGGCGACCCGCTCGACCGCAAGACGGTGCTCGGTCCCGTCATCTCCGAGAAGCAGATGAAGTCGGTCCTCGATTATGTCGACATCGGCCGGAAGGAGGGCGCGACCCTCGTCACCGGTGGCGAGAAGGTCGGCGATCGCGGCTACTTCATCAGCCCCGCGGTGTTCGCGAATGTCGCGCACGAGATGCGGATCTCGCAGGAAGAGATCTTTGGCCCGGTCGTCAGTGTCATCAGGTTCAAGGACGAGGCCGACGCTTTGCGGATTGCCAACGGCACGGCTTACAGTCTCGCCGCCGGCGTCTGGAGCCGCGACATCGGCAAGCTGCAGCGCTTCGCCAAGCGAGCGCGCGCGGGCACAGTCTGGATGAACACCTATGGCTATACCGACGTGCGGCTGCCCTGGGGCGGCGAGCGCGACTCCGGCCTCGGCCGCGAGCACGGCACCGCCGCGCTCGACAATTTCACCGAGCCCAAGGCGGTCTGGATGAATCTGGCCGTTTGATACCTCCCGAGCGGCCAAGCCTGGAGCCCGCCTGACCACCCGTGCAGGCGGGCTCTTTTTCGAGATCGATAAAATTGTCTGCATTCCGCTCAGCTGCGGCAAACCGTGCGGACAAGAACCGCGCGTCCTTAAACCCCGGCTTTGGAACCGGCGTGCATCCTGCCTGCAACAGGGTGGGGCATCAGCATGTCAGTTCTCAGGGAGGTCGTCGTCGCAATCGCGGGAGTCTACGCACTTCTGTTTGCGTGCGACGCAATGTTCGGGATCGGCGAGGCGCGCTTCGACGACGCCTATTACAGCGCCAGCTTCTATGCGCCGCGGCCGAAGGAGTTTCGTTTCGCCGGCGATACGCCGCCGGCGGTCCGCGTCAGCGAGGCGTTTGCGCAATTCGCGCCGGGCGAAGCCAAGCCGAACAAGCGCTACTCGTCGCTGACCACGATCCTCCGGTAAGCACTGTCTATTCTCCCTGGATCCATTCCGCGACGCCACGCCACAACGTGTCGCGATGTTCGGGGCGGAAGAAGCCGAAATGGCCAATCGCCTTGGCGCCGACGTCGGACGGCTTCACGTTGATTACCTCCGGCTTGATTGCGGTGAATCCGCTCGCAAGCAGCTCGACCGCGGGCCGCGTCGCCCAGGGATCGTCGGAGAAGCAGAGGGTGCGCAACTCGCCCTTGAACCTGGCGAAATTCTCCAGCGCCGGCAGCTTTGAATCGAAGAGATAACGGGGGCTCGAGACCCACTCGGCCCATTGCAGGAAGACGCCCTTGGGCAGATCCTCGCCGATGCCGGCCCAGCCCGGCGCGTAACCGAGCGCGTGGACGAGCGGCACGCCGACAAAATTCATGAAGGCGAAGACGCGGTATTTTTCCGGCGACGTCATCAGCCGCCAGGTCGCCGCCTGCGAGGCCACCAACGCGGCGCGCGAGATGTCCGCGTTGTTCGCGATCAGCCCGAGCGCCTGGCCGCCATAAGGAGTGCCCGACATAGGCCAAGGGCAGAGTGTGGTAGCGCTCGCGCATCCAGTGCACTGCGGCGGTGACGTCGAGCGCGGCCCAGTCCGACATCGAGGCCTTGAAGCCGACCAGCGATTTCGGTTGGTTGTAGCCAACCATCGCCGGCAGCCGGGAGTCGCCGATGCCGCGATAGTCGTAGGTCAGGACTGCGCAGCCGCGATGGGCGAGATAGGAGGCAAAGCCGCGATAGATTTTTCGCGGGACGGCAGTCGCCGAATTGACCAACACGGCATGACGTTTGGTGCCGCGGGGCAGGAATAGCGTGCCGGCCAGCGCATACCCGTCGGTCGCCGGGAAGCTGATCTCGTCGATGAAAACGTCGTCCAGTGCCGCGTCCATGGACCGAAGGTATCTGCCAGTTTCCAAGCCGTTTCCCAGCAAATGCGAATTTGGCTTTCCCCGCAAGGCTTTGCAGTGCCAGACGGATTTACAACTGGCGGCCGGTGGCCAGCCTGTGTATAAGGCGACCCTCGCAACCCACAGATCAGGTTGTGCTTTTTGCTTCACGGAGAGATTGCGATGTCCGAGCGGTGGACGCCCGAGTCCTGGCGCAGCAAGCCGGTGCTACAGGTGCCCGATTATCCCGACGCCAAGGCCCTGGCCGACGTCGAGGCGCAGCTTGCGACCTTTCCGCCGCTGGTGTTCGCGGGCGAGGCGCGCAATCTGAAGAAGGCGCTGGCGCGGGTCGCGGCCGGAGAGGCCTTCCTGCTGCAGGGCGGCGACTGCGCCGAGAGCTTCGCCGAGCACGGTGCCAACAACATCCGCGACTTCTTTCGCGTGCTGCTCCAGATGGCGGTGGTACTGACCTATGCCGGCGCCGTCCCGGTGGTGAAGGTCGGGCGCGTCGCCGGCCAGTTCGCAAAGCCGCGCTCCTCGCCGATGGAGAAGATCGACGGGGTCGAGCTGCCGAGCTATCGCGGCGACATCGTCAACGACATCGCCTTCACCAAGCAAGCGCGCGTCCCTGATCCGCAGCGCCAGCTGATGGCCTATCGCCAGTCGGCCGCGACGCTGAACCTGCTGCGTGCGTTCGCGACCGGCGGTTACGCCAATCTCGGCAGCGTGCATCAGTGGATGCTCGGCTTCCTCAAGGACAGTCCGCAGTCCCGTCGCTACAAGGAATTGGCCGACCGCATCTCCGATGCGCTCAACTTCATGCGCGCCTGCGGCCTCGATCTCGAGGCCCATCCCGAGCTGCGCGCCACTGATTTCTACACCAGCCACGAGGCCCTGCTGCTCGGCTACGAGCAGGCCATGACCCGGGTCGATTCCACCACCGGCGACTGGTACGCGACCTCGGGGCACATGATCTGGATCGGCGACCGCACTCGCCAGCTCGACCACGGCCATATCGAATATTTCCGCGGCATCAAGAATCCGATCGGGCTCAAATGCGGCCCGTCGCTCAAGCCCGACGAGCTGCTGAAGCTGATCGACGTGCTCAATCCCGACAACGAGCCGGGCCGGCTGACGCTGATCGGCCGCTTCGGCTCCGACAAGATCGGCGAGCACCTGCCGAACATGATCCGCGCCGTGAAGCGGGAGGGCAAAGTGGTGGTGTGGTCGTGCGATCCCATGCACGGCAACACCATCACCTCGACATCAGGTTACAAGACACGGCCCTTCGACCGCATCCTGTCCGAGGTGAAGTCGTTCTTCGCGATCCACGCCGCTGAAGGCACCCATGCCGGCGGCGTGCATCTGGAGATGACCGGCCAGGACGTCACCGAGTGCCTCGGCGGCGCCCGCGCGATCACTGACGAGGATCTCAACGACCGCTATCACACGGTCTGTGATCCCCGGCTCAACGCCGAGCAATCCATCGACATGGCTTTCCTGGTCGCAGAACTGCTCAAGCAGGAACGCGCCGGCAAGGTCAGGCCGATGCCGGTCGCAGCGGGGCTCTGAGACCTTGCTGCGAATCTGGAAGGCCACGATCAATTCCCGTAACGGTCTGGCCTTTGCGTTCCGCTCGGAGCAGGCCGTCCGCGAGGAAATCGTTGCGCTCCTCTTGTCGCTGCCGCTCGCGTGGTTCGTCGGCGCGACCGCGATGCGGGCGGTCGAGCTGATCTGCGCGGTCGCGTTCGTGCTGGTGGTCGAGCTGCTCAATACGGCGATCGAGAAGCTTGCCGACCGGCTGACCATGGATCACGACAAGCAGATCGGACGGGTCAAGGACATGGGCTCGGCCGCGGTCGGTGTCGCGCTGCTGATGGCCGGCGCGTTCTGGATCATCGCCATCATCGAGCGATTGGGATTTCTTTAAAGCGCGTATCGCGCTTTAAACTGTTTTTTCAGCATGATCTTTTCGGAAAACCGCTTCACTCTTTTCCGGATCATGCTCTGATCGGAGCGCCATGACCGAACGTCTCAACGCATTCGCGGTCACGCTCGCCCAGCTCAATCCGACCATGGGCGACATCGAGGGCAATGCCGCGAAAGCGCGCGCGGCGCGCGTGCAGGCAGCCGCCGACGGTGCCGATCTCGTGCTGTTTCCGGAATTGTTCATCGCCGGCTACCCGCCGGAAGATCTCGTGCAGAAGCCTTCCTTTCAGGCCGCCTGCCGCGCTGCGATCGAAGCGCTGGCGCGCGAGACCGCCGATGGCGGGCCAGCGATGCTGATCGGCACGCCCTGGGTCGAGGAGGGCAGGCTCTATAATGCCTGCGCGCTGCTCGATGGCGGCCGTATCGCTGGCCTGCGCTTCAAATGCAATCTACCGAATTACGGCGTGTTCGACGAGAAGCGGCTGTTTTCGCGCGGGCCTGCCGCCGGCCCCGTCACCGTGCGCGGCGTGCGCGTCGGTGTGCCGATCTGCGAGGACATCTGGCTTGAGGAGTCCGAGGACTACGAGAACGTGGTCGAGACGCTGGCCGAGACCGGCGCCGAGATCATCCTCGTGCCGAACGGCTCGCCTTACGCCCGCGACAAGGCCGACGTGCGCTTGTCGGTCGCGGTCGCGCGCGTCACCGAGAGCGGTCTGCCGCTGGTCTATCTCAACCAGGTTTGCGGCCAGGACGAGTTGGTGTTCGACGGCGCCTCCTTTGCGCTCAACGGCGACCTTTCGCTCGCAGCGCAATTGCCGGCGTTCGCGGAGAGCATCACCACACTGCACTTCACGAGAAGCGGCGACGATTGGCGTTGCACCGGGCCGATCGCCGCGCAGCCCGAGGCAGACTACGCCGACTACGCGGCCTGCGTGCTGGGCTTGCGCGACTACGTCGCCAAGAATGGCTTTCCCGGCGTGCTGCTCGGCATTTCCGGCGGCATCGACTCCGCGCTGTGCGCGGCGATCGCGGTCGATGCACTCGGTTCCGATCAGGTGCACGGCGTGATGCTGCCTTATCGCTACACCGCGGCAAGCTCGATTGCGGACGCCGGCGAGCTCGCCGGCCATCTCGGCATCCGCTACGAGGTGCTGCCGATCGCCGAAGCGGTAACCGGGTTCGAGACCATCCTGTCCGGCGTCTTCAAGAATCTGCCGCCCGATGTCACCGAGGAGAATCTCCAGGCCCGCACCCGCGGCACGCTGCTGATGGCGATCTCGAACAAGACCGGCCTGATGGTGGTGACCACAGGCAACAAATCGGAGATGTCGGTCGGCTACGCCACGCTCTATGGCGACATGAACGGCGGCTTCAATCCGATCAAGGACATCTACAAGACGCAGGTGTTTCGGCTGGCAAGCTTGCGTAATTCGTGGAAGCCCGAGGGGGCGCTGGGGCCGGCCGGTGAGGTGATCCCGCCCGACATCATCACGCGTCCGCCGACCGCGGAGCTGCGCGAGAACCAGACCGACCAGGATTCGTTGCCGGCTTACGACGTGCTCGATGCCATCCTGGAGCGTCTGATCGAGCGCGAAGAGCCGCTCGAGACAATCATCGCCGCGGGCTTTGACCGCGAGACGGTCACCCGCATCGATCATCTCCTCAACGTCGCCGAATACAAGCGCCGCCAGGCCGCCCCCGGCGTCAAGGTCACAGCCAGGAATTTCGGCCGCGACCGCCGCTATCCCATCACCAACCGCTTTCGCGACAAAGGCGAGCAGCTCGCCGCTCCGGATGAGACGCTGGTCTCGCGTGGGAGCAAAGCCTCGATCGACGCGTTTGAGGGGTGAGGCTGGCGCTTGCGCTGCCGTTTCCGCAACCGAGATCGGCGTTATTGTGCCCTCGCCCCTTGCGGGAGAGGGCAGCTCCGCTGTCGAAGCGAACTCATTCGGGTGAGGGGTCTATCTCCGCGTACTCATGTGCACATGTGAGCGGATAGAACCCCTCATCCGGCGCTTCGCGCCACCTTCTCCCGCAAGGGGAGAAGGGAAGGGCTATTACTTCTGTTGTTGCGGCAGGAAGCTCGGGCCGACCGAACGGATCGGCTTGTTCTCGGAAGGCGTCGCAGGGGTGCCGGTGTCCGCCGGCGGCGTTGCTGCCGGGGCGCCAGCAGTCGTCGGTGCCGGAGCCGCACCCTTCTTGCCATTGGCGGCAGGCGTGCCCTTGTTGAGCTGCCGCTGCTGCATTTTCTTGGCGCTCTCCTCGGTGACGATGATGTCACCTTGCTGTTCGGCCGACGCCTTGTCGTCGGCCGATTTGAGCGCGTCCGCCCAGGTCTGGCCCGCGGCCTTGCAGGAGCAGGACGGGTTGAACTCGCTGCGGAATTTGAACGCGGTCGGCAGCGCCGTGTAGGGCTGGCCGCTGGTGGAGACCGCGGAGTTCATGTCTTCACCGGGATTGCGATGGGTGTAGAGCACGGCCTCGGCGGCCGGGCACAGCGCCTTGCAGGTCTTCTCGTCGTCGGGGAAGCGCGCCGGCACGGTCGCAAACGAGACCGGGAAGTAGGCGCCGTCGCAGGTGCGCACGCACACAGTGCGATAGGTGCCTGATTGCGGGCCGAGATCGGACGGCGGCACGCCTTGCGGATTATTGGGGTTGTTGCCGCCGAACAGATTGCTCAGGAAATTGCCGCCGCCTTGCGACTGCGCCGCATTGGCATATTGCGGGCCGCAATTGTTCTGCGCCAGCGCTGCCAGCACCGAGCGGCGCTGGTTGTCACGCTCGGGGCTAAAGCCGCCGGGGCCGCCGCCGCGCAGGCGTTCGAGATTGCCGGTGATCTGGTCCAGATTGGCGCGCATCTGCTGGATCTGGGTGTTGACCGGACCGCATTGCGCCGACTGGCCGCTGAACAGCGAGAAGAAGCCGGAGGAATCGCAACCCATGCGCTTGGCCTGCATGGTGACACGATCGAGCTCGGCCTGCTGCTTGGTCTGAGATTCCTGATAGCGGCGGATCTGGTCTTCGCGCGCGGGATCACCGCCGCCGCCACGATCGAGACCGGCGAGCTGACCTTCCAGGCGCGCGCACATCGGGTTGGGTCCGAGCCCGTTCTGGCCGGGCTGAGGCGGCGGTCCCGGCGGGCCGGCCTGTGCGAACGCGTTATTGGCGAGCGCAACCGTGCTGAAGAGCACGGCACAGGCAAGGATCGAGCGAGCACGGGAGAGAGACAAAAATTCAGGCATATCCGCCATTCTAGCGAGGTCACGGCCACGCGTGATGCGGGGAGGCCGGAGCGCGCCCTCCCATAGCCGCTTCCTGCGGCATCGTCACGTCGTTTCAGAGGCCAGCGATTGGGCCTAAGGTACGCCAGTTCCGAGCGAATTCAGCGCTGGCAGGTGATTGCGACATATTCGTCGCAATGGCCATGGGAGCAGTTTGCGCCGGATTTGGGGACAGAGCCGGTAATTTCGTCGGGATCGACCCGGCGATAGGCCGAAGCCTGGGCAAAATCGCGTGACTGGCAGTAGGTGCGGGCGACCTGCGCGCCGCATTTGTCGCTCTTGGCCAGGCACTGATCGACGCCGTAGCCGTCCGCCTGGTTTGGGATGATGAAGACGCGGGTCTCCGCGACAGCGCTGGACGCCGCAAGGATGGAGGCGCAGGACATGAGCGCGAGCAATGATCGCATGAAAACACCGGGGCAAAAAATGTGAACTGCCAGTTCCAGAATGGGCTCAAATGGTTAAGGAGATGAACCATCTGCGCGCGGCGGCTGCGCATTGCGGAGATAAGACGGCGTTTTCGCGGCTCTCTTGACGCGGGGCCGCCTCATAGCCCATATGTTCCGTCATGAACGGTCTCCTCGTCATTTGCGCCATTTGCCGCGAGATTACGAGCTAGCGATTCGCTGGCTGGAGCCGTCTTTTCTCAAAACCATTGAGAGCACTGGACGCCCGGCCAACAGCCGACGGGTATCCTTATGGAATTGCGCCTTTACGATACGCTGAGCCGGGAAAAGCGCACCTTCGTGCCGCTCGATGCCAAGAACGTCCGCATGTATGTCTGCGGACCGACGGTCTATGACTTCGCCCATATCGGCAATGCCCGGCCGGTGATCGTGTTCGACGTGCTGTTTCGGCTGCTGCGCCATCTCTACGGTGAGGCGCACGTCAAATATGTCCGCAACATCACCGACGTTGACGACAAGATCAACGACCGCGCCGCGCGGGATTTCCCCGGCCTGCCGCTGAACGAGGCGATCCGGAAAGTCACCGAGCAAACCGGCAAACAGTTTCACGCTGACGTCGACGCGCTCGGCGCGCTGCGGCCGAGCGTCGAGCCGCGCGCCACCGAGCATATCGGCGAGATGCGCGAGATCATCGAACGGCTGGTTGCCGGCGGCTTTGCCTATGTTGCCGAGGATCACGTGCTGTTCTCGCCGCAGGCGATGAACGCGGCCGATGCCGGGTTGCCGCGCTATGGCGCGCTGTCCAATCGTTCGCTGGACGAGATGGTTGCCGGCGCCCGCGTCGATGTTGCGCCCTACAAAAAAGGCAACACCGACTTCGTGCTGTGGAAGCCGTCCAAGCCCGGCGAGCCGTCATGGCCGTCACCCGCCGGCGTCGCCGCGCAGGGGCGCCCGGGCTGGCATGTCGAGTGCTCGGCCATGGCCTGGAAGCATCTCGGCGAGCACTTCGACATCCATGGCGGCGGCATCGATCTCGTGTTTCCGCATCACGAGAACGAGGTCGCGCAGACCTGCTGCGCCTTCCACCGGGAGCGCATGGCGAACTACTGGATGCACAACGGCTTCCTGCAGGTCGAGAGCGAGAAGATGTCGAAATCGCTAGGCAACTTCGTCACGATTCACGAGCTGCTCGCGGACTGGCCGGGCGAAGTGCTGCGCCTGAATATGCTCAAGACGCATTACCGCTCGCCGATCGACTGGACGATGAAGTCGCTGGAGGAGAGCGCCAGGACGCTCGACGATTGGTATCGGGTTGCGGCTGACGTCGCATCCAGCAAGCCCGCCCCGTCAGTGGTCGAGCCGCTGCTCGACGACCTCAACACGCCGCTGGCGATCGCGGCGCTGCATGGGCTGCGCGGCAGCGATGTTGGTGCCCTCGCGGGTTCGTTGCGTCTGCTCGGCTTTCTCTCCGAGAGTGCCGCGCAGTGGGAAGGACGCAAGCAGCAGGCGAGCGGCGTCGATGCCAAGGAAGTCGAGCGCCTGATCTCGGAGCGGACGGCGGCGCGTGCGCGCAAGGACTTTGCGGAGTCCGATCGTATCCGCGATCTGCTTGCCGCGATGGGCGTTGCGATCAAGGATTCCAAGGAAGGGACGACGTGGGAGGTCGCACGATGAAGCGACCCGATACGCCTTTTCCGCGGCACTGGTTCTATTACATCGCGCTGAAAATCCTGCTGCTCGGCGCTGCCGTGGCGCTGGCGCTGAAACTCTATGGGATGTGGTGAAGACGATGGCACAAGCACTCCCAAAGCCTGGCTTGCGGCCCTTCCTGCCGGAGGACGTGCCGGTTCTCGCCGCGATCTTCACCGCCAGCATCGAAGAGCTGACCGGCGAGGACTATAGCGAGGCCCAACAACAGGCCTGGATGGCGTCGGCGGAAGACGAAGAGTTCGGCAAGGGGCTCGCCTCCGACCTGACGCTGATCGCAACGCTGGAGGGGTCACCGGTGGGTTTTGCCTCGCTGCAGGGCAAGGATCATATCCGCATGCTCTATGTGCATCCGGCCGTGGCCGGGCAGGGCCTCGCGACCATGCTCGTCGATGCGCTGGAAAAGCTTGCGGGCGGCCGCGGCGGCGACAAGCTGACGGTCGATGCCAGCGACAACGCGCAGGGCTTTTTCGCCAAGCGCGGCTATGTCGCCATGCAGCGCAACAGCATCACTGTCAACGACGAATGGCTGGCCAACACCACCATGCAGAAGACGCTCGGCAGTGGACCCGCGTCGGGAGCGCTGCAATGAGCAAGGAGCGCCTCTATCTGTTCGACACCACGCTGCGCGACGGCGCGCAGACCAACGGTGTCGATTTCACGCTGACCGACAAGCAAATCATCGCCCAGATGCTCGATGAACTCGGCATCGACTATGTCGAGGGCGGCTATCCCGGCGCCAATCCGACCGACACCGAGTTCTTCGGCACCAAGCCGAAGTTTTCGCATGCGCGCTTCACCGCCTTCGGCATGACGCGGCGAGCGGGGCGCTCGGTCTCCAACGATCCCGGTGTGGCCGGGCTGCTGGAGGCCAAGGCCGACGTGATCTGCTTCGTGGCGAAGTCGTCGGCCTATCAGGTGCGCGTTGCCCTGGAGACGACGAAGGAGGAGAACCTCGCCTCGATCCGCGACAGCGTCGCAGCGGCGAAGGCTGCCGGCCGCGAGGTGATGCTCGACTGCGAACACTTCTTCGACGGTTACAAGGAGGATTCCGGTTTCGCGCTCGCCTGCGCGAAAGCTGCTTATGAAGCCGGCGCGCGCTGGGTGGTGCTGTGCGACACCAACGGCGGCACCATGCCCAGCGAGGTCGAAGCGATCGTCGCCGAGGTGGCGAAGCACATCCCCGGCGATCATCTCGGCATTCACGCCCATAACGACACCGAGCAGGCGGTGGCGAATTCGCTCGCCGCGGTGCGCGCCGGCGCGCGGCAGATCCAGGGCACGCTGAACGGCCTCGGCGAGCGCTGCGGCAACGCCAATCTCTGCTCGCTGATTCCGACCTTGAAGCTGAAGGCCGAGTTTGCCGACGCCTTCGAGATCGGCGTCACGGCGGAGAAGCTCGCGACCCTGGTCAAGGTGTCGCGCACGCTTGACGACATGCTCAACCGCGTTCCGAACCGGCATGCGGCCTATGTCGGCGAGAGCGCGTTCGTCACCAAGACCGGCATCCATGCCTCTGCCGTGCTGAAGGATCCGCAGACCTACGAGCATGTCTTGCCGGAGCTGGTCGGCAATCATCGCAAGGTGCTGGTGTCCGATCAGGCCGGCCGCTCCAATGTCATTGCCGAGCTCGACCGCGCCGGCATCGCCTATGAGAAGAGCGATCCGAAACTGTCGCGGCTGGTCGAGGAATTGAAGGAGCGCGAGGCGCAGGGCTACGCCTATGAATCCGCCAACGCCTCGTTCGAGCTGCTGGCGCGGCGCACGCTCGGCAAGGTGCCGCATTATTTCGAGGTCGAGCAGTTCGACGTCAATGTCGAGCAGCGCTACAATTCGCATGGCGAGCGCGTCACCGTGGCGCTGGCGGTGGTCAAGGTCGACGTCGCCGGCGAGCATCTGATCTCGGCGGCCGAAGGCAACGGTCCCGTCAACGCGCTCGACGTTGCCTTGCGCAAGGATCTCGGCAAGTACCAGAAATATATCGAAGGCCTGACGCTGATCGACTATCGCGTGCGTATCCTCAACGGCGGCACCGGCGCGGTCACGCGCGTCCTGATCGAGAGCGAGGACGAGAACGGCGACAGCTGGACCACGGTCGGGGTGTCCCCCAACATCATCGACGCCTCGTTCCAGGCGCTGATGGATTCCGTGATCTACAAGCTGGTGAAGTCGGGCGCGCCGGCGTAGGGCGGTGCCACAAACGGGATGACGAACAGGAGAGGGGGGCGCGACCCATGATCGATCACATCTCCGTCGGCGTCAGCGATCTCGAACGCTCGGCAACATTTTACGAGGCGGCGCTCGGGGCGCTCGGGCTCACTCGCGTCGTCACGCGACCGCGGACGATCGGCTTTGGCAAGGCCTATCCCGAATTCTGGATCAATCTGCGCGAGGGCATGCCGCACGTGCCGCCGGAGAGCGGCGTCCATATCTGCCTGCGGGCAAAGACGACCGTCGAGGTCGATGCATTTCACGCCGCAGCGCTGTCGGCCGGCGGCGCATCCGACGGCGCGCCGGGTATCCGCCCGCACGATCGCGTGCGTTATTACGCAGCCTTCGTTGTCGACCCCGATGGTAACCGGATCGAGGCGGTGACGTTTCCTGCGGACTAGAGCTTGCGCGCCATTTCCGGTGCGAGCTGCTTTTCCGCATCTTCGATCTGCGCTGCAGCCGATTTCAGCTTCGGCAAAATCTCTTCGATCCGATCGGCCTTGAGGATGTCGACCGAAAGGCCGGCGCGGATGAACTCGGTCTGGCGCATGTGCGACAGCAGCGAGAACAGCGGCTCCCAGAAATTATCGATGTTGGCCAGCAGCACCGGCTTGGCGTGACGTCCGAGCTGCTTCCAGGTCAATTGCTCGACCAACTCCTCCAGCGTGCCGACGCCGCCCGGCAGCGCCACGAAGGCGTCGGAGCGTTCGAACATCAGTCGCTTGCGCTCGTGCATGTCGGGGGTGACGATCATCTCCTGCACGCGCGTCAGCGCGTTTTCCCGCATCCTCAGGAAATCGGGGATGATGCCGGTGACAGTGCCGCCGTGATCGAGGACGGAGGTCGCCACCGAGCCCATCAGGCCGAGCGAGCCGCCGCCATAGACGAGGCGGATGTTGTTCTCGGCGAGCGCCTTGCCGAACGCCTTGGCGCCTTCGGTGAAACGGGGATTGGTTCCTGGGCCGGAGCCGCAATAGACACAGACGGTTTTGATCGTGCTCATTGGTGCCATGATGCATTGCAGCGAAGGGGCGTCAAGCCCAATCGGTGATTCGGGGCTTCCGGAAATCTACCGGTAAACCACGACGAACAATCCAAGATTCGCCATCTGGCGGGGTGCATGGGCATCGGTAAGGCTCTATATGACAAACGAAAATCCTTAATGGCAACGCAGCCCGCATTCGACGGGCTTTTCAGGCTTCTTGATGGACCAAGCTCAATCGCCCGCCGGCGCCAACGTTCCTGATCCCGCCGGGGGGCCGCTGGAGCGGGCCACGCTGATGGGCACGCTGGCGCATCTGTGGCCCTATATCTGGCCGGGCGACCGTTTCGACCTGAAGATGCGCGTGGTCTGGTCGATGGTGCTGCTGCTCGCCGCCAAGCTGATCACGCTGACGGTTCCTTTCAGCTTCAAATGGGCGACCGACGCGCTGACCGGCGCCAACAGTGCGCCAGTTCAGGCCGACAATTGGCACCTCTGGGTGATCGCCTCGCCGCTGCTGCTGACCGCCAGCTACGGCGTGATGCGCATCGTGATGGCGGTGCTGACGCAATGGCGCGACGGCATTTTCGCGCGCGTTGCCATGCACGCGGTGCGCAAGCTCGCCACCATCACTTTCATCCACATGCACGAGTTGTCACTGCGCTTCCACCTGGAGCGCAAGACCGGCGGCCTGACGCGCGTGCTCGAGCGCGGCCGCGAGGGCATCGAGGTCATCGTGCGCATGGTGATCCTGCAGCTGATCCCGACCATCGTCGAGGTCTCGCTGCTGATGGCCGTGCTGCTGTGGCAGTTCGATTGGCGCTACGTGCTTGCGACCCTCGTCACTGTCGCGGTCTACATGTACTACACCTACATCGCGACCGAGTGGCGGATCGGCATCCGCCGCAAGATGAACGATGCCGACACCGAGGCGAACACCAAGGCGATCGACTCGCTGCTCAACTACGAGACGGTCAAATATTTCAGCGCCGAGGCCCGTGAGTCACAGCGCTACGACCGGTCGGTCGCGCGTTACGAGGAGTCGAGCGTCCAGGCCTATACTTCGCTGGCCGTGCTCAACACCGGGCAGGCCGTGATCTTCACGCTGGGGCTGACCGCGACCATGCTGATGTGCGCGATCGGCGTGCGCAACGGCACCAACACGGTCGGCGATTTCGTGCTGGTCAACGCGATGATGATCCAGCTCTACCAGCCCTTGAACTTCATGGGCATGGTTTATCGCGAGATCAAGCAGGCGATCATCGACATCGAGAAGATGTTCAACGTGCTGGGGCGCGAGGCTGAGATCAAGGATGCGCCGGGCGCGAAGCCACTGGTGGTCTCCGCGGGCAATGTGCGTTTCGAGGATGTGCGCTTTGCCTATGAGCCGTCCCGTCCGATCCTCAAGGGCATCAGCTTCGAGGTGCCGGCCGGCAAGACGGTCGCGATCGTCGGCCCGTCAGGTGCGGGCAAGTCGACCATCTCGCGGCTTCTGTTTCGCCTCTACGACATCTCGGGCGGCAAGATCCTGATCGACGGCCAGGACATTCGCGAAGTCACGCAGGCGAGCTTGCGCGCGTCCATCGGCATGGTGCCGCAGGACACCGTGCTGTTCAACGACACCATCCGCTACAACATCCGCTACGGGCGTTGGGACGCCAGCGATGCCGAGGTCGAGCAGGCAGCGCAGCTGGCGCAGATCGATCATTTCATCCGCATGGCGCCGAAAGGCTACGAGACCCAGGTCGGCGAGCGCGGCCTGAAACTGTCCGGCGGCGAAAAACAACGGGTTGCGATCGCGCGCACCGTGTTGAAGGCGCCGCCGATCCTGGTGCTGGACGAGGCGACCTCCGCGCTTGACACCCACACCGAGCACGAAATTCAGGGTGCGCTCGAGCGCGTGGCGAAGAACCGCACTTCGCTGGTGATCGCCCATCGGCTCTCGACCATCGTCGGCGCCGACGAGATCATCGTGCTGGACCAGGGCCGTATCGCCGAGCGCGGCACCCACACAAAACTGCTTGCGGAGGGGGGACTTTACGCCAGCATGTGGAACAGGCAGCGCGAGGCCGAGGCGGCGCGCGAGAAACTGGCGAGGATGGCCGATTCCGGCGAGGCGCCCAACCGGGAGGCACCGCCGGTCGCCGATGTCCTGACGGCGCCTGCGGCGGCGGAGTGACCTTGTCTCCGGTCCCAACTCTGGCCTAAACAACACCACCGCGCGGGACGACCTGCGCCATCAACCCTGAGCGGCAGATAGCGATGTCCATTCTCGATTCGATCCAGCGTCAGATCCCGCCGATCCACAAGGAGGGATATCCCTTCATCGGCGGCTTTGCGCTGGCAAGCCTCCTCCTGTTCTGGCTGTGGTCGCCGTTGGGGTGGATCGGCACCATCCTGACCGTATGGTGCGCGCTGTTCTTCCGCGACCCCGTGCGCGTGACCCCCGTGCGCGAGGGGCTCGTGGTGTCGCCCGCCGACGGCCGCGTCTCGATGATCACTATGGCGCTGCCGCCGGCCGAGCTCGGCCTCGGCGATCGGCCGCTGCCGCGCGTCTCGGTGTTCATGAGTGTGTTCAACTGCCATGTGAACCGCAGCCCGATCGCGGGCCGGGTGGACCGTATCGCCTACCGGCCCGGCCTGTTCATCAATGCCGAGCTGGACAAGGCGAGCGAGGACAATGAGCGCAACTCGCTGGTGATCACGACGCCGACGGCGCGGATCGGCGTGATCCAGATCGCGGGTCTGGTCGCCAAGCGCATCGTCTGCTTCGTCAAAGAGGGGCAGGCAATCGGCGCCGGTGAGCGCTTCGGTCTGATCCGATTCGGCTCGCGGCTCGACGTCTATCTGCCGCTGGGCACGAAGGCGCTGGTCTCGGAAGGCCAGACCGCGATCGCCGGCGAGACGATTCTGGCGGATCTTGCCGGAGACGACCCGAGCCGCGCCTACCGTGCCAATTAACCAATAAGTCGGTCCTGAGGGGCCTTCCGCCGCAATGGCGGAGGGGAACGCGGCTTGCTATATCTCGCCCCAAGGTGAGGACGAGCCATGACGCCTTATGACTTCAAAGATCCTGATGTGCGCCGCCGACGGTTCCGCCCGATCCCGGTGCGCATGCTGGTGCCCAACGTCATCACGCTGCTGGCGATCTGCGCCGGCCTGACCTCGATCCGGCTCTCGATCGAGGGGCGGATGTCGCTCGCGGTCTACGCCATCGTGTTCGCGGCGGCACTCGACGGCATCGATGGCCGCATCGCGCGCATGATCAAGGGGCAGTCCAAGTTCGGCGCCGAGCTCGACAGCCTCGCCGACTTCGTCAATTTCGGCGTGGCGCCCGGCCTGATGCTGTATTTCTGGCAGCTGCACGAGCTCGGCAATGCCGGCTGGATCGCCGCCATGGTGTTTGCGATCTCCGGTGGCCTCCGCCTGGCGCGCTTTAATGCCACCATGGACGATCCCAACAAGCCGGCCTTTGCCGCCAACTTCTTCACCGGCGTGCCGGCGCCGGCCGGCGCGATCACGGTGCTGCTGCCGATCTATGTCGCGTTCCTCGATCTCGGCCGGCTGCCTGCGGCGGTGACGGCTGCGTATACGCTGCTGATCGCCTTCCTGATGGTGTCGCGCCTGCCGGTGTTCTCCGGCAAGACCAAGCGCATGCGCGTGCCGCCCGAGCTGGTGCTGCCGGCGTTCGTCGCGGTGGTCGTGTTCATCGCGATCCTGATCGCCTATCCCTGGCACGTGCTGTCCATCGGAACGGTGCTGTATCTGCTCGCTTTGCCGCTCGGCTACAAATCCTATCGCGACCAGGCGCGCGCGATGGAAGCCACCGCGCCGGCTGGAGGCGAGGTCTCCTCGCCGC
The DNA here is from genome assembly GCF_055807635.1 of Bradyrhizobium sp. Kon56. Lineage (NCBI taxonomy): Bacteria > Pseudomonadati > Pseudomonadota > Alphaproteobacteria > Hyphomicrobiales > Nitrobacteraceae > Bradyrhizobium > Bradyrhizobium sp. Kon56. The sequence goes on along the minus strand of NZ_JBVVOU010000005.1, from coordinate 331,872 downwards.
CTTCGGCGCCGACGCTGGCAAACCTGTCGGAGCCGCCGCGCGAAGACGACCGGCCCGACCGGCTGCACTGAACGGCAAGCGCCAAGCAGCCAAGGCACTGAACAGCGAGACTTGGATATCTGCCATGAGGCGCCCTGAGTTGGGTTGAGGCCCGATCTCGGCTATATCGCCCGGTGCAGGCGGCACCGCACCAACAGCGGCCGCCAATCTGGGAGAGAACGCTGTGACGAATACTGCGACCGGGCCGCTGCCCGCTTCCGTCCTCGAAGCGCTGGGCCGCTATGACACGCCGACGATCTGCAATGCCATGGAGATCGTGGCGCCCGAGCGCCGGCTGATCGGCTACACCACCAAACCACTGGTCTGCCCATTTCCCGATCTGCCCCCGATCGTCGGCTATGCCCGCACGGTCGCGATCCGCTCGGTGCTGAAAAATTCACTACCGCCGGAAGAGCAGTCCAAGCGCCGCATCGCATATTACGAATATGTCGGTACCGGCCACGGTCCGCGCATCTCGGTGATCCAGGACATCGACGGTCCCGACGTCGGCTACGGTGCGTTTTGGGGCGAGGTGCAGAGCAACGTGCACAAGGCGCTCGGCTGCCTCGGCGTCATCACCGACGGTTCGATCCGCGACATTCCGCAATGGGCGCCGGGCTTCCAGGCGCTGGCCGGCTCGATCGGCCCGTCGCATGCGTGGGTGCATGCCGAGAGCTTTGGCGGCGAAGTGCGCGTCGCCGGCATGACCGTGAAGTCGGACGATCTGATCCATGCCGACCAGCACGGCGCTGTCGTAATTCCGCACGATATTGCCGCAAAGCTGCCCGAGGCCGCCGAACTCTGTGGCCGCCGCGAGACGCCGATCCTCGAGATCGCCCGCAGCCCCGACTTCTCGTTGGAGAAGTTGAAGGCTGCGCTGAAGCGCTCGGCGGAGATTCACTAACGGCGGGACCGCGATGATCTACGGTTGCGACGCCGCTCGCAGGCTGCCCTGTTCCGTCAGGAACAAGGCGGCCTGATCCGGCTCGCCGAGCACCGCGGCAGCGCATCCGATCAAGGTGAAGCCGCCGGCAAAATCCCACAGGGTGATATCTTCCGCATTGTCCGGCATGTGGATCAGGTGCGCTGCGATCCCGGCGAGGGCCGCCTCGGCAAAGAGCAGCACGCTGAACGCCGGCAGGACGAGCCCGGGTTCGAGCATGTGAAGCGCCAGCACTGCGGGAAGCGCGGTGAGAAGACTGAACAGCGTCACCATTGCGATGCCTTCCGCCATGAGGTGCCGGCCGGGTCCAGAATACCAATTGATCGGTCGCCCCCGATGTGGCGCAGGGCCGCAGCCGAAGGGATCGCGTGCACGGGTGACGGGTGCGCGCGACACCGTATGGTTAGCAAAATGTTGAGATCCGTGTCGGCAGTCGGCAAAAGCCGGCGCCTTTCAGCGCGCTGCGGCCGCCAGGCGCGCCGGCTCAACTTAACCTTTACGCGTCTTTAATCGCGGCTCACTAGGGTTTCCGATGCGGTTCGGGGTTGGGCCGCGCCATCGGCCAGGACGGCCGTTGTTGCGTTCGCGTTGGAGTCTCCCATGGATATCATGACGAGCATCGGGCTCGTGGCGGGCATTGTCGTCATCGCGACGATGATGCTGCTGGGCGGCGATCTCCACATGTTCGTTTCCGAGCATGCGATGATCATCATCTTCGGCGGCTCGACGGCCGCGACCATGATCCGCTTTCCGCTCTCGACGCTGATCCACGGCCTACCGCTCGGCGCCAAGTTTGCCTTCACTATGAGCCGTCTGTCGGCGCACGATCTGGTCGACGAACTCGCCCGCATCGCCGAGATCGCCCGCAAGCAAGGGCCCGTGGGTTTGGAAAAGGTCGAGACCGACGAGCCGTTCCTCGCCAAGGGCATCCGCTACGTCGCCGACGGCTACGACCTGGACTTCATTCGCGACAATCTCGAGCGCGACCGCGATAATTTTTTGATGCATCTGGATGAAGGCAGCAAGATCTACCGCGCCATCGGCGACTGCGCCCCGGCCTTCGGCATGGTCGGCACGCTGATCGGCATGGTGCAGATGTTCGCCAACATGACCGACCCGTCAAAGCTCGGCCCGTTCATGGCGACCGCGCTGCTCGCGACTCTCTACGGCGCGCTGGTCGCCAACCTGTTTTGTACCCCGATCGCCGACAAGCTGCATGGAAAGCTCCTGGACGAAGAGACCAACCGCACGCTGATCATCGACGGCATCCTGATGATCCGCGACTCCAAGAGCCCCACGCTGGTCCGCGAAATGCTGCTGGCCTATCTGCCCGAGAAGCACCGCCACGCTGAAGGCGAGCCGGTGCCGGCCTGAGGCCGCGCGCCGGGATTTGAGATATGGCCAAGAAGAAGCGCGGCGATTCACACGGAGGCGGTCACGGCTGGTTCGTGACCTTCGCCGATCTGATGGGCCTGATGATGAGCTTCTTCGTGATGCTCGTCGCGTTCTCGACCCAGGATGCCAACAAGCTGAAGGTCGTCGCAGGCTCCATGCGCGACGCCTTCGGTGTCCAGACCGAAGCGCGCTATTCCGGCATCGTCGAGTCCGACGGGCTGCCGACCCGCCCTCGGCTGAAGAACGTCGATCACATTCAGCCCGAGGACTCCTCCAACACGCCGACGCCGGACCAGGAGGATCGTGACCGCACGTCGGGCGCCAAGATCAAGGTCGACCGCAATTTTGCGCTGGCGGCGGCCTCGCTGCGCCAAGCGTTGCAGGACATGCCGGAATTGACCGAGATGTCGAAGCACATCATGTTCGAGGAGACCAAGCAGGGCCTCAACCTCGAGATCGTGGACCAGGACGGTCGCTCGATGTTCGCCGACGGCTCCAAAGTCCCCTATGACCGCACCCGCCGCCTGATCGAGAAGCTCGCTGTCCCGCTCAAGGCGACGCCGCTGCGCGTCTCCATCGCCGGCCACACCGCGGCTGGATTCGTGCCGACCCGCAGCGACTACGGCGCCTTCGATCTGTCGGCCGACCGCGCCAATGCCGTGCGTCAGATCCTCGAACGCGAGGGCCTGCCGGCCGCCCATGTCTTCGCCGTCGCCGGCAAGGCGGATACCCAGCCGCTGTTTCCGGACGATCCCTCGCTCGCGGCCAACCGGCGGGTGACCATCACCCTGATGCGCGAAGATCCGCCGCTGCCGCCGAATCTGAAGCCGTAGGGCGCATTCGAGCGAAGTGGACCCTGTTTCGCGCGAAGAAGCGCGACAAAACAAGGATTAGAGCCAATTCCCCTTCAATCGGGGACTGAAGGCTCAGGGCTCTTGTGCCACCATCTTACCTGAGGCATGTCGTCGCGTGGGCAACGACCGTTGCTGCGCCGTCACAGCATCTGGCCCGGTGCCTGCTATGGTGATGTGCCGATTGACAGGGGCGCCGGAACCGTCAAAAGGCGCCGGATCAATTCTCGGGCAGAAGCGTTCCAGTTTCATATGACGGCGAGCATCACATCGACCGAAGCTCCGGACGGGCCGGTCACCTCGGGTTTCTGGGGCCTGACGCTCGGGAGCATCGGCGTCGTCTTCGGCGACATCGGCACGTCGCCGCTCTACGCATTCCACGAGGCCGTCAGGGGCGCGGCCCATGGCCAGCCGGTCTCGCGGGTCATGGTGCTCGGCGTGCTCTCGCTGATCCTTTGGGCGCTGCTGATCGTCGTCACCGCCAAATACGTGCTGCTGCTGCTGCGCGCCGACAACAACGGGGAGGGCGGCACGCTTTCCCTCATGGCGCTCGGCCAGCGCGCGCTCGGGCGGCGGAGCTGGTTCCTGATGGCGCTCGGCGTCGTCGGCGCCTCCATGTTCATCGGCGATTCCATGATCACGCCGGCGATCTCGGTGTTGTCGGCGGTCGAGGGTCTGAAGCTCGCAACGCCCGCCTTCGAGCACTATGTCGTTCCCCTGACCGTTCTCATCCTGACGCTGCTGTTCGCGGTCCAGAGCAAGGGGACGGCACTGGTCGCCTCAGCCTTCGGGCCGGTGATGGTCGTCTGGTTCACCGTTCTTGCCGTGCTGGGTGCCGTTCACATCGCCGACGATCCGTCGGTGCTGGCAGCGATCAATCCCTATTACGCCCTGCAATTCCTGCTGTCGCACGGCACGATCGGCCTGGTGACACTGGGCGCGGTGTTCCTCGCGGTGACCGGCGGCGAGGCGCTCTACGCAGACCTCGGCCATTTCGGCCGCAAGCCGATCCAGTCGGCCTGGATGTTCTTCGTGCTGCCTGCGCTCCTGATCAACTATTTCGGGCAGGGCGCACTGGTGCTGTCGGATCCCAGCGCGATCGAACACTCCTTCTATCGCATGGTGCCCGAGCATTTCGTGCTGCCGCTGGTCGGACTTGCGACCGCGGCGACCGTGATCGCGAGCCAGGCGGTAATCACGGGGGCCTATTCCCTGGTCTATCAGGCAGTGCAGCTCGGCCTCCTGCCGCGCTTCGAGGTGCGCTTCACCTCGGAAACTCATGCCGGCCAGATCTATCTGCCGCGTGTAAACCGGCTGCTGCTGATCGGTGTGATGCTGCTGGTGCTGTTGTTCCACACCCCCAGCAATCTGGCTTCGGCCTACGGTATTGCGGTCTCCACCACCATGGTTGCTGACGGCATCATGGGCTTCATCGTGATCTGGAAATTGTGGAACTGGCGCGCGGCGACGGCCGCAGCGGTGATCCTGCCCTTCGTCGTGGTCGACATCAGCTTCTTCAGCGCGAATCTTCTGAAGCTGCTCGAAGGCGCCTGGGTGCCGCTGCTGTTCGGCGTGATCATGGCCGGGACAATCTGGACCTGGCGGCGAGGGTCCGGGATCCTGATCCAGAAAACGCGCCGCATCGAGGTGCCGCTGGACGATCTGATCCGGAGCCTGGAAAAGCGGCCGCCGCACATCGTCAAGGGCACCGCGGTGTTCCTGACCAGCGATCCCTCCTTCGTGCCGACCGCGCTGCTGCACAATCTCAAGCACAACAAGGTGCTACACGAGCACAACGTGGTCCTGACCATCGAGACCGCGCATACGCCGCGGGTCGATCTGTCGGAGCGGTTCCGGATGGAGAGGATCAGCGACAAGTTCTTCAAGGTCCGCCTGCGCTTCGGCTACATGGAGCAGCCGAACGTGCCCAAGGCACTCGCGATCGCGCGCAAGCAGGGCTGGCAATTCGACATCATGTCGACCTCATTCTTCGTGTCGCGGCGCTCGCTGAAGGCGTCGGCGCAGTCCGGCATGCCGCTTTGGCAGGACCATTTGTTCATCGCGCTGAGCCGGTCCGCCAACGACGCCACCGACTATTTCCAGATTCCCACCGGACGCGTGGTTGAAGTCGGAACCCAGGTCACCATCTAAACGGCGGCGGCCAAGCCATGCAAATGTGCATGGCTAAGGTCCAAAATCTGGCTAGGCTATGCCGGCAGCGCAGGCCTATAAGCCCCGCGCCCTTCTGCCGTTGTGCAGTGAAGCATTTTTAGAGGCCACCAGGCTCTCCCATGACAAGTGATATCGCGATTCCCGCCCCGGAAACGGCGGCGGCCAATGGGCATGGCGACGCCCACACCACCGCCGGCTTCGGTGCGCTGACACTCGGCAGCATCGGCGTCGTCTACGGTGATATCGGCACCAGCCCGCTCTACGCGTTCCGCGAGGCGGTGATGGCGGCTTCTGGCGCGGAGGGGGTGCCGACGCCGGCGGCCGTGCTCGGCGTGCTGTCCCTGATCCTGTGGGCGCTCATCGTCGTGGTGACGCTCAAATATGTCGTGATCCTGCTCCGTGCCGACAACAACGGCGAGGGCGGCACGTTGGCGCTGATGGCGCTGGCCCAGCGCGCAGTCGGCACCCGCGGAACAACCATCGTCCTGCTCGGCATCATTTCCGGAGCCCTGTTCTACGGCGACGCCGTGATCACGCCGGCGCTCTCGGTGCTGTCGGCGCTCGAAGGCATGAAGGACGTCACCCTGCACTTCGAGCCCTACATCGTGCCGCTGACCGTGATCATCCTGGTCGGTCTGTTTGCCGTGCAGTCCCGTGGCACCGCTCGCGTCGCCGCCTTCTTCGGCCCGATCATGTGCGTCTGGTTCGCGGTGATCGCGATCGCGGCGATCCACCCGATCATCCAGCAACCGCAGGTGCTGTTCGCGCTGAACCCGCTCTACGCCGTGTCCTTCATGATCCACCACGGCATCATCGGCTTCGTGACGCTCGGCGCGGTGTTCCTGGCGGTCACCGGTGCCGAGGCGCTCTATGCCGACCTCGGCCATTTCGGCAAGCGGCCGATCCAGACTGCCTGGCTGTTCATCGTGGTGCCGTCGCTGGCATTGAACTATCTGGGGCAGGGCGCCCTCGTGCTCGGCGACCCCGGCGCGATCGTGAGCCCGTTCTTCCAGCTCTTTCCGCAAGGTTTTTTCCGCGGCTGCATGGTGGTGCTGGCGACCGCCGCAACGGTTATCGCGAGCCAGGCGGTCATCACCGGTGCCTATTCGCTGACGCGTCAGGCGATCCAGCTCGGTCTGTTGCCGCGGTTTGAAATTCGCCATACGTCCGAAGCCCATTCCGGCCAGATCTTCATCCCGCGCATCAACCAGCTCCTGCTCGTCGCAGTGGTCCTGCTGGTGCTCTTATTCCGCTCCTCCAGCGCGCTGGCCTCGGCCTACGGCATCTCCGTCACCGGGACCATGGTGGTTACGGCGATGATGGGCTTCGTGGTGATCTGGAAGGTATGGCGGTGGTCGCCGTTCACGGCTGCCGCCCTGATCGCGCCGTTCTTGTTTCTCGACCTCACCTTCCTGGCCGCCAATCTGCTCAAGGTGTTCGAGGGCGGCTGGGTGCCGCTGGCGCTCGGCGCGCTCATGATCATCCTGATGTACACGTGGCGGCGCGGCAGCCGGCTGCTGTTCGAGAAGTCGCGCAAGCTCGAATTCCCGCTCGCCGACCTGGTGGCCATGCTGGAGAAGCGGCCGCCGCAGCGCGTGCCCGGCACCGCCGTGTTCCTGACCAGCGACCCCCTGAGCGCGCCGACCGCGCTGATGCATAGTCTGAAGCACTACAAGGTGCTGCACGAGAAGAACGTCATTCTCACCATCGAGACCGCGCAGACCCCGCGCATCGATCCGGCCGAGCGGGTGAAGCTGGAACAGATCTCGCCGACCTTCTCCAAGGTGACGCTGAAGTTCGGCTTCATGGAATCGCCCAACGTGCCGAAGGCGCTGGCGATCGCCCGCAAGCTCGGCTGGCAGTTCGACATCATGTCGACCTCGTTCTTCCTGTCGCGGAGGGCGCTCAAGCCGGCCGCCCATTCGGGCATGCCGCGCTGGCAGGACCGGCTGTTCATCTCGCTCAGCCGTTCCGCCAACGACGCCACCGACTATTTCCAGATCCCCTCCGGCCGCGTCGTCGAGGTCGGCACCCAGGTGACCATCTAAGTGACGATCTGATCCTCCGTTGGAAGGTCGCGCTTCAAGTCGCTGCGATTTAGCTTTAACTTGCGCAAGGCAGCTCAAGCCTTTGTAGCGCTTGATTTTCGCGGGCCAAGAGGCGAGGTTGCCGGCCGCCGGGATCGCCCCGGCAGCGGCCCGCGACGTTGGAGGATGATGTGGCAAATCAAGTACAGGATCTGACCCCGGACGAGGTCTCCAAGGGTGTTGCGGAAGGGCGCTATCTCCTCGTCGACGTGCGCGAGCCGAACGAGGTCGAGGCCGAGGCTTATCCCTACGGCGTGGTCGTGCCGCTCGCGACCTTCGATCCCAAAGCGATCCCCGATCCGGAGGGTAAGGAGGTCGTGTTCGCCTGCCGCTCGGGCAAGCGTTCGGTGACGGCCTCACTGGCGGCGCAGGCCGCGGGCCTGCCTTACGACAAACATCTGGCCGGCGGCATGCTGGGCTGGAAGGCGGCGGGTCTTCCCAGCAAGGTCGGCGGCTGACCCCGCCGATGTCCAAGAGCTCGTCCCTCAACAAGGTCTTCGCAGACCTTCCCGTCACCATCTTCGAGGCGATGTCGCAGGCTGCGCGCGACAATGCCGCCATCAATCTTGGGCAGGGCTTTCCCGACGATCCCGGGCCCGAGGACATCCGCCGCGCCGCGGCCGAGGCCTCGCTGAACGGCTACAACCAGTACCCGTCGATGATGGGCCTGCCGGAACTCCGTCAGGCGATCGCGACCCATTACGGCCACTGGCACGGCCTCGAGCTCGATCCGATGAGCGAGGTGATGGTGACCTCCGGCGGCACCGAGGCCCTGACCTCGGCCATCCTCGCCGTGGTCCAGCCCGGTGACGAGGTGGTGTGCTTCCAGCCGGTGTACGATTCCTATCTGCCGATTATCCGCCAGGCCGGCGGCATTCCGCGCCTGGTCCGGCTCGAGCCGCCGCATTGGCGGCTGAATGAGGACATGCTGAAAAGTGTCTTCAATTCAAAGACCAAGGCGGTGCTTTTCAACAACCCCCTGAATCCGTCCGCGGTGGTGTTTCCGCGGGAGGACCTCGAGCTGCTGGCGCGCTACTGCCAGGAGTTCGACGTCATCGCGATCTGCGACGAGGTCTGGGAGCACGTCACTTTCGACGAGCACAAGCACATCCCGCTGATCACCATCCCCGGCATGCGCGACCGCACCATCAAGGTCGGCTCGGCCGGCAAGATCTTCTCGTTGACAGGCTGGAAGATCGGCTTCGTGTGCGCCGCGCCGCCGTTGCTGCGCGTTGCCGCCAAGGTGCACCAGTTCCTGACCTTCACCACCGCGCCGAACCTCCAGGCCGCCGTCGCCTACGGCCTCGGCAAGCCCGACGAGTATTTCCTGTCGATGCGCAAGGACCTGACGCGGAGCAGGGACCGCCTCGCCAAGGGCCTGGAGAGCCTCGGCTTCCCCGTGCTGAAGTCGCAGGGCACCTACTTCCTCACCGTCGACCTGTCCCCGCTCGGGCTGAACGAGAGCGACACCGAGTTCTGCTGGCGGATCGTGAAGGACTACAAGGTCGCGGCTATCCCGGTCTCGGCCTTCTACGAGCAGGACCCTGTGACCTCGGTGGTGCGCTTCTGCTTTGCCAAGAAGGACGAGACGCTCGACACCGCACTGGAGCGACTGTCGGACGCGGTGCGCGGGCGCAAGAGGTAGGGAGATGACCAACGTCAGCCGCTGTGGTTTTGGCCTTGCGATCGCCGCCGCGCTGACGTTGCTCTCCGCTCCTGCCGGGGCCGAGGAGCGGGTCGTCAACTTCTACAATTGGTCGAACTACGTGGCGCCCGACGTTCTCGAGGCCTTCACCAGGGAGACCGGCATCAAGGTGGTCTACGACACGTTTGACGCCAACGAGACGCTGGAGACGCGCCTGATGGCCGGCAAATCCGGCTATGACGTCGTGGTGCCCACCGCCTATTTCCTCCAGCGCCAGATCAAGGCCAACATCTTCCAGAAGCTCGACAAGTCGAAGCTGCCGAACCTGGCCAATGACTGGCCGGTGGTGACCGAACGTCTCGCGATCTACGACCCCGGCAACGTCTACGCCGTCAATTACATGTGGGGCACGACCGGCATCGGCTACAACGTCGCCAAGTTGAAGCAGATTCTCGGAGCGGATGCCAAGATTGACAGCTGGGACATCGTGTTCAAGCCGGAGAACCTCGCGAAATTCAAAGACTGCGGCGTCCACATGCTGGATTCCGCCGACGACATCTTTCCGGCGGCGTTGAACTATCTCGGGCTTGATCCGAACTCGACCAAGCAGGCCGACCTCGAAAAGGCCGCCGATGTCGTCACCAAGGTGCGGCCCTCCGTGCGCAAGTTTCATTCGTCCGAATATCTGAGCGCGCTCGCCACCGGCGAGATCTGCTTCGTGGTCGGCTGGTCCGGCGACATCATGCAGGCCCGCGCCCGCGCTGCCGAAGCCAAAAGCGGCATCGAGATCGGCTACGCCATCCCGAAGGAGGGCGCGCAGATGTTCTTCGATAATTTCGCGATCCCCGCGGATGCCAGGAACGTCAGCGAAGCCTACGAGCTGATCAACTATCTCTACCGTCCGGACGTGGCCGCCAGGAATACGGACTTCCTGTCCTACGCCAATGGCAACCTCGCCAGCCAGAAACTGGTCGATCCGAAAATCTTGAGCGACAAGAACATCTATCCGGACGAGGCGACGCTCGCAAAGCTGTTCGTCATCACGGCGCGTGAGCCCGCGACCCAGCGGGTCATCAATAGGCTTTGGACCAGGGTGAAGACGGGGCGGTAAGCACTACTGTCCGCTACCGCCACCTTCGGTGCAGCCACAGCCACTGCTCCGGATGCTCGCGGACCCAGCCTTCCACCACGCTCGTGATCGCCTGCGTGGTGCCCTGGATGTCGATCTTGCCGTCGGCGTCGCGCACCGGGTGGACCTCTTCGGTGATCTCGGCGGTGAAGCGGCCGCCGGGCAGGCGGATGACGCGGACGCCGTGGATCGGGCATTCGACCTGTCGTAACAGGCGCGCCAGCATCGGATTGGCGCGGGTCTTGCGGCCGAAGAAGGTGACCTCGACTCCGCCGGTCAGATACTGGTCGATCAGCATCGCGACGTGCTTGCCGTCCTTGAGCGCCTGGGCAAGCCGCAGCGGCGCGTCGCGCCCCGCCGGGATCAGCGTGCCCATGTTGACCTGTCGCATCTCCTGGATGATGCGGTCGGCGGAGGCGATATTCGGGCGGCGGTAGAGGATCGCTGCATCGAGCCCGTGTGCGACCGCGGCGAGCGCCGGTAATTCCCAATTGGCCAAATGCGCGGCGAAGATCAACGCCGGCTTGCCGTCGTCGCGGATTTGATCGAACAGCTCGATGCTGCGGCTGGGCAGTTCGATCCGACTGTTTTCTGGATGATCGCGGTCGTAATCCCAGACCTGGTCCATATGGGCGAATTCGGCGCCGACGCGACCGAGATTGTCCCAGACGCCCATCAGGATGGCTTCGATTTCCTCGGGCGACTTGTCCGGAAACGCCGCGGTGAGATTGGCGCGGCCGATGCGGTGCTCGCGCAGGCGCGGGCCGATCAGTTTGGTGACGCGTGCGAAAAAGTCCGAGGTCTTGGCTGGATCGAAATAACGCGTGGTGCGCAACATGCCGACGGTGGCAGCGCCGATCAGCCCTCCACCGATCGACTTTGCCGTCTGCCGCGCGCGGGCCTTCGTCCTCGCCGGAAGCAGCGCCATGCGTCCGGTCAGGCCGGTTCGCGGGTCAGGATCAGCGAGGCGTTCTGGCCGCCGAACCCGAACGAGTTCGACATCACCGCGGTGACGCGGGCATCGCGTGCCTTGTTGCCGACGACGTCGAACAGGATCGTGGGATCCGGATTGTCGTAGTTGATCGTCGGCGGGATACGCTGATGCTCCAGCGTCAGCAGCGAGAAGATCGCCTCGACCGCGCCCGCGGCCGAGATGGTGTGGCCGACCATCGACTTGTTGGAGGTGACCGGAATCTTCGAGACGAGCTCGCCGAACACGGCCGATGTCGTATTGTACTCCATCTTGTCGTTCTCGGGCGTCGCGGTGCCGTGCGCGTTGATGTGGTCGATCTGATCCGGCGTCATGCCGGCATCGGCCAGCGTCTTGTTCATGCAGCCGATGATCGGCTTGCCGTCGGGCGAGGAGCGGGTGCGATGGAAGGAATCGGTGAGCTCGCCGCAGCCGGCGATTACGCCGAGTATTTTTGCGCCGCGCGCGGTGGCGGCTTCATAGCTTTCGAGCACCAGCGCACCGGCGCCTTCGGCCATGACAAAACCGTCGCGGTTCTTGGAGAAGGGACGGGAGGCCGCCTGCGGCGGGTCGTTCTGGGTCGAAAGCGCCGAGAGCAGCGAGAAGCGCACCAGCGCCTCCGGATTCACGGTGCCGTCGGTCGCCACGCACAGCGCGGCATCGGTCTCGCCGCGGCGGATCGCCTCGACGCCGAGCTGAATCGAGGTCGCGCCCGAAGCGCAGGCCGTCGACAACGAGATCGGCGAGCCCTTGGTGCCGAAGGTCTCGGCGAGGTAGGCCGCGACCGAACCGAACATGAAGCGGTGGTGATAGGCGCTGTACTTGCCGCCACCGGAGATGCGCAGCAGATCGTCGTAATTGAAGTCGGGTTTGCCGACGGCGCGGCCGAGTTCGCGGCGCTGCGGCCATTCGACTTCGACCGGTGCGACCGCAAGAAAGAGAGGACCCGGGAAATCCGCCTTGGTGCCGATCCCGGCCTGGTCCAGCGCTTCCTGCGTCACCAGTTCCGCCATCCGTTCGGACAGGCCGGTGGAGGAGAACGGATCGACGCTGACGAAATCCACCGTGCCGGCCATCGTGGTTTTGAGGCCGTCGACCGGAAAGCGCGTGATGGTGCGGATGCCGGATTCGCCGGCGACGAGCTTCGCCCAATTGTCGGTCTTGCCGTTGCCGAGCGAGGTCATGATGCCCATGCCGGTGACGACGACGACGGGACGCCCGAGTTTGTCGCGTGGTGCAGTCATGTCGATCCCCGCTTGAGCTGGAGCATGATCCGAAAAAGCGTGACGCGGTTTTCCGAGAAGATCATACCCAAACAATAACCTGCCAAAGCGTAACGCGCTTTAGCTTACTGCCTCGACCAGCGCCATGCCTTCGCCGCGCCAGTGTCCGGCCCCCACCACCACAATCTGGGTGGGCGCTCCCTGCATTTCAATCTCGGTGCCCGTGGAATCGTTCGGCGGAAACAGCGCGCCGCGAGAGATCGACAGCGCGGCGAGCGCGATGCCGAGCGGGAATTGCGTCTCCATGGTGTGGCCGAACATCGTGCCGGTCGAGCGCACCGGGAAATCGGCGTGGCCCTTCAGGAAGGCGCGCTCTTCTGATGTCGCAGGCTCCGCGCCGGTCGCGCCGGATATGATCGCGCCCTTGCCGTCGCGCTTCGGCAACTTTGCCCAAAGCTTCTCCAGCGTCGCGGCCATGTCGCCGGGGGTCTTACGACGGGCAAGGTCGGCAACGACGCTCGACAGCTTTGCGAATGGTTTTGCGCCGCGCGCTTCCGCATGGGCCTTCGATTCCAGCACCAGGAACGCGCCAGCCGAGCCGAGCGCGAAGCCGGCGTGGTCCTTGCGCGCCCACACGGGGGCGAACTTGTCCTTCAGATTGAAGTCGCCGAATTCGTAGAGGACCATCAGGTCCTTGCGCTCGCCATTGTGCGAGCCGCCGATCAGCGCGATGTCGCTCTCGCCGGAGGCGATGCGCGACAATGCAATGCGGGCGGCATCGGCGCCGGCAACCTCTTCACCCATGAAGGTGCGCGAGGTGCCGCCAATGCCGTGCACGATGGCGATGTTGCCGGCGAGCAGGTTGGAGAGCTGGGCCAGGAACAGCGTCGGCCTGAGATCGCTCATCAGCCGCTCATTGAGGAAGCCGGGCGCGTTGGCGCCCTTGGCCTCGGCCGTGAGCACGCCGGTGTCGACGTTGAGATCGCGTTCACCGCCGCCGGCGGCGACCACCATGTCGATCTTCGACAGGATGTCCTTGTTGCCCTTGATCCCGGCGGAGTCGAGCGCAAGCCCGGCCGCATAGGTGCCGATGCGCTGCCAGGCTTCCATCTGGCGCTGGTCGCCCTTCTTGGGGATCTGGCTGTCGAAGGTGACAGGCATCAGGGGGTGCACAATGTAGGGTGCAAAGCCCTTCTCGTCGACATTGATGCGCTTCTCCTGAAGCGCGGCCCAGTTGGCGTCCAGGCCCTCGCCGAGCGAGGTGGCCAGGCCAATGCCGGTGATCCAGACTTCCGTCTGGGCAGGCTTCGAAGCAGTCTCGGTCATGGCAATACGGCCTGTTGCGGAAAGCCGACGCGTTTGGCGACCGCGTCCATGTGGGCGCGCATATCCGCATGGGGAAAGGGAATCTGCGTGAAGGTCAGCGTCGAATTCGCGCGCAGCTTGCCGCCGACCTTGATCTTGGCTTCGGTCACGGCGTAGCCTGAGCCCTGATGGGCCAGGCTCGCCTCGATGCTCATGAGATCGCCGGGGAAGACCGAGCCGCGGACCTTGGCCTCCTTGACGGCAGCCAGGATCGGCATACGCTCGAATTTGAGCACGCCAAGCTGAAGCCAGCCCGAGGCCTGCGCCATCGATTCGATCAGGAGCACGCCGGGCATCAGGGGATAGCCCGGGAAGTGCCCTTCGAAGATGGTGCTCTCCATCGGGACCTGAGCCTCGACAACAATCGTCTTCGCGTCGACGTTGAGGTCGACGACGCGATCTATCATGTGGAAGTATTCGAGTTGCATGACCGCGCGCTTAGGCGCTCGCGCCCTTGGCCGCAACCAGTTCGTCGATGCGGGCGCACAGGTTTTTCAGCACGAAATACTGCTCGGTGGTCGCTTTGCCGTCGTTAACCTCCTGAGTCCACTTTTCCAGCGGCAGCTTGATACCGAACTGCTTGTCGATCGCGAACGCGATGTCCAGGAAATCGAGGCTGTCGATGCCGAGGTCATCGATGGCATGGCTATCCGGCGTGATCGTGTCGCGCGGGATGTCGCAGGTTTCAGCGATGATCGTAGCGACCTGATCGAATGTGGAGGACATCACTAAGCCTTTGATATATTGCAGATGTTTGTCAGATTTTCCAGAGTGGAACGATGGGTGGGCATCGCGCCCCGATGACGCCCTCAACCCCCCTCTGGCCGGGTCGAAAGCCCGTATATCGGAGCGCCGCCCTGAGTTCAATGGAGCCGGACGGGTGTGGGGACCGGGCTGGGGACGCCCCGGCTGAGCCGTTTCGGCCGAAGGAGCGCCAGCGGGCCTACCAGACGTCTTGCTTACCAGATGTCCTGCCTAGATGTGCGGCGTCGTGATCTTGACGCAGTCGCGGCGGCCCATCAGCACGCAATCCTGGGTCCGGCGCAGGTCGGCGATGCTCACCGCGAGCCAGATCCCGATCGCGGTCAGTGCGATGGTGAAGGCCAGCGCCGCGATATTGGCGAGCATGCGACGGCGGAAATCGTCCGGTTCGGTGCGGGGCTCCTCGTAGCGCGACAGGTCGAGCCGCTCGGGCGCGACGCGCAATTGCTGCACGCTAGCGTTGCCGCGGTGGGCCGTCGGGGAAGGCGAGGTGCGCGGCCTGAACTGGAGCACCCGGTGCTCGTCATCCGAGCTTATGGGCCGCTGGGTTGTCATGGTGCAGGGATCACTCCGAAGCAGCGATTTTTAGATAGCATACGTAGTGAACGCGTTGCAGAAAATTTTCTCAACGCGCACGTGCATTGCGCGTTCGCACTATCCTGCAGGACTGCGAACGAAGGACCGTGGAACCGTGGTCGTTCCGGGCCTGCAGAGGGTGCGATGCAATAATATCCACCGAGCCGAATGCATTTGCCGGCGCGGTGCCCATGACATAGTCCAGGGAACCTGACCACGCAGCTGCAACCATGTTAGGGGCCTTTCGACCATGACCAATACGCGCGAACCGAGAGTGCATCCGGTGTCGATCCTGTCGCTGCGGCCGACGCAGATGACGGTCGGGATGCGCGAGGTCAAGGAGAAGCGCAAGCGCTGGCGCGAGCACGACAAGAAGAAGCAGGCCGATCTGCTCGGCAAGCATATGATCCCCGTCGTGCACGGCCCCGACGAGCGCTATTACGTGATCGACCATCATCATCTCGGTCGCGCGCTGCACGACGAGGGCGTCAAGGAGGTGCTGGTCACCATTGTCGGCGACCTCAGGATGGTCGAGCGCGAAGCGTTCTGGGGCGTGATGGACAACAAGCGCTGGGTTTACCCCTACGACGCCAAGGGCGAACGGCGACCATTCCGCGATTTGCCCAAATCCGTCGTCGACCTCAAGGACGATCCTTTCCGGAGCCTTGCCGGCGAACTGCGCCGCATGGGCGGCTTCGCCAAGGACACCACGCCCTTCTCCGAATTCCTGTGGGCCGACTATCTGCGTCGAAAGCTGTCGCGCAAGGCTGTGGATGCCAATTTCGACAAGGCGCTCGAGAAGGCGATGTCCTCAGCCAAGAGCAAGGATGCGATCTATTTGCCCGGCTGGTGTGGGCCAGCGGACGATGATTAGGCGCAACGCTCGCAGCAGCGAGGCATGCGGCTCCGCAAACCGGATCTGATCACAGCCTCTTGAGCGAAACCATCTTCCGTCCGCACGAAGCAGTGCTGAAACCAAGCCGTGCCATCTGTTGGAATTGTCGAGCTCACACAGGAGGCCGAAATGCGCCGTCTGGTTTTCGCCGTTGCCCTGCTCGTGGTCGCTTCAGCCGGGATCTCGGCGTCGTTTGCCGCAGTTCACCATGCCAAGACGTTGACTTTTTCCGAGCGCTTTGCCCCGGCGCTCGAGTTGATGGCGCAGCGCTAGGACAGGTTCACGCCAGTTCAACCAGCAGCGTCGCGATCGATTTTGCGCAACCGCACAAAGGCGGCCCAGGCCCGCGGATAATCCTTGTCCGCGGGATCAATCGTAAGTAGCGCGCGGCATGCTTCCTTGATCTCCTCGGGCGAAGGACGCTTGGCCGGAACCCCGGATGATTTGGCCTCCTCCCAGCGAGCCTCGATGCCTTTCGCAAACGCCAGGGCCTCGGCGCTCGTCCGCTTCTGCGCCGATTTCGCCAGCGGATGGTCCGAGGGGAAGTTCGGCCATGCAGCCGGCGGCTGATCGACACGCCACGTCAGTTCATCTGCTTGTCGCGCCTCCACGCCCGAACCTGAATGCTGTGCTGCTGGCGCCCATCCTGCCCCTGCCGAGGCTGGCGAACCCGATGAGCCGGCTGATCTCCGCGGGACCGCCGAACCTGGCGCGACCGCCGCTGTCTGTGCGGCCAGCTGGCCAAGCTGTTGTTCCATCGTTCCGCCGCTGGACTTGGGGATGACTTTTTCGATGGTCTTGATCATCGACAGCGCGCCTGGCGATATCAGCGTGTTCTGGTCGGCAATTTTGTCGTCGGCCGCGCCCGGGCAGGGCTTGTAAGCAGAGCGCTGCGACGTCATCCGGCCGTCGTCGTCGATACGGGCAAAATCGATCGCGACGGTGTAAACGAACGCGGCCTCGGCATACTGCCTCTCCTTGTCCATCGCTTTTACGGAGCCGCATACGTATCTTGCCTGGTCTGCATCGATCGTTCGCAGGCCGTTGAAGTGAGCTGAATTCGGCGCAACGAGGACGCGCAAGACGGCAGCCCGCGCCTTGCCATGCTCCGATTCGAACATGCTCCATATCTCGTTCGCGTTGATGATCTCCGGCTGATAGTTCCATGCGTATCCGGCCGCGAAGAATGCCGTGCCAATACAGGTCGCGATAACAAATGCCCGCACGTTCATGAGAAGCCCCCCAACAGGCACGGCTCATCCGCGTCTCCGGGGACGGAAACTGCGCAAGCCAAGGCGTTTGTGCTAGTTGAGGGTGAGATTCTTAATTAAACGTGTGCGATTGCGAAAACACAGAGTTCCCGTCAAGCGGGAACTCATCCGCTGCATTGTGGCGATGCGTTCCTTCCGCGCTCGCGGCGGTCGGTCATTTCTTCGGCAGCCGTCCCATCAGATAGAATTCGTCGTTCGGCCGCATGCCGGTGAAATTCGCCAGCCGGTTCGACAGTGCGAAGAAGGCGGAGATTGCGGCGATGTCCCAGATGTCGTCCTCGCTGAAGCCATGCGGCGCGAGCGCAGTGAAATCGTCCTCGGAAATCCGCTGCGCATCGGCCGAGACCTTCATCGCGAAGTCGAGCATCGCCTTTTGCCGCGGCGTGATGTCGGCCTTGCGGTAGTTCGTGGCGATCTGGTCGGCGATCAGCGGGTTCTTGGCACGGATACGCAGGATCGCGCCATGCGCGATCACGCAATACTGGCACTGATTGGCTGCCGAGGTCGCGACCACGATCATCTCGCGTTCGGCTTTGCTGAGGCCGCCGTCCTTCTCCATCAGTGCGTCGTGGTAGGCGAAGAAGGCGCGGAACTCGTCCGGGCGGTAGGCCAGCGTCAAAAACACGTTCGGCACGAAGCCGCTCTTCTCCTGGACGGCGAGGAGACGCGTGCGGATGTCGTCAGGGAGCGCATCGAGGGCGGGAGCGGCGAAGCGTTGCACAGGCTTTGTCATGGGCATGGATTCCGGCTTGGGGCCGGCAACCTTAGTCGATGCGGGTGCCATGCTCAACGTGACGCCAGGCTCGCAATGCCGGCGCTGGAAAACAAGCGTCGCTTTACCGCAGCGGCTTTTTCAGCAGCGAGAAGCGGTCCGGATCCAACCCCATCGACGGTTGCAGCATCGGGGCTTCGATGCTGGAGAGCGTCTTCGCGGGCGGCGCCGAGAACACCGGATCGTTCGGCACGTCGCGCTGCGAGGTGGCACCGCGCCAGCGCTCGAGCACGGCGCCGACGAAATGCATGTCGTGACCGGAGGTGACGGAGGGCACGCTGCTGATGGTGGCTTCGCCGCGCGGCAATTGATGCGGCGGCACCTCCTTGAAGCGCAGCCGCGTCGGCAGCGCGACACCTTCGCCGAATGCCAGCACTTCTCGGGTGCCGAGCGAGGGCACGAACGAAAGCAGGTTCGCGGCCGCATCCGACACCGCGGCGCGCAGCAGCGCCTGGTCGCGCTCGTTGGCAAGGCGCATCGTGAACAGCGTGTTGCACTGGGAGATGATGGTGGCGTCGAGCTCGGCCGGACGCTGGGTGATGAGGCCGAGATAGACGCCGTATTTGCGGCCTTCCTTGGCGATGCGCGACACCGCCTTGCGGGTCGGCCCGAAGCCGACATTGCGATCGGCCGAGGCGTAGCGGTGAGCCTCCTCACAGACGAACAGCATCGGCGAAACGCCATCGCTCCACAAGCCGAAGTCGAAGGCCATGCGGCAGAGCACCGAGACGACGGAATCGATGACCTCGGCCGGGAAGCCGGCGAGCTGCATCACCGTCATCGGTTTGCCGTTGGCCGGCAGGCGGAACAGATGACTGATCACCTCGGCCATGGTGTCACCGCCGACATTGGCGTTGTCGAACATGAAGGCGTAGCGCGGGTCGTTGCGGACCGCCTCGATGCGGGAGATCAGCTTGTGATAGATGATGCGCGAGGAGCGGTTCTCGAGCTTGCCCATGCGCTCGTCGATCAGCGACATCAGATCGACCAGGCGATAGGGCACCGGCGTATCGACGGTGTAGCCGATCTGCTTGGGATCGATGCGCTTCAGGCCAATGCGGTCGGCGTTCTGGTACTGGGTGTAGACGCCCTTGGCGAGCGGAATGACCTCGGCGAGGACGTCGAGCTCCTCAGGCACGCCGGCGCGGCCGCCGAACAGCACGTCGACGATTTCCTCGAAATTGAACAGCCAGAACGGCAGTTTCAGATTGCGCGGGTTGAGCACCAGCGCGCGGTCGCCGAAGCAGCGGCCATATTCGTTGTGCACATCGAGCAGGAAGATGCGCAGGTTCGGGCGTGCCTTGAGGATCTCGTTGAGCAACAGCGACACACCGGTCGATTTGCCGACGCCGGTCGATCCCAGCACTGCAAAGTGCTTGGAGAGCATTTCCTCGATGTCGACATAGGCGACGACGGAGCTGTCCTGCTGAAGGAAGCCGACATTGATCTGGTCGGAACCGGTGGGCGCGTAGATCGTGCGCAGCTCCTGGCTCGTGATCAGGTCGACCGAATCGCCGATGGTCGGATAGTTGGTGACGCCGCGCTGGAATTTGGCCTTGCCGGTCGCGTTGAGGATTTCGCCCAGCAGGTCGACCGAGGCGATGGCGATCAGATTGTCGTTGCTCGAGAGGTTCTCGCAGGACACCTCGGTGATCATGGCGACGATGACCGAGCTGGCGCAGCGGATACTGACGAAGCGGCCGACGGTGGCCCGAACTTCCGAGACCGGCATGCGGCTTTCAGCCAGCAGCCCGACCCGGGCGAGCGATCCGCGAACCGAAATCACGCGTCCAAAGGATGTCACAATGAATGAACCTGGCAAGAGCAACGGGTTGCCCGGACTATGCACGGCCGTCGCTGGACAAACGGTTAAGCGGCAGGCGCCGGCGCTTCGTTAAATCCGCGACAATTCGGGTGCGAGGTTTGTTCCCAATACATACTCCCTGGCAGTAGCGGCGGAAAATGCTGCTTTTTCCCGGCCGACGGGCGAGAGTGCTTAAGAGAGATTTTACCATTCGGGCAGTCGGTCCGCGGTTCCGGGACGGGTTGGTCATCCCGGATGGCCCGTCATCCGTTCCGGGCGGCGATGTTTGATTTGTTGACGGGACCTAATGATTTGTACATTGGTACAAATAAACCGGCGGCCTTGTGCCGCCCACCGGCGCGTGAGTGGATTGCAGCCTGTGCCAGATCGCGGGATCCGGTCCAGCGGATCGCAAGCCACATCTTGGAGGACACCATGCAGCCCGAACCGATCCTCGATCTCGCTCATCTCGGCCACATGGAGCTGTTGACACCCAAGCCGGACGAGAGCCTGAAATTCTTCGTCGACGTGATGGGCATGACCGTCAGCGGACAAAAGGGCGAGTCGGTCTATTTGCGCGGCTGGGACGATTACGAGCGCTATTCGCTCAAACTGACGGCGTCGAAGACATCGGGCATGGAGCACATGGCGTTACGTGCGCGCAGCCAGCAGGCGCTGGAGCGTCGCGTCGCGGCGCTGAAAGGGTCCGGCTTCGACATCGGCTGGATCGACGGCGACATGGGGCAGGGGCCGACCTTCCGCTGCCGCGATCCCGATGGACACATCGTCGAGCTCTACTACGAGACCGAATGGTATCAGGCGCCGCCCGAGCTGAAGCCCGCACTGAAGAACCAGGCGCAGCGCTTTCCCGCGCGCGGCGTCAATGTCCGCCGCCTCGATCACCTCAATTGCCTCGCCGTGGACATCAAGGCCAACCGGGAGTTCTTCGAGAATTATCTCGGCTGCCGCCTCACCGAGCAGATCGTGCTGAACGACGGCCGCGAAGCGGCGATGTGGCTGACGATGTCGAACAAGAGCTACGATTTCGCCTATTCGCTCGACCATTCCGGCACGGCCGGCCGCTTCCACCATGTCACTTACGCGCTCGACAGCCGCGAAGAGATTCTGCGCGCTGCCGACATCTTCCTGGAGAACGGCATCCACATCGAGACCGGCCCGCACAAGCACGCGATCCAGCAGACCTTCTTCCTCTATGTCTACGAGCCCGGCGGCAACCGCGTCGAAGTCGCCAATGCCGGCGCGCGCCTCATCCTCGCGCCCGACTGGAAGCCGATCGTGTGGACGGAAGACGAACGCAAGAAGGGGCAGGCGTGGGGCCTCAAGACGATCGAGTCGTTTCACACGCACGGCACGCCGCCGGTGCAGCACAAGAAGTAGCGCTCAGTTCGCGGCGGCTCTCACACGCGCAATCGTCTCCTTCACACCGATCCATGCTGGCCTGTCGGGTGCGAACTGCTTGCGCAGGAAGGTGACCAGCTCCTCGACCTGCGCATCGCTCATGCTGTTCTTGAAGGCCGGCATATAGCCGAGATTGCTCGACACCGGCTCGGCGATGCCGTGCAGGATGATTTGCACGAGATTGTCCGATGTGGCGCTGTGCAGGTTGCTGTTGAGGGCGAGCGAGGGGCGGCTGCCGAACAGCGCCAGGCCGCCGACCTCGTGGCAGACGGCGCAGGCGCCCTGATAGAGGCGCGCGCCGGTTGAGGACGCCATCGTGACTTGCGTTGAAGCTTCTAGCTTCAGAGCGATCGCATCCTGCGCTTTCCTATCGGTCGCGGTGTCATTGAACGAGTTGAGATAGACGGCCATGGCGCGGATGTCCTGGTCGGGCAGGGCCGCCAGATCCCTGACGATCGGCGCCATCGGCCCAGCGGCGACGCCATGATATCGCGAGTGGCCCGTGCGCAAATAGGCGAAAAGCTCGTCTTCGTTCCACGGGATCGGCGCTTGCGACAGCGACGTCAGCGGCGGCGCCTCCCAGCCCTCGGCAAAACCGCCGGCGAGATAGGCGTCACGCTGCTCGGCGCCGAGCGTGTTGCGCGGCGAATGGCAGGCGCTGCAATGGCCGAGACCTTCGACGAGATAAGCGCCGCGATTCCAGACCTTGGATTTCGCGGGATCAGGCTTGAACTCTCGCGTCTGGTGGAACAGCGCATTCCATCCGGCAAGTAGCGGGCGGAGATTGAACGGAAAGGCGAGCGTATTCGCAGGCTGCGTCGCGCGCACCGCAGGCTGTGCCATTAGATAGGCATAAAGCGCCTGCATGTCGGCATCGCCAGTCTTCGAAAAGTGCGTGTAGGGGAAGGCGGGATAGAGTTGCCGTCCGTCGCGATGCAGCCCGTCGCGCATCGCGCGCTCGAATGCGGGATAGGACCAGGCGCCGATGCCGGTCTCGACGTCGGGCGTGATGTTGGTCGCGTAGATCGTGCCGAACGGCGTCTCCAGCGCGCGGCCACCGGCGTTGAGCGCACCGCCGATCATGGTGTGGCACTCCGCGCAATTGCCGAGTGCGGCCAGTTGTTGCCCGCGCGCGATCGTCGCTGCGGAATAGACCGATGGGTCTGGCCGCGCGATCGGTGCGATGGCGCGGCCGGGCAAAACAGCCGCACCGATGCCAATCGCCGCGGTGCAGACGGCCGCGACCGTCGCGAAGATGCCGGCGCGTTTGGCGAATGGATTCTCCCAGATACGGGATGGTTGTGGCGCAGCGGGAGCGGGCAGCGCCTGCGGCGTGGCCGGCCCGCCGCCGTGCAGCCCGTTGAGGATACGCTCAGGCGTGAACGGCGGCTCGCGAAATCGCACGCCGGTGGCATCGAAGATCGCGTTCGCAATCGCAGCCGCGCTCGGGACCGAGGCGGATTCGCCGACGCCGAGCGGCGGCTGGTCCGGCCGCGGCAGCAACAACACGTCGATCTTGGGCACGTCAGGGAAGGGGATGATCGGATAGGCGCCCCATTCCCGCGCCGCGACTGCGCCGCGCTCGAACGAGACCTCCTCCATCAGTGCGCGGCTGGTGGACTGGATGACGTTGCCATGGATCTGGTGGCGCACACCGTCCGGGTTGATCATCAATCCGGAGTCCTGCCCAGCAACCACGCGCGTCACGCTGACCTCGCCGGTCGACTTGTTCACGGCAACGTCGGTGACCCAGGCCGACCAAGCCGCGCCATAGCCGGGGAATTTGCTGTGGACGTAGAGCGCATAGGCAAAGCCGCGCCCATGCACGATCTCGCCGTCTTTCTCTTCGCGCACCGGCCGCGGCGTCCAGCCCGCGCGCTCGGCGACAGCATGGACGAGATCGACGGCGCGCTGGTCCTTCAGGTAACGCAGACGATATTCGACCGGGTCAACCCCGGCCTCGGTCGCGGCCTCGTCGATATAGGATTCATGCGCAAAGGTGTTGGGCAGGGCCGAGACGCCGCGAAACCAGGACGCGCGCACGATCGGCGCCATGTCGTGGGCGACGACGCGCATGTGGCCGTAATCGTAAGGCGGGATCGCGGTGCGGTCGCCCATCTGGAGGACGTCCGGCCTCGGCGATATCCGTCCCGTCAGCAACAGCGCCAACGTCGGCGCGGCATTCGACGGATAGCGCGTAGCGAGATCGTAGGCAGCGACGTCGCCCGCCGCATCCAGGCCGCCATTGACGTCGATGAGCTGCGCGGCGCCTTTGGGCTCCCAGGCGTGTTCCTGCTCGCGCGTCAGCTGTACGCGCACGGGCCGGCCGACCGCGCGCGAGAGCAACAAAGCGTCCGCGGTGACATCGTCGGCGCAGTTGCGGCCGTAGCATCCGGCGGCCTCCAACCTGATGACCTCGATCTCGCTCTCGGGACGCTCGATCAGCAGTGACAGGTCTGCGCGCAGCACGTGCGGGTTCTGCGTGCCCGACCAGACACGGATGTTGCCGTCCTGGAAGTCGGCGACCGCGCAGGACGGGCCGATCGAGGCATGCATCTGATATGGCCAGACGTAAGTGCGCCGCATCGGTTTGGCCGCGCCGGCAATGGCAGCATCGACATCGCCCTTGTCGATCAGCGTGCGCGGCGTGGACGGGTTGGCACGAAGCGCCGTCTCGACGTCGGCGAGATCGGTCAGTTCAGGCGTCGGTCGCCAGCTCACCGCAAGCTGCTCCGCCGCGCGGATCGCGTTCTCCTCGCGCTCCGCGACGATTCCGACGAAATCGCCGATGCGTACGACGGCCATGATGCCGGGAATGTCGCGCACCGAGGATTCATCGACCGAAATCAGGCTGGTGCCGACGAACGGGCCGGCGTCGACGCCGGCATAGGGCGGGCGCACCACGCGGCCGTGCAGCATGCCCGGCATACGGATGTCGTGCACGAACGTCAGCTCGCCCGTGGCCTTGGCGGGCAGGTCGACGCGTGGCATCGATTGGCCGACAATGGCGTAATCGCCGACCGGCTTGACGGCGACGTCGTCGGCAAGCTCGAGACGAATGGTCTCTCCGCCGATCAACTCGCCATAGCTGACGCTGCGATTGTCGTGCCCGCGCACGAGGCCGTCTTCGATCCTGAGATCGGCTGCCGGCAGCTCCAGGCGCTCGGCCGCACGTGCGATCAGGAAGTGACGCGCCTGCGCGGCGGCTTTGCGCAGGGGAACGGCAGTGATCTGAATGGTCTCGCTTGCGATCGTGGCGCCCTGGTTCGGCACCGTTGCGGTGTCGCCGAGCACCACGACGAGGCGGGCAAAGGAGACGTCGAGCTCTTCAGCCACGATCTGGCCAAGCGCCGTGCGGATGCCGGTGCCGAGATCGACATGACCATTGTAGGCTGTGACCGAACCGTCCGCGGTGATGCGGACGAAGGTCTCGGATGTGCACTCGTCCACCGTGCGGACGACGACGAGCGAGCCGGATTGCAGCTCAGCTCCGTTCGGATGCGGGGAGGCCATCAATCACCGGCCTCGGCAAGCTGACCAGACGCACGCATCACGGCGCGAAGGATTTCGATATGCGTGCCGCAGCGACAGAGATTGTAGCGCAGCGCCGCCAGCGCCTCCTGTTCGGTGGGCTGAGGGTTGATCGCAAGCAGCGCTTTGGTGGTCATGATCATGCCGTTGAGACAATAGCCGCATTGCGCGGCCTGCTCGTCGATGAAGGCCTGCTGCACCACATCCGGCTTGTCGCGGGTACCGAGCCCCTCGAGCGTCACGATGTCGCGGCCGGCGCAGCCACTGATCGGAATGACGCAGGAGCGCGCCGCCGCGCCATCGATCAGGACAGTGCAGGTGCCGCATTCACCGAGGCCGCATCCGTATTTCGCACCGTTGAGCGCGAGATCGTTGCGCAGCACGTAGAGCAGCGGCGTGTCTCGCGCCGCAGTGATCTCGTGGATTCTGCCGTTCACGGTGATGCGGATCGGTGTCTGCGTCATCCTCGTTCCCAAGTCGAGTCGTTGAGCGCCGCGGCCAAGGCTTCGCGAATTCCAAGTCCGCGCAAAATCTACGTTGCGACGATACCGTTTGTACACAAACGTGCAAGCCAGACATGCCGCAGTGCAGCGCGAGTGCCTTCTTTGTGGACAGGGCGGATAGGCAAATGAGGTTTTATGCGGCAGGCGTATGTTTTGCGCCGCACCGCCGCTTGACAGTCATCGGGAGGGCGCGCAACATCGTTCGTGTACAAATGATAACTGCACTGTCGGCTGGCTTTGACATGGTGACTGAACCTACGAGCGCCGCCATCGACAAGATCCGCTGCGATGCGTGTCCGGTGATGTGCTACATCAAGCCGGGCGCGGCGGGCGCCTGCGACCGCTATGCCAATCACGACGGCAAGCTCGTCCGCGTCGATCCGCATGTGATCCTGGAGCGCACCGTGTCGCATGGCGGCAAGCTCGTTCCGTTCAGCCGCACCGAAGATTGGGACGGCAAGATCGTCCACGAGCCTTCCACCTTTGTAACGGCGATCGGCGCGGGGACGACCTATCCCGACTACAAGCCGGCGCCGTTCATCGTCTCGGCGGAGGTCGACGGCGTCGACATGGTGACTGTCGTCACCGAGGGCATCTTCTCGTACTGCGGCATCAAGGTGAAGATCGACACCGACCGCTATCTCGGGCCGGAGACGGCGACCGTCCGTGCACAAGGCGAGGCGGTCGGTCATGTCACCACCAGCGAATACGGTTCGCAGATGCTGTCGCTCGGCGGCGTGCACCATCTGACCGGCGGCTCCAAGAAGGAAGGCCGCGTCACCTGCGACACGCTGATGGACCTCGCAAATTGCAAGGCGGTCGAACTCACCATCGACGGCGGCGCGAGCGTGGTGGTGCAGGCCGGCCAGCCGCCGATCGTCAACGGCATGAAAGAAGAGCGCATGCGCGTCGGCTGCGGCTCGGCGACGATCGGCATGTTCGCCAAGCAATGGCACGGCAAAGTCGACGAGGTCGTCGTGGTCGACGACCATATCACCGGCGTGCTCTCGGAGCACCAGGCCGGCAAGCTGCTCGACATCGCCGACACAGGCATCAAGATGAAGGGGCGCCGCTCGACGCCCGGCCGCTATTTCCAGGTCGCCGATCCCGGCACGGGTTGGGGCGGCACCAATATCTCCGATCCGCTCGCAATCCTGGGACCGTTCGACGCGAAGGAGGCCAGGCCTGGCCTCTCGATGCTGATGGTCTCCACGACGGGCGAGCATTCGTCCTATTACGTGCTCGACGAAGCCTTGAAGCCGGTCGAGACCGAGATGCCGGATGACCTCAAGTTTTCGGTCGAGCGCATTCAGGAGAATTGCGAACCGGCGCTGTGTACGGTGCTGTTCATGGCGGGCGCCGGTGGTTCCTTGCGGGCGGGCGTGACCGACAATCCGGTGCGGCTGACGCGCTCGGTGAAGGACGCGCTGACGCGCGTCACCAGTGGCGGCGCGCCGGTCTATGTTTGGCCGGGCGGCGGCATCACCTACATGGTCGACGTGACGCAGATGCCGGCGGGGGCATTCGGTTACGTGCCGACGCCCGCGCTGGTGGCGCCGATCGAATTCACGATGAAGCTGTCGGACTATGCGGCGCTCGGCGGGCACATGGATTATGTGAAGCCGCTCGCCGAAGTTCAGGGCGGCGACGATGTCCGCCAATTGCCCTGGCAGAACCCGATCCCGGGACCCCGGGCATGACAAGGCTCCCGCAAATCGCGTTGCTGTCTGACGGCCGGCGGCTGCATTTGCAGGATGGACCGATTGACCTGATCGTCGAGGCGAGGGGGGCGGCCGACGCAGTGCGCGAGGCCTATAAGGCTGCGGCCGAACGGTTCACCGGGCTTCTCGACGAGCTCTGCGCGGAACTGCCGGAACTGCGGACCGTTGTCGAGGAGCGGACCTCGTTGAGAGGCGTTGTGGCGCATCGCATGCACGCCGCGGTGGCGCCCTATGCCGGTGATGGCTTCATCACGCCGATGGCCGCTGTGGCAGGCAGCGTGGCGGAGGAGGTGTTGGGAGCAATGCTGAACGCTGCGGCGCTCGATCGGGCCTATGTCAACAATGGCGGAGACATTGCCCTGCATCTCGGCGAGGGCGAGCATTTTTCGGTCGGCCTGATGGACCGGCCCGATCGCGACGGCGTGATGCGGATAATCAGGGTGGACGCCGATGATCCCGTGCGTGGCATTGCGACCAGCGGACGGCACGGCCGCAGCTTTTCCCTCGGGATTGCCGATGCGGTGACCGTGCTGGCCGGAACGGCGTCGCAAGCCGACGCGGCCGCGACGATCGTTGCGAACGCCGTCGATCTGCCGGAGCATCCCGCCATCATCCGAAAACCTGCGAACGAACTTCAGCCCGACAGCGATCTTGGCGCGCGGCTCGTGACCCGCAACGTTGGTGGATTGTCGCAGAACGAGATCACCACCGCGCTCGAATCTGGCGCGGAATGTGCACGGCAATTATTCGATCGCGGATTGATCGAGGGTGCCGTGTTGCAGCTTTGTGGTGATATGATTGTCATCGGGACCAAGGATATTGAACGGCAACGATCGCGCCCGCTTGTACAAGAGAACGCGGTCCATGCCTGAACTGGGAAGCGGTTTGAGGAAACAATCATGAGCGCGATCATCCGCAAGATCGTCACCGTCGTCGAAGAGACGCAGATGGAGATGGGCCGCCAGGTCTCACCGCCGACGCGGCGTGCGGCGGCGATCGCCGTGATCGAGAATCCGTTTGCTGGAAAGTATGTCGAGGATCTCTCGCCGCTGATCGCGATTGGCGAGGAGCTCGGCGAGCTGCTCTCGAAGCGCGCGGTGGCGGCGCTCGGCATCGACGGGTCCAAGGCGCAGAGCTATGGCAAGGCCGCGGCCGTCGGCGAGAATGGCGAGCTGGAGCATGCAGCCGCCATCCTTCACCCGAAAATGGGCGCGCCGGTGCGTAAAGTGCTGGGCAAAGGCGCTGCGCTGATCCCGTCGTCGAAGAAGCGCAGTGGACCCGGCACGACGCTGGACGTTCCGCTGGGCCACAAGGATGCAGCCTTCGTGCGCAGTCATTTCGATGGCATGGAAGTGCAGATCAACGACGCGCCGCGCGCCAACGAGATCATGGTCGCGGTCGCCGTCACCGACAGTGGCCGTCCTTTGCCGCGCGTCGGCGGGCTGACCGTTGCGGAGATCAAGGGCGAAGACGGACTGCGTTAATCTTTTCAGAAAGTGGAGGTTGGGATGCGAGCAAAGAACTATTTTGTCGGGGCGGCGTTCGCGCTGTTGGCAAGCGGCATGGCTCATTCGGCCCTTGCGCAGGACATCAAGATCGGCGAGATCAACAGCTACTCGCTGCTGCCGGCGTTCACTGAGCCCTATCGCAAGGGCTGGCAGCTCGCGGTCGAAGAGATCAATGCGGCCGGCGGCATCAACGGCAAGAAGCTCATCGTCGTCTCCAAGGACGATGGTGGCAAGCCGGCAGATGCGCAGACCGCGGCCAACGAGCTGGTGTCGAGCGAGGGCGTGGCGATGCTGACGGGTACGTTCCTGTCGAACATCGGTCTTGCGGTCAGCGACTTCGCCAACCAGAAGAAGGTGTTCTTTCTGGCGGCCGAGCCTCTGACGGACGCCATCACCTGGTCGAAAGGCAACAAGTACACGTTCCGACTGCGTCCTTCGAACTACATGCAGGCCGCGATGCTGGTGGAAGCGGCCAGCAAGCTGCCCGCAAAGCGCTGGGCGACGATCGCGCCGAACTATGAATACGGCCAGTCCGCGGTCGCGGTGTTCAAGAAGCTGATGTCGGAGAAGCGGCCCGACATCCAGTGGGTCGATGAGCAGTGGCCGCCGCAGGGCAAGATCGACGCCGGTCCGGTAGTGCAGGCGGTTGCCGCGGCCAATCCCGAAGCGATCCTCAACGTCACCTTCGGCGCCGATCTCGTCAAGCTCGTGCGCGAAGGCAACACCCGCGGCCTGTTCAAGGGACGCGAGGTCGTCTCCTTCCTCACCGGTGAGCCGGAATATCTCGATCCACTCAAGGAGGAGACACCCGAGGGTTGGATCGTCACCGGCTATCCCTGGTACTCGATCAAGACGCCCGAGCACGACGCGTTCCTGAAGGCCTATCAGGCCAAGTACAACGACTATCCGCGCCTCGGCTCGATCGTTGGCTACCAGACCATCAAGTCGGCGGCGGCGATCCTGGCGAAGGCCAATTCGACCGATCCCGAGAAGCTGATCACTGCGGCGGAAGGACTTTCGATGCCGTCGCCGCTGGGCGAGATCACCTTCCGCAAGATCGATCACCAGTCGACGCTCGGTGCCTATGTCGGCAAGACCGCGCTGAAGGAAGGTAAGGGCGTGATGGTGGACTCGTCTTACAAGAAGGGCGCGGACTATCTACCAAGCGATGCCGAAGTCGAGAAGCTGCGTCCGAAGGATTGATCCAAAGTGAGACCGGGGCCTCGTGGTTCGAGACGCGCGGCGCAGCCGCGCTCCTCACCATGAGGGTCCCGGACCTCATCCTGAGGAGGCGCGTAGCGCCGTCTCGAAGGATGAAGCCTAATATTGCGACTTACGCTTAACCCGGACCGCAGATGGCCTTTTACGTCGTACAGTTTCTGACCGGTCTCGCCAGCGCAGCGTCGCTTTTCCTGGTGGCGTCGGGCCTGTCGATCATCTTTGGCGTGACGCGGATCGTGAATTTTGCGCATGGCGCCTTTTACATGATCGGCGCCTATGTCGCCTTCACGCTGACGGAGCGCCTGTCAGGTGCATTCGGCTTCTGGGGCGGCATCGTGGTGGCGGCGTTCGCGGTGGCGCTGATCGGCGTCATCGTCGAGATGGTGCTGCTCCGGCGCATCTATCACGCGCCCGAGCTGTTCCAGCTGCTTGCGACCTTCGGCCTGACCTTGATGGTCGAGGACCTCGTCGTCCTGATCTGGGGCCCAGACGATCTCGTGGGGCGCCGTGCGCCCGGCTTCAAGGGGGCGATCGACTTCTTCGGCCAGAACATTCCGAGCTATGATCTGTTTCTGATCGTGCTCGGACCGGTCGTGCTCGGCATTCTCTGGCTCTTGTTCCAGCGCACGCGCTGGGGCGTTCTGGTGCGCGCAGCGACGCAGGACCGCGACATGGTCGCGGCGCTGGGCGTCAATCAGAAATGGTTGTTCACGAGCGTGTTTGCGGTCGGCGTTTTCCTCGCCGCTCTCGGCGGTGCGCTCCAGATCCCACGCGATGCCGTGCATCATGCGATGGATTTGCGCATCATCGTCGAGGTCTTCGTCGTCGTGGTGATCGGAGGCCTCGGTAGCATCATCGGCGCTTTCGTCGCGGCTGTGCTGGTCTCCGAGCTCAACGCCTTCGGCATCCTGATCTTTCCAAAAATCTCTATCATCCTGGTCTTCCTGGTGATGGCGGTGGTGCTGATCGTGCGGCCCTGGGGCTTGTTCGGCAGGCCCGAGGCGCCGGCCCGCAAGACGCCCGGTCTCACCGTCAATCCCTGGCGACCGCTGACGTCGAATGAGCGGTTGGCTGCGTTTGCAGCGCTCGTCGTCGCGGCGACACTACCGCTGTTCGCCGGCAATTATGCACTGACCGTCGGCTCGGAGATCGCGATCTCAGTGATCTTCGCCGTCAGCCTGCACTTCCTGATGTCGGTCGGCGGGCTCGCGTCCTTTGGTCACGCCGCCTATTTCGGCCTCGGCGCTTACGGCGTCGCTTTCCTCGCCAAGATGGCCGGACTGCCGATGATCGTCTGCCTGTTGCTCGGTCCGCTGCTCGGCTGCATGGGCGCTGCCGTGTTCGGCTTCTTCGCGGTGCAGCTCTCCGGCGTCTATTTTGCGATGCTGACGCTCGCCTTCGCGCAGATCGTCTGGTCGATCGCGTTCCAGTGGGTGAGCGTCACCGGCGGCGACAACGGCATCCTGGGCGTCTGGCCCTCGAGCTGGGCGGCGAGCCCATCGCATTTCTATTGGCTGTCGCTCGGTGTTGCGGCGCTCGTGACGATCGCTTTGCGGGCCATGGTGTTCTCGCCGTTCGGCTATGCGCTGAGGGCGACGCGCGACTCGCTGCTGCGCAGCGAAGCGGTCGGCATCAACACCAAGCGTATCCAGTGGACCGCCTTCGTGATCGCGGGCACGACCGCGGGCATTGGCGGCGCGCTGTTCGCCTACCTCAAGGGCAGCGTCTTTCCGGACAATCTCGGCATCTCGCTCTCGGTCGACGCCCTTGTCATGGTGCTGCTCGGCGGCGTCGAGACGGTGTCGGGCGCGGTGATCGGCGCCATCGTCTACAAGGCCTTGAACATCTGGCTGGTCAGTCAGACCGACCTGTCAAAACTCGTGCTCGGCGGTTTCATCGTTCTGATCGTCGTCGTCTTCCCCAAGGGCATCGTCGGCATGCTGGAGATGCTAGCGCAGCGCCGCAGGAAGACGTCGCCGCCGGGGTCACCCTTGCTTGCCAAGCCGATCGAGTCCGCCGAATGAGCGTCGCGCCCCCACTTCTCGCGGTCGAAGGACTGACCAAATCCTATGGCGGCGTCCATGCCGTGCGCGGCGTCTCGTTCTCGCTGCGCGCCGGTGAAATCCTGGCGCTGATCGGACCGAACGGCGCGGGCAAGAGCACCTGTTTCGACATGCTCAATGGCCAGAACAAGCCTGATACCGGCCACGTCCGCCTGCTCGGCGAGGACACAACCGGCAGGAAGCCGCGCGAGATCTGGCGGATGGGCGTGGGGCGCACTTTCCAGATCACCGCGACTTTCGCGACCATGACGGTGCGCGAGAACGTGCAGGTCGCGCTGATTTCGCACGGCAAGCAATTGTACAATCTTTGGGGCTCGGCGCCGAACTTCGACCGCGGCGAAGCCGGGCGACTGCTCGAGCTGGTCGGCATGGGCGGCTATGCGGATCGCCCCTGTGGCGAGCTTGCCTACGGCGACCTCAAGCGGCTTGAGCTCGCCGTCGCGCTCGCCAACCAGCCAAAGCTGCTGCTGATGGACGAGCCGACCGCCGGCATGGCGCCGCGCGAGCGCGTCGATTTGATGCGGCTGACCGCGCAGATCGCTCGGGAAAAATCGATCGGCGTTCTCTTCACCGAGCACGACATGGACGTGGTGTTCGAGCACGCCGACCGCATCATCGTGCTCAACCGCGGCACGCTGATCGCCGAGGGCTCGCCGGCCGAGGTCCGGGGCAATCCGCAGGTGCAGGCGGTCTACCTCGGCGAGGGCCTCCTCTACGATGCCGGGCCTCGCGAGGGAGCATCGGCATGAAGCTCACGGTGCAGGACCTCAATAGTCATTACGGCCCGGCCCATATCCTGTTCGACATCGGCTTCGAAGTCGGCGAGGGGGAAGTCGTGGCATTGCTCGGCCGCAATGGCGCCGGCAAGTCGACGACGTTTCGCTCGATCGTCGGGCTCGTCGCGCAGCGCTCAGGACGGATCATGTTCGAAGGCAAGGATGTCTCGGCGCGTCCGACACATGAGATCGTGCGGGATGGGCTTGGTTACGTGCCGGAG
This sequence comes from Bradyrhizobium sp. Kon56, assembly GCF_055807635.1. Lineage (NCBI taxonomy): Bacteria > Pseudomonadati > Pseudomonadota > Alphaproteobacteria > Hyphomicrobiales > Nitrobacteraceae > Bradyrhizobium > Bradyrhizobium sp. Kon56. Next base: position 299,010 of record NZ_JBVVOU010000005.1, on the reverse strand, counting down.
GAGCGGCGTATCTTCACCGATTTGACGGTGGAAGAGAATCTCGAGGTCGGCCGCCAGCCGAAGCGCCCGAACGCGCCGCACTGGACTCGCGACAAGCTGTTTTCGCTGTTCCCTAACCTCGGCGAGATGAAAAATCGCCCGGGCGGCCGCATGAGCGGCGGCGAGCAGCAGATGCTCACCATCGCGCGCACGCTGATGGGCAATCCATCGCTGGTGCTGCTGGATGAGCCCTCGGAAGGCCTGTCGCCGAAAATCGTGGAGCAGATGGTCGAGGCCATCCTGACCATGAAGAAGGAGGGCGTCAGCATCGTCGTCTCCGAGCAGAATCTGCATTTTGCGCGGCTGATCTCCGATCGCGCCTATATCATCGAGCGCGGCCGCATCTGCTTCGGCGGCACCATGGCCGAGCTCGACGCGCGTCCGGATATCCGCGACGCGCATCTGTCGTTGTGAAGGCAAAGGGCAAGGGCATCGAGCGGATGGCGAGAAGCGTCGCGGCGAAGAAAAGCGTCAAACCGGCAAAGCCGCCTTATGTGCTCGACGAGCAGGTCGGCTTCATCCTTCGCCAGGTCTGGCAGCGCCACAGCGCGATCTTCTCTCGCGAGATCGGCACCAACATTACGCCGACGCAATGGGCGGCGCTGTCGAAGCTCGCCGAGGCCGGGCCATGCTCGCAGAACCAGCTCGGGCGCCTGACGGCGATGGACGTGGCGACCATCAAGGGCGTGATCGATCGGTTGACGGCGCGCGGCCTCACCGAGACCAGCCAGGATCCGGAGGATGGACGGCGGCTTCTGGTCAGCCTGACGCGCGCGGGCCAGCAATTGGCGGAAAAGGTCGCGCCGAATGCGCTTGCGATCACACGAGAGACGCTGGCGCCGCTCGAGGCAAAGGAGCGCGAGATGCTGATGGCGCTGTTGAACAAGCTGCGGTGAGGCGCGACTAACCTCGGTGAAGGTCTTGTCGAGGTTTTTGACATGAGAGCGGCGACCCGGTTTGCTATGGCTCTGAGCATGAGTGTGATGCTGGCGGGCCAGTCTGCTCCCGCCCTGGCGGCGCAAGCCTATGAGGGGTTCTGGGCGTCAACCAAAAAGGATTGCCGCGACGAGGACAGCGCCAACCGCATGAGCATCGAGGGCGGCAACCGTCTCTATTGGTACGAGACCCGGTGCCGCGCCAGCGAGATCACTGCCGACGGGAAGCTCGCCTGGAAAATGAAGCTCGCCTGCGAAGGCGAGGGTGAGAAGTATCGCTCCAGTCCCCGGGTTTCCATTGCCGCGGACGGCAAGCTGGTGATGGACAACAGCCCGGTCGGGCCGGGCAAGCGCCAGACCTATGTGCGTTGTGAGATAGCGAAACCGCGGTGATCCTGCTACGTCTTCCCCGGCCATTTTGCGCGATAGCGGATTTCGCTGCCATCGGCGAGCCGCCGCCACGTTCCGAACTCCGGCGTATGCGGAGCCGAGGCCGTCAATCCGATCGGGTAGATTCGGCTGGGCTGTCCCTGGATGTTGACGGCGAGTTGCCGGTGCGAGGTTCGGAACGCCAGTTCGACTTCGCCTGCGATGACGGGCTGATCGCCGTCACTATGGAAGCCAGCTGCGTTCAATTCGCCCGGCATGGTGTTGAGGTCCGTCTGCAATTCGATGGTGATATCTTGCGGTGATTTCGGCACTGTTGCGCCGGCCGGAAGGCGAACCTCGAAGACGAGCAGAGGAGTGGCGCCGTTTCGGTTGAGCCAGGGCGTGGCCGTCATGTACGCGACGCCCAGGTAGGTGGCGGCGGCGGCCACGCAAAGCAGGACCACGACACCAAGCGATTTCAGGCTGTTGCGCGCGAGACCGCTATTGCCTGCATCCGTGCCGGAACGCGTCACCAGCCAGCTGGCAAGCACCACGCCAGCGATCGCTCCGATGGGTGAGTAGACGAACAGTGCCAACAGGCCAGACGTGATCGGGTCCGCCCGGTTGCCCAGATCGAGCACTGAAAACAGCACAAAGGTCGCGACATAACCTCCGACCGCACCGGCTACACCGGCGGCAATTCGCGACGAATTCTTCATGTCTCCCTCGGCGTTCCAGCAATGAACTGCCTGCGTTAGACGCAGCAGGCCGACGACTTGTTCAATGCTGTCAAGGGAGCACGGGAGCGGCGAGCCGCTCCGGCTGCGTCACTTCGCCACCACCTCGGGCACCCTGCCGGCCGGCGGGGTGTTGCGGCTGCGCTGGGTGCGCACGATACCGTCAATGATGGTCATGCCGATGCCGGGGAGGTCGCCGAGTTGGACGCTGTCCAAAATGTTCTTGCCGGCCGAGTGCTGCGCCTTGTCCATGATGACGAAATCGGCCGAGCGGCCCACTTCGATCAGGCCGCAATCCAATTCGCGCATCCGCGCCGTGTTGCCGGTGGCCAGGCAAAACGCGACCTCGGCCGGGAGGTCGCCAAGCGAGGACAGCATCGACACCGTGCGGAGAATGCCGAGCGGCTGCACGCCCGAGCCGGCCGGCGCATCGGTGCCGAGGATGACGCGGTGCAGATCGCCCATCTCGCGCGCAATGCGCAACGTGAACAGCGCCGAGCGCTCGTTGCCATTGTGAACGAGCTCGAGGCCGCGCTTGCAGCCCTCGCAGATGCAGCGGATCTGGTCGTCGGGAAGCGCGGTGTGACCGCCATTGATGTGGCCAACCACGTCGGTGTCTGCCTCAAGCACCACATCCTTGTCGATCAATCCGGAGCCGGGGATCGAAGGACCGCCGGTGTGGATCGTGCTCTGGATGCCATATTTGCGAGCCCAGCCGACCATTTTTCGCGCCGTGGGGCCGTCCTTGACGCCGCCCAGGCCGACTTCGCCGAGCAGCTTGACGCCGGCTGCGGCCAACTCCTTGAAGTCCTCCTCCACCATCTCGCACTCGATCACAGGCGCGCCGGCGTGAACCTTCACGCCGCCAGGCCGCAGATTCCAGAATGCACGCTGCGCGAAGATGGCCATCGCCTTCAACCCCACGACGTCGCGCGGGCGGCCGGGCATATGCACCTCGCCGGCGGAAATCATCGTGGTGACGCCGCCATGCAAATTGCTGTCGATCCAGCCGATCTGGTTCTGGCGCGGCGTCCAGTCGCCCGCAACAGGATGGACATGGCTGTCGATCAGGCCGGGCGCCACCGTGGTGCCGTTGGCCTCGACGATGGTGGTCGCGCCTTCGGTGTTGAGGTCCTTGAAGCGGCCGATCGCGGTGATCTTGCCGTTCTCGGCGACGATGGTGTCGCCGTCCAGGATCGGCTTTTCCAGCGCGCCGGACAGGATCAGGCCGATATTGCGGATCACGAGCTTCGAGGGTCCGGTGGCCTGGGGTGCGTCATGCGCCATGGAATGGGTCCTTGTCCTTAACTGCAACGCTTCCGATCTTGGGCAGCCTTGACCGCGGGATCAAGCCGGATTATTCATTAGTACACAAATGATCGTATACAAACAACGCATAGCTGCCGCCTTGAAAACCGCCACGACGCGCCACGGAAGGGTGAGATGAGCAATTTCAATCAGGAAGCCGTTTTGAGCGTCCACCACTGGACCGACACGCTGTTCTCCTTCAAGACCACCCGCAGCCCGACCTTCCGCTTCCGCAACGGCGAATTCACCATGATCGGGCTCAAGGTCGGCGAGAAGCCGCTGCTGCGGGCCTACAGCGTCGCCAGCGCCAATTACGAGGACACGCTGGAGTTCTTCTCGATCAAGGTCGCGGACGGCCCGCTCACCTCACGGCTCCAGCATCTAAAGGAAGGCGACGAGATCATCGTCAGCCGCAAGGCCACCGGCACGCTGGTGATCGACAATCTGGAGGACGGCCGCAACCTCTACCTCATCGGCACCGGTACGGGTCTTGCGCCGTTCCTGAGCGTGATCAAGGACCCCGAAACCTACGAGCGGTTCGAGAAGGTCGTGCTGCTGCACGGTTGCCGACACGTGAAGGAGCTCGCCTATGGCGAGATGATCACCGAGACGCTGCCCAAGGACGAGCTGATCGGCGAGTACATCCGCAACCAGCTGATCTACTATCCGACCGTGACGCGCGATCCCTTCCGCAATCGCGGGCGCATCACCGATCTCATCACGTCGGGCAAGCTGTTTTCCGACATCGGCCTGCCGGCACTGGAAGCGGCCCACGATCGCGTCATGATCTGCGGCAGCCCGGCGCTGGTGGCGGATACCCGCGTGCTCCTCGGCGAGCGGGGTCTTGTCGAGGGCAATCACGGCGAGCCGGCCCAATTCGTGGTCGAAAAGGCCTTCGCCGAGCGCTGAGCCCGGAACCCCCGCGCAAGAAGACCGTATTTTCGCCGCCGCGCGCCCGTTGCGGCGTCGATTCGGCACGCGATACACTGTGGGAACGAATCAGCGGAGTTCCCACATGGTTGCGGACAGCGACAGCAATATCGCCTGGCACCGGGTTCAGTTGAAGAAGAACCGCGCCGAGTTGAAGGCGCTCGAAACCGCGCGCTTCACGATGGGCGAGATCGCGTCTTCGAAGCGGAACGGCCAGACCCAGAAGGCGCTCGGGGAACTCAAGCGCAAGATCGTGCAATCCGAGCGCGTGATCGCCGATCACGACAAGCGCACGCGCCGTCCGCTCACCACCGACCTGCGAAGCCTCAGCAACGGCAGCTGGAGCAATTGGGACGCCTACACCAACCAGCAGCAGCGCAAGATCGGCCCGCGTTCGCCGGGGCGGGGGTAGACTCGACTCTCACGCCTGCACCGAAGCCGAAGCGGAGGTTCCGGGTTCCCTTGCGCGGGCGGCGTCGTGCACCATCTTGGTGAGACCCCGTCAACCGCTTCGGTGATCACATGGCACCACGCCTCGATTTCACCAGCGAGGCCTTCTTTCGCGATCTGCCCAAGGCGATCGCAACGTTGCGCATGTCCGGTCCTGTGGTCGCGGCGCGATTTCCTCTCGTCGGCGATGTTTGGATCACCACGACCCATGAGGCCACCGCGCAGGTCCTGAAGGACGGCACCGATTTCACGCTGCGCAAGGAGGATGGGGACGTCGCGGGTTTACGCTGGTGGATGCCGAACTACGTCAGAACCATCGCCAACAACATGCTGACAATGGACGAGCCTGACCACACAAGGCTGCGCAGCATTGTTGACGAGGCCTTCCGCCGCCGCGCGATCGTCGCGATGGAGCCGCGCATCCGCGCCATCGCGGACGGGCTCGCCGACGAGCTGTTCCTGGCAGGAAGCCCGGCCGATCTCGTCCAGCGCTATGCGCGCATCCTGCCGCTCGCGGTGATCTCCGAGCTGCTCGGATTGCCATTGGCCGATCGCCCCCGCTTCATCGCCTGGGCCAATACGATGTCCTCACTTACGAACGTCGCCAGCTTCTTCCGCATGCTGTTCGCGTTCCGCAAGATGCGAGCCTACCTCGAACGGCAGCTGCAGATTGCCCGCGTGCGGGGCGGCGAAGGCCTGATCGCGGAGCTGGTTCAGGTCGAGCGCGAGGGCGGCCAGATCACGCCGGACGAAATGGTGTCGATGGTGTTCCTACTGCTCGCGGCGGGCTCCGAGACCACCACGCATCTCATCAGCGGTTCTGTCTACGAGCTCCTCAGAAATCCCGGCGTCCGCGACTGGCTGGCACAGGACTGGAGCCGCGTCGGGCTTGCGGTGGAGGAATTCCTGCGCTTCGTGTCGCCGGTGCAGTTCTCCAAGCCCCGCTATGTGAGGCGGGATATCGAGCTCGCGGGCGTGCGTCTCAAGAAGGGCGATCGCGTCATGGTGATGCTCGCCGCCGCGAACATGGACCCGGCGATGCATGAGCGCCCCGAGAGCCTCGATCCCGCGCGCAAGCCGAACCGTCACATGTCCTTCGGAACGGGCATCCATTTCTGCCTCGGCCATCAACTCGCGCGCATCGAGGCAGCGTGTGCCCTGGAAGCGTTGTTTGTGCGATGGCCGCGGCTTGGCTTTGCTGTGGACGTGTCTCAGATCCACTGGCGCAAGCGACCGGGCATGCGAGCGATCGCGAACCTCCCTGTCGTGCCCGACGGCCACGCAGCACAGGCGACAGCATCAGCTGGATCGATGTTGGTTCGTTCCCAGCCAGTGGCCTGCTGAGACTTACACCTTGCGGAAAATTTCTCTGCACTCGTCGGTAGGAACGGCATGCCGTTGCTCTAGTTGTTTTTGCGACATCGAAAGCCGCGACGAGTTCCTCCGGTCGATGTCGCAGATCAACAACAGGAGACAGCATCATGACCGGCAAGATGCCACCTGTTCCCGCCGAGAATCAAAGTCCGAAGGGAACCGGCGACAGCAAGCAAGTGTCCTCGACTGCCCCGCGCGGCCAGCAGCGTGCGCAAAATCCGGACCAGCAAGGGCAGCAGGGCAACATCAAGCAGAACACCACCAACCAAGGCTATCAGCAAGATCGCTGAGGAGCGGACCCTCATGTCGACATCCACCAAGACACCGAACAGCAACCGTCAGGGCGGACCAGGCGCATCGCATGAGAATGCGAAGGCACCGCTCGAAGTGAAGAAGCCCGCGGCGGACGACCCGCAGCGCAACCACAGCCGCGTCTCCGGCGGAGGTGGCGAGCACGATTCACACCACAGGCATGACGAGGCCGGAAAAGGCGGAGGCAGGTGAGGCATGACCAACAAGCAACCCAAACTCTACGCACCGACGGAAAAGGATATGCAAAATAACCCCATGATCGGCGGATCGAAGGGCGCAACGATGGCCGGTATCTCGCCTGAGGACCTCGAGGACGCCTTGGGCGAGAACACGATCGAAGGCGACGTCGAGAACGACGTGAACGCCGCTGGCGGCATCGACAAGGACATCGCACGCAGTGGCACGCACCGAAGAGGCCGATAGCTCCGGAGGACGAGCATGCAAGGCAAGAAGACCCACGAGCAACAGGTTCGCATCCTCGAGCGCAAGCCGGATGTTCCAGACGCGCGAGAGCTTGAGCGCGCCCTCGGCCACAATCCGGAGAATACGGCCGTTCACCGGGCGCGACCTGAGGCGCGACAGAGTGAATTCCCGGTGAGCCGAGGCGGCCTCAACCAGGAAAGCGATCACAACAAGCACAATGATTCCGGCCAAAGCGGACACAAGCCGCCGAAACCGACGCCGGCACAGCAGAAGCATTGAGCTGCACGGGCGATCAAAGCAAGAGGAGAAAAAGATGCCAGGTGGTCGTGGCAGCAAGACGCATTTCAGATCGGGCATGCATGGCAAGGGCGACGGCAGCGGCGCCATGACGGACGTGCCCAAGGAGAAGATCGGCGACAACATGGTGCTGTCAAACCGCGACAAGGCGCAGCACTCGGACATTCGCGGCATGGACGGCAAGGCGATCCAGACCGAACAATATCAGGACCACTCGGCCAACCGGCTCGACGAGGAGCCGGGCACCGACGAGACCTGAGAGCGGCGTTCCTTCCCGCTGAACTCGCGGACCGGCTTTCAGCCGGTCTGCTTTTTTGTCGACCCGAGATCACGCTCCCAGCCGAACACGGAACGGCCGTCGAGATCGGGCGAGGCCGCACGCTCTCCGGCGATATAGGATTCGACGGATGGCCCATGCGCGGTGCGCTCCAGCCGCCGCGCCTGGTCGTCGAGGCGCTTGATGGCTTGCATCTCTTCCTCGCGCCCGAGCTTTGCGTTCTGAATCGCCCCCTTCAGCACGCGAATGGTTTCGTCATAGACCTTGAGTGGAACAGGGTAGGGATGCCGGTCCTTGCCGCCGTGGGCAAGCGAGAAGCGCGCGGGATCGTTGAAGCGGTAGGGCGCGCCGTGCACGACTTCGGCGACCATCGCCAGCGAACGAACGGTGCGAGCGCCAACGCCGGGAGTCAGCAGCAGCTCCGGAAAGTCGACCGGGCCGCGCTCGGCCGCAGCAGCGAGTGTGCCGTGCAGGCGGCGCGCAAACACGTCCTTCGGCCGCACGTCGTGATGCCCGGGCATGATCAGGTGCGGCAGCGTCGCCTGTGCGGGCGCGGGCGCAGTTCCGGTGAGCCGCTCGAATTCGGAAAGGATACGATCCGGGCCGAGATCGCTCAGAAGCTCGAGCTGCGCGGTGCGCGAGATCTCGGCGCGATGGTCGGTGAGGTTGACGATCTCGCCTTGCCGCGGCCCGTCGATCGCGCTGTGCGGTGCGTCGACAAAACTCTTCAGCGCCTCGGAATGCCAGTGATAGCGGCGGGCCTGCCGCTTGTCGCCGTTCATGCCTTGCTGCACCACGGTCCATTTGGCGTCGGCGGTGACGAAGAAGCCGTGCAGGTAAAGGTCAAAGCCGTCCTGGACCGCGGCGCTGTCAACCTTCGCCACGAGGCGACTCGCACGCGTGAGCTTTGCGCCGTCGAAGCCGATTCGGTCGCCGAGCTGCATCAGCTCGTCCGGGGTCTTGCGCGAGTGCTGGCCACGCCCGCCGCAGACGTAGATTCCGAGCTCGTCCTGGAGCGGTCCCAGCCCGCGCTTCAGCGCGCCAATCACCGACGTCGTGATGCCGGAGGAGTGCCAATCCATCCCCATGACGGCGCCGAACGACTGGAACCAGAACGGGTGCGAGAGCCGCTGGAGGAATGCATCGCGTCCGTAATGATGCACGATCGCCTGTGTGACGATCGCGCCGAGCGACGACATGCGGGTCGCCAGCCAGGGTGGAACCCGGCCGGTGTGAAGGGGAAGATCGGCGCTGCCGGTCCGTCGAGTCATGATTGACCACAAATAGCGCAGTTCGGCGATGATTGCACCAGAGGGATGCTGCATTGCACCGAGCGGGGGAGCGAACGACGCTGCAACGCGTTGAACGCAAGCGCGGATGCAATGCGGGGACATTAATGGATTGGCAGACCCTTTTGGCCGACATCGACAGGATGTTCGGGTGGATCCCGTCGTGGTTCGTCGGCCTCACTCTAGTCTTGGGCGCGATCCTGATCGCCCTGTCGATCTATCGCCTTTCGGTTTGGCTGTTCAACCGCGCCTTCGGAACCCGCCTCCCGCTCGTGAGCGTGTTCATCGCCCGCACCGCGGGCCCAACTCAGCTGGCCCTCAGTCTTGCCGCCGTAGCGTTGGTGCTGCCGCTCGCGCCGCTGGACGACGCCTTCCGCACGCCGCTGACGCGCCTGTTCGTCGTCGCCTTCATTGCGCTGATCGGCTGGATCTCGATCCGGATCGTGGATATGAGCGCGGCACGGTATCTCCAGAACTTTCGCGACGTCACCGAGAATTTTGTCGCGCGCAAGCACGTCACCCAGGTCCGCGTCTTCAAGCGCGTCACCGATATCATCATCGTCATCATCACGGTGTCGACCGCGCTGATGACATTCGACTCGGTCAGGCAATACGGCGTCAGCCTGTTCGCCTCCGCCGGTGCCGCCGGTATCATCGTTGGTCTTGCCGCCCGGCCGCTGCTGAGCAATTTGATCGCGGGCATGCAGATCGCAATCACCCAGCCGATCCGCATCGAGGATGCCGTCATCATCGAGAACGAGTGGGGCTGGGTCGAGGACATCGCCGCGACCTATGTGGTGATCCGGCTGTGGGACTGGCGCCGCATGGTGGTGCCGCTGTCTTATTTCATCGAAAAGCCATTCCAGAACTGGACCCGCGACACTGCGTCCCTGATCGGCGTGATTGCGTTTCATGTCGATTATCGTGCCGACGTGCCGCGGATCCGGCGCTGGCTGGAAGAAGCAGTGAAGGAGTCCAAGCTCTGGGACGGCGAGGTGGTCAATCTCCAGGTCGTTGACGCGGATGCTCGCACCATCGAGCTCCGCGCCCTCGTCAGCGCCAGGAACGCGCCGCAGTCCTGGGACCTGCGCTGCGAGATGAGGGAGAAGCTCATCGCCTTCATCCGGGACGAGATGCCGGAAGCGCTGCCGCGCGAGCGCGCGATCCTGATCCCGTCGGGAGGAGGCGACGATGACGCCGATTTCGTGCGGCGTCCCGCGCCGCCGGAGAAGATGCGGGCGAGCGCACGCAATTGACCTACTTGCGCGTCGGCCTTCGTGGCGCCGCACAAGCCTGCCTGGCGCTGGATCGTGTCCAGCGCGCTGGTCCTCATGCGAAGCACCTCACTGCGCGCGGATGTCGGCGGCCTTCAGCACCGGCTCCCATTTGGTCGCCTCGGCATGCATGTAGGCGCCGAAATCCCTCGACGATGAGCCGACCGGGGCCGCGCCGATCTTGCCGAGCGTCGACAGTACGTTCGGGTCCTGCAGCGCCGCCTTCAGATCGCTTTCGAGCTTCGTGACGATCTCCGGCGGCATTTTTGCGGGACCAAGAACGCCCCACCAGACGGAGACGTCGTAACCCGGCACGCCCGACTCGGCGACGGTCGGAACATTGGGCAGCGCCTTGGAGCGTTCGGCCGAGGTCACCGCGAGCGCGCGCACCGCGCCGCCTTCGATCTGGCTGATGGCTTCCGCAAGCGGATTGATGCTGAGCGGAATGTCGCCGGCGATCACGGCGGTCAGCGCGGGGGCGCCGCCCTTGTAGGGGATCGCGACGATCTTGGTGCCGGACATGTATTTCAACAGCTCACCCGCGAGGTGCGCCGAGGTGCCGTTGCCGGACATGCCGTAGGAGAGCTTATCCGGCTCCTTTTTCGCCGCGATGAGGAGATCACTGAGCGTCTTATAGGGGCTGTCCTTGGCCACGACGATCGCGAGCGGGGAGGAGGCGACTTCGCTGATCGCGGTGAAATCCTTGAACGTGTCGTAGGGCACCCTCGGATAGATGAACTGGTTGAGTGGATGGCCGCTCGCGACGAGGATCAGCGTGTAGCCGTCGGGCGCGGCCTGCGTCAGCGCTTGGGACGCGACGATTCCGCCGGCGCCGGGACGATTGTCGATCACCGGCTGCTGGCCCCAAGTCCCGGCCAGCGCCTGAGCCAAGGTGCGCGCGAGCACGTCGACGGCGCCGCCGGCCGCATAAGGCACCAGGATGTGGACCGGCTTGCTCGGATATTTGTCGGCCTGTGCGGCGGTCCCCGCGAGCAGCAGACCGGCGCCCACCATCAGACCGCTGATGGTCTTGTTGAAACCCAGCATTTCCCAGCACTCCTTTGCACCCAGCGGCGGTCTCTCGGCCTTTCCGGGTGTCATCCATGGTTTTTGTTGACGAGACCTGATCTTTTGTACGATAGTACAAATCACATGATCCGCAACCCCGCCAGCAAGGAAACGGCCCGCAAGCCGAACATGCGCGAGGCGATCCTCGCCGCGGCCGAGGAGCTGTTCGCCACCAACGGCTTCAACGCCGTGTCGGTGCGCGATATCGCACAGGCCGCCGGCGCCAATCCCGGCAGCGTCACCTATCATTTCAAGACCAAGGACGGCCTGCTGCTGGAGATCTACCGGCGCCATTGCGGGCCAATGAATTTGCGCCGTTCCGAGCTGCTCGCGGCCGCCAAGCGCGTGCGCGATCTCCAGGATCGGCTCGAAGCGGTGGTGCGGGCCTATGTCGTGCCGGCCTTCACCTCGGGCAGTGATCTTGCCGGGGGCGGGGCGCGGTTCACGCGGCTGCGCGCGGTGATGTCCGCGGAGGGCAATGAAGTCGCGCGAAAGATCATCGCACAGACTTTTGACGACACCAGCCACGCCTTCATCGATGCTGTTCACGAAAGCCTGCCGCACGTTCCGCGCACCGATATCGTCTGGCGCAGCCACTTCCTGCTTGGCGCACTCTATTATTCGCTGGTGACGCCGGATCGCGTCTCGCGCCTGTCGCGCGGCGAGGCCGACGGCAGCGATGCCGCAAGTGCCATCGAGCAATTGGTGCAAGCCACCGTGGCCGCGTTCCAGGCGCCGGCGCTGGATCAGGCGCCAGCACGGCGACGGCCGGTCGTCAGCAGCAAGACTTGAAGACACGATCTGGTTCGGCGGTTTATCCGATGGCAATGATGTACACGCCGACCATTCCGCCGCCCGATCCGGACACGCGCACGCCGAAGTTCAGACTGCCGAACCTGTCTTGCGATGCGCATTGCCACATCTTCGGGCCCGGCGCGAAATACCCTTACGCGCCGGAGCGTTCCTACACGCCGCCGGATGCGCCGCTCGAGGATTTCCGCGCGCTGCATGCCAAGCTCGGCGTTGGACGTGCCGTCATCGTCAATGCGAGTGTGCATGGCACCGACAACACGGTGGCGCTTGACGCCATCGCGCAGAGCAACGGGGCCTATCGCGCGGTTGCCAATATCGACGACACCATCACCGAGCGCGAGCTTCGCGTGCTGCATGAGGGCGGCTTCCGCGGCTGCCGCTTCAATTTCGTCCGCCATCTCGGCGGGGTCCCGGACAAGCAGGTGTTCGACCGCATCGTCGCGCTGGTCGCACCGCTCGGCTGGCATATTGATCTGCATTTCGATGCGATCGACCTGCCTGAACATGCCGACACGCTGATAAGGCTGCCGCTGAGCTACACCATCGACCATATGGGACGGGTGAAGGCGTCCGAAGGGCTCGACCAGCTGCCGTTCAAGATCCTGGTCGAGCTGATGCAGCGCGACGAGAAATGCTGGGTCAAGATCTGCGGCTCGGAGCGGGTGTCATCGGCCGGTCCGCCGTTCACCGACGCCGTGCCGTTCGCGCGAAAAATTGTCGAGACGGCGCCCGACCGCGTCATCTGGGGCACCGATTGGCCGCATCCCAATGTCAAGGCGATGCCGAACGACGGCGATCTCGTCGACCTAATCCCGCTGTTCGCGCCGGAGCCGGAGTATCAGCAGAAGATCCTCGTCGATAATCCCGCGCGGCTGTTCGAGTTCGGCCAATGACGGCGCTAGCGATCGACAAGCCGCGCGGCCGCGCCTGGTGGAAGGAGCTCTGGATCCAGGTGCTCATCGCCATGGCGGCCGGAATCGCGCTTGGGATCGTCAATCCCGAGGGGGGCGCCAGGATGCAGCCGCTTGGCGACGCCTTCATCAAGGCGATCCGGATGCTGATCGCGCCGATCATCTTCTGCACGGTCGTCCATGGCATCGCGCATATGGCCGACATGGCGCGGGTGGGGCGCGTCGCCGTCAAGGCGATCGTCTATTTCGAGATCATGACCACGATCGCGCTGATCATCGGTCTCATTGCGGTGAACTTGCTCAAGCCCGGCGTCGGCATGAACATCGATCCCGCCAGCATCAATGCCAGCGCGATCGAGCCCTATGTCAAGCAGACGGGCGTGATCGGCTTTGTACCGTTCCTGATGAACATCGTGCCCGCGACGTTCATCGGCGCCTTTGCCGAGGGCAACATCCTCCAGGTGCTCTTCATCGCCGTACTGTGCGGATTTGCGCTGGTGCAGCTCGGCGAGCGCGCCGCGCCGCTGGTCCATCTCATCGACATCGCCGCCAAGATGGTATTCACCATCGTCGGATTCGTGATGTGGGCTGCGCCGATCGGCGCCTTCGGCGCCATCGCCTTCACGGTCGGCAAGTTCGGCGTCGGCTCGCTGGCCTCGCTGGGCAAGCTCCTCGGCGGCTTTTATCTCACCTGCGTGATCTTCATCATCGTGGCGCTCGGCCCGGTCGCGCGTCTGTGTGGCTTCTCGCTGCTCAAGCTGATCCGCTACATCTGGGAAGAGCTCTTGATCTGCATCGCCACGACATCGTCCGAGACGGTGCTGCCGCGGATGCTAACCAAGCTGGAGCAGGCCGGCTGCGAGCGCAGCGTCGTTGGGCTGGTGATCCCGACCGGCTATTCCTTCAATCTCGACGGCACCTGCCTCTACCTTGCCGCCGCCTCGGTGTTCCTGGCACAGGCGACCAACACGCCGTTTGGGCTCGCCGAGCAGATCGAGCTGCTTCTGATCCTGCTCGTGACCTCCAAGGGCGCGGCGGGAATCGCGGGCGCCGCCTTCGTCGTGCTGGCGGCAACCTTGTCCGCCACCGGCAGCATTCCGGTGACGAGCGTGGCGCTCGTGCTCGGCATCCACCGCCTCATGTCGCAGGGGCTGACGCCAACCAATCTGATCGGGAACGCGGTCGCGACCATCGCGATTGCCAAATGGGAAGGCGCACTCGATGCCGACCGCCTGAAGCGCGTGCTCGACGGCGAGGAATCCGCTGTCGCGACTCGATGAACCGATGACGTTGACGAACGATAGAGGGGAGTTTTGTCCCATGAAAACAGGTCTCGTGATCACGGCCCATCCGGGCGATTTCGTCTGGCGTGCCGGCGGCGCCATCGCGCTGCATGCGAAGAAGGGCTATCGCATGAAGATCGTCTGCTTGTCCTTCGGCGAGCGCGGCGAGAGCCAGTTCGCCTGGAAGGAGAAGGGCGCCACGCTGGAATCGGTCAAGGCCGGCCGCAAGGACGAGGCGGAGCGGGCGGCCAAGCTGCTCGGCGCCGAGATCGAGTTCTTCGATTGCGGCGACTATCCGCTGAAGCTCGCCGAGGCCCATTTCGACCGCATGGTCGACATCTACCGCGAGCTCAATCCGCGCTTCGTGCTGACGCACGCGCTGGAGGATCCCTATAATTTCGACCATCCGAACGCGGCGCATTTCGCGCAGGAAACCCGCGTGGTCGCGCAGGCGATGGGCCACAAGCCCGGCGCGCAGTACAAATATTCGGCCCCGCCGGTGTTTTTGTTCGAGCCGCACCAGCCGGAGCAATGCAACTACAAGCCGGACCTGCTCCTCAAGATCGACGAGGTCTGGAAGGAGAAGTACGAGGCGTTCCAGATCCTCGCCGCGCAGAAGCACCTGTGGGGATATTACGAGCGCGTCGCGCTCAACCGCGGCATCCAGGGCAGCCGCAACACCGGCGTGTCCATGACCTATGGCGAGGCCTATCAGCGGCTGTTTCCGACGGTTGCGGAGGAGCTGGCATGAAGCCGGTCGTCGTTCGCAACATCAAGCGTGCCGATCCCGCTGGGATGGTGGAGTACGGCGTCTCGACCGTGCACGAGGCCTATGATCGGCTCGGACTGATGAAGCCGTATCTGCGGCCGGTCTGGGCCGGCGCGGCGATCGCCGGCCCTGCCGTCACCGTGCTGGCGCAGCCCGGCGACAACTGGATGATCCATGTCGCGGTCGAGCAGTGCACGAAGGGCGACATCCTCGTCGTGGGCTGCACCACCGACAACACCGACGGCATGTTCGGCGAGCTGCTCGCAACCTCGCTGCAGGCGCGCGGCGTGCAGGGATTGATCATCGATGCCGGCTGCCGCGACGTCAGGGCACTGCACGAGATGAACTTTCCGGTGTGGTCGCGCGCGGTCTCGGCCAAGGGCACGGTGAAGGCGACGCTCGGCTCGGTCAATGTCCCCGTGGTCTGCGCCGGCGTCAACGTCGATCCCGGCGACATCATCGTGGCCGATGACGACGGCGTCGTGGCGGTGCCGAAGCGCTACGCGGCCGAGGTCGCCGAGAAGGCGAGGAAGCGCAACGCGGACGAAGGCGGCAAACGCAAGCGGCTGGCTTCGGGTGAGCTGGGCCTCGACATGTACAGCATGCGCGAGGCCTTGGGGAAGGCCGGGCTCGTCTATGTCGACAATCCCGAGGACGTCTAAAACAATCAGCGGAGTGGGCCGATGGATCGTCTCAAGCTGAAGGCCGTGCTCGGCAGTCACCCCCATGTCCAGGCGGTGAAGAGCGGCGAGCTCCGCTCCAACCGCTTCGACCTCGACTTCATCGAATACACGCCGACCAACACTGCGTTCAAACCGATGGTGCGCGAGCAAGCGTTCGACGTCTGCGAGATGGCGATCGTCACCTATCTGATGGCAAAGGCGCAAGGCAAGCCCTTGGTGCTGCTGCCTGCCACAATGCTCGGCCGCTTTCAGCATTCCTACGCGCTCTATAGTCCTGCGCAGGGAACCCTCGGGCCGTCCGATCTCGAAGGCAAGCGCGTCGGCATCCGTTCGTTCACGACTACGACCGGCGCCTGGATCAGGGGCATCCTCGCCAACGACTACGGCGTCAACCTCGACAAGATCCGCTGGGTCACGTTCGAAGACCCGCATGTCGCCGAATATGTCGACACCACCGAGCGCGCGCCGAAGCACAAGAAGATCCTTCAGATGCTGCTCGACGGCGAGCTCGACGTCGTCCTTGGTGAGGCCTCGAACGATCCCAAGCTGAGGCCGCTGTTCCCCGATCCGGCCGCGGAAGCCGCCATATGGTACGCGCGCCGCGGCGTCGTGCCGGTCAACCATCTCGTGGTCGTGACCGAGCAGCTAGCGAAATCGCGTCCTGACGTAGTTTCGGGCATTTATGATCTCCTCAAGCAAAATAAGGCGCAGGCGGGGCCTGCGGCAACGCCGGACCTGGTTCCGTTCGGAATCGAAGCGAACAGAAGGTCGCTGGAGTTGATCGTCGACTACGCGTTCCAGCAGGCGCTGATCCCGCGCCGCTATGCGGTTGAGGACCTGTTCGACGCAACAACGCGAGGACTGAACTGATGGCGGGCGATCCCAAGCGATGGCAGGTCGGGCTGGTCGGTTATGGCGAGGTCGGCAGGATTCTGGCCGAGGATTTGCGCCAGCAGGACATCAAGGTCACAGCCTTTGACATCAAGCTCGCGGGCGAGCAGGGTGGTTCGCTGCACGAGCATGCTGAAAAAGTCGGTGTGGGGCTCGCAGCCTCGCACGCCGAGCTGACCGCCAAGTCCGATTTCATCATCTCCGCGGTCACCGCGAGCCAGGCCGTGCCGGTGGCAAAGGCCTGCGCGGCCGCGATCAATCAGGGCACCTGGTTCCTGGATTTCAATTCGGCGTCTCCCGCCGCCAAGCAGCGCGCTGCCGCGCTGATTGATGGCGCCGCCGGACGTTATGTCGAGGGCGCGGTTATGACGTCGGTGCCGCCTTATCGCATCAAGGTGCCGCTGCTGCTCGGCGGTCCCGGGGCCAGGGAGCTGGAGCCGCTTTTGAACGGGATGGGTTTTGCGGCCAAGGTTGCGAGCGACAAGCTCGGGGTTTCATCGGCGGTGAAGATGTGTCGCAGCATCATGATCAAGGGCCTGGAGGCCATGGTGATCGAAAGCTTCACTACCGCGCGCGCCTATGGCGTCGAGGATGCGGTACTGGCTTCGCTGGCGGAAACCTTTCCCATGATCGATTGGGAGAAGCAGGGTGCTTATTGCTTCCAGCGTGTGATCGAGCATGGCCGCCGCCGCGCCGAGGAAGTACGCGAGGTCGCCGAGACCGTGCGTGAAGCGGGGCTGACGCCGTGGTCCGCGCAGGGCACCGCCGAGCGGCAGGCCTGGGTGGCGGACCTCGCCGACGAGGGCCTGTTCGGAACGAAGGGTACCAAGGAGTTCGCCCGCAACGCTGACTGGCGCACCGAGGCGGACCGAATCCTGGCGAAGATCAATCGCGAGAAATAGGGCGGCTCCTGCTCAGGACTTCGCCGTGCGAGAGCCAGTGAGTTCGTCGCGGGTGCGTTCGATCAGCGCCATCAGGTCTTCGGCCTTGCGGGCCAGCCGATCGTTCGCGACTTCGGTCCGGAATTCTGCGCGGATCGATCGAATACACTTGTCGGCGGTATCGAGCGTCAGGAGCATGCGCGTCAAGTCATCTTGGGTCCGGATGCTCACCAGATCGAGGTTTGACAGGACATGCCCGATGCCGTCGAGCCGTTTTATAGCGGCCTCGCCGGGCGTTCTCGCTCGAATGGCGTGATGGTCGATGCTGCTGAATGCGCTGAACATGTCGATGCTTCCCCGTTGAATGCAGACTTCAGTGCAGGTTCTGCTTTGAACGGCACCGCGGGACTGGCAATATGCTCAGCTATCGGCAATCAGCGCGGATCGACTATCCGGTATTCTACCGGATTCGGAACATGAGAACGATCGACGGTAACATCTAACGGAAAAAACGCGGCAATTCGCCCCGCTTCAATGCAGATATGCGTCCAGAGCGGCTCAGGAGCCGGGGCGGAACACAGTGGGCCGTTGCCGCGCAAAAGTCTGCCGGCAGCTCTTGAAGCCCATTACGACATCCGGCAGCTCGGCGACGGCGAAGCGGCTGTCTTGCGTATCGAGCACGATGAGATCGGCGGGGTTTCCGACCTTGATGCCGTAATCCCCAAGGTTCATCAGCCGCGCCGGCAGCTCGGTCACGAGATCAAGGCAGGTATCGAAGTCGTTCACCGAGGCATGCGCGACGTTGGCGTAGAAATTCGCCATTCGCAGCAGTGAGGCATCGCCGAACGGCGTGAAGGGATTGAGCACGTTGTTGGTCGCGATCGAGCACAGCACGCCGTCGGCGGCGAGCTTGTGGGCGAGCGTCAGCCCGCGTGGCGCGTTGTGGGTCGCTTCCCGCCCCATCAGGTACAGATCGGTTGCCGGCAGCACGGTGACGGCAACGCCAGCCTTGGCCAGCTGCGCGGTGGCGGCCCTCAGCCGCTCCGGTGGCAGTGCGGAGAGTTTCGTGGCGTGGCCGATTGCCACGCGCCCCCCATAGTTGCGCCGCTCGGTCTGCCGGCAGACCTCGTCGAGGTGCCACCAGGAGGGATCGAGATCGAAATCGAGATGGAGATCGACGTCCAGGTCGAACGCCTCGGCGAGGTCGAAGATGCGTGCGAGATGGGCGTTCGGGTCGGTGTCCGTGTAGGGGCAGCCGCCGATCACCTCCCCACCATCGCGCAGCGCCTGGATCAGAAGCTCCTCGCTGCCGGGATCGTTGGTGAGGCCTTCCTGCGGAAAGACACAGAGCGACAGGTCGATCGCCCAGGCATAGTCACGCTTCAGCGCCTTCACCGCCTCGAAGCCGCGCAATCCGATGCGGGGATCGATCTCGACGTGGGTTCGCATGCGCGTGGTGCCGTGGACGATAGCACGTTCGAGTACCCGGGCGCCGCGCGCGTAGACGTCCTCGACCGAGAAACCCTTCTTCATCTCGGAGACGGCGCGGATCGCTTCGGAGACGCTGCCGTGATCATGCCCGCAGCGGCCGAGCAGGCAGGCCTTGTCGAGATGGATGTGGCTGTCGACGAAGCCGGGCAGGGCGAGGCGTCCGCCGACATCGACTTCGGCGGCCTCGCAAGCGAGCGTCGGTTCGATGGCGGTGATCCGGCCGCGCGTGACGCCGATGTCCATCGGGTCGGCGGCACCACGCAGCAAGGCGTTGCGAAAGATAAGGTCAAAGGCGGATTGGGCGGTCATGGCTCTTGCGGAAGGAATTTAGTGCATTCGGCCGCGTTTGGCGGCTCCAGATTGTCGGCAGTGTAGCGACGGAAATGTTCAAAATATATGCACGTATTCCCCGAGAGCGGCGTTAGTATTCCGCAAGCCCTGGAGAATGAGCCATGTCCGCTGCCGCAAAAGCCGAAGCCGGTCCGTCGTCCGACGCCGAGCTCGTGGAAGCCTATCTCACGGCGTCGATGATCCCCGATCCGGACGCCGCGGCTGCCTATATGGCGCCGGGCACGGTGATCACCTTTACCGGTGGGCGCGAGTTCGATCATCCGCGCGGCCCGACCGCTTTCAACGCCAAGCGCTACCGCTGGGTCAAGAAGAAGATGGACCGTTTCGACGTCTGCCCCGGCGACGGCGAGACCGTGGTCTATAGCGTCGGCACGCTCTACGGCGAATGGATGGATGGGTCCGCGTTCGAGGGCAACCGCTATGTCGACCGCTTCGTGGTGCGGAATGGCCAGATCACCAAGATGGACGTCTGGAACGACAGCGCCGAGCGGATCCTGGTCCAGCGCGGCATCGACGCGTAACAGCCATCCTGGCGCTTGAGCGCCCCGACTCCAGGGGGACAAAAGGCCGGTCCACCCTATCGCAAGCCGCGATACCTGATAGATGCAAGCTCGTGTGGCGGCTGCCGCGCGCCTGCGCTATCAACGGTGCGATTGCTGCGCCCGGCATGGGGGCGCAAGCCTCCTCGAGGAGTTCCCGATGCGTTTACCCACCGTTGTCCTGGCCCTCACATGCCTTGCAACTGCCGCCTTCGCCGAAGACCTGTCGGGTACGCTTCAGAAGGTCAAAGAGACCAAGAAGATCACGCTGGGCTACCAGGAGGCCTCGGTCCCGTTCAGCTATCTCGACGGCAACCAGAAGCCGGTCGGCTTTGCCATGGATATCTGCCTCAGGATCGTGGATGCCGTGAAGAAGCAGCTCGGTATGCCCGACATCGCCGTCGACACCCTCGCCGTGACGTCGTCGAACCGGATTCCGCTAATGGTCAACGGGACGCTCGACCTGCATTGCTCGGCGACCACCAACAATGCCGATCGCCAGAAGCAGGTCGCCTTCACCAACACGCACTTCCTCAGCGCAACGCGATTTGCGGCCAAGAAAGCCGCAAAGATCAACACCATCGACGATCTCAAGGGCAGAGCGGTGACGGCGGTGGCCGGCTCGGTCAACCTGACACAGCTCGCCAAGGTCAACACCGAGCGCAATCTGGGCATCAATGTGATGCCGGCCAAGGACCAGGCCGAAGCCTTCCTGCTGCTGGAAACCGATCGCGCCCAGGCCTACGCGCTCGACGACGTGCAGCTCGCGGTGGCGATCGCGCGCTCGAAGGAACCACAGCTCTTCATGATCAGTGAGGAGACGTTCTCGAAGCCGGAGCCTTACGGGATCATGTTGCGGCGAGAGGACGCTCCATTCAAGGCGCTCGCCGATCGCGCGACTGCGGAGCTGTACGCCAGCCAGGAGATCGAGGTCCTCTACAAGAAGTGGCTGGAATCGCCGACTCCGCCGAACGGCCTCAACTACAACGTCCCGATGTCGGGCGCCTTGCGCAACGCCTTCAAGAAGCCGAGCTCCAGCTTCGATCCCGATGTGTACGTGGTGAATTGAGTGAGGGCGCCACGGCGCTGGTTGTAATCGGGCTGCGTGTCAGCGTGCCCTCGCCCCTTGCGGGAGAGGGCAGCTCCGCTGGTTGATGCAGACTCACTGGGGTGAGGGGTTTGTCTCCGCGGAAGCAGACCCCTCATCCGGCGCTTCGCGCCACCTTCTCCCGCAGGGGGAGAAGGAAAGAGAGCGAGCCGCACGAGCGGAATGCTTCGTCCTACGCATTCGAATATTTCTTCAGCTCGAACCGCGCGATCTGGTTCCTGTGCACCTCGTCCGGCCCATCCGCAAGCCGCAGCAAGCGCGCGGTCGCATAGGCCTGGGTTAATCCGAAATCGTTCGACGTGCCGCCGCCGCCGTGGGCCTGGATCGCCCAGTCGATGATCTGGCAGGCCATGTTGGGCACGGCGACCTTGATCATCGCGATCTCCGCTTTCGCCACCTTGTTGCCGACGGTGTCCATCGCGTAGGCGGCGTTGAGCGTCAGCAGCCGCGCCTGCTCGATCATGATCCGGGCTTCTGCAATGCGTTCCTGCGTCACCGTCTGCTCGGAGACCGGCTTGCCGAAGGCGATGCGGCTGCGCACCCTCCGGCACATCTTCTCCAGCGTGCGCTCGGAGAGCCCGATCAGCCGCATGCAATGGTGGATGCGCCCCGGGCCGAGGCGTCCCTGCGCGATCTCGAAGCCGCGGCCCTCGCCGAGCAGCATGTTCTCTTTGGGCACGCGCACATCGGTGAAGACGACCTCAGAGGCACGGTCGGGCACACCATAGAAGCCGAACACGGGCAGGGGGCGCTTGACCTCGACGCCCGCAGTGTCCATCGGCACCAGGATCATGGATTGCTGCTTGTGGCGGTCAGCATTGTCGGGATCGGTCTTGCCCATGAAGATGCAGATCTTGCAGCGCGGGTCGGTCGCATTGGTGGTGTACCATTTGCGGCCGTTGATGACGTAATGGTCGCCCTCGCGAACGATCGAGCTTTCGATGTTGGTCGCATCGGAAGAGGCGACGGCAGGCTCGGTCATGGCGAAGCAGGAGCGGATTTCGCCTGCGAGCAGCGGCTTCAGCCAGCGCTCCTTGTCCTCCTTCGTGCCATAGCGCTCCAGCACCTCCATGTTGCCGGTGTCGGGCGCCGAGCAGTTGAAGACTTCGGGTGCGAGATGCGAGCGGCCCATGACCTCGCAGAGCGGGGCATATTCGAGGTTGGTCAGGCCGGCACCGTGGCCGGAGTCCGGCAGAAACAGGTTCCAGAGGCCTTCAGCGCGCGCCCGCGGCTTCAGCTCCTCGACGACCGGATAGACCTTCCAGGGTCCCAGCTCCTCCGCCTCGCGATAAAAGCGCTCCTCATTGGGATAGATGTGCCGATCCATGAAACTGTCGAGCTTGCGCATGAGCTCGACGACTTTGGGGGACATCGGGTAGAGCATCTTTGGTCTCCTCGATCGACAGACAGGCCGGTGCACGATCGGCTCAAGCGACGCGATACTCCCTGAATTTCTCGCGCAGCGCCGATTTGAGCACCTTGCCGGTGCCGGTCATCGGGAATTCGTCCAGAAATTCGACGGCGTCAGGCATCCACCAGCTCGCGATTTTCGGACGCATGTGGTCGAGCAACGTCTTGCCGTCGACGGTCGCGCCCTTTTTGCGGACGACGAGGAGCAGCGGCCGCTCCTGCCATTTCTCATGGTTGATCGCGACCACGGCGGCTTGCAGCACATCGGGGTGAGACAAGGCCGCGTCCTCGAGTTGGATCGAGGAGATCCATTCGCCGCCGGACTTGATCACGTCCTTGGAGCGGTCGGTCAGCGTGACGTGGCCCTGGGGGTCGATTACGGCCATGTCGCCGGTGATCAGCCAGCCGTCGCGGTCGAGGCCTTCGTCGAGTTTCATGTAGCCGGACGCAACCCACGGTCCCCGCGCGCGCAGATGGCCGACGCTCTTGCCGTCGCGCGGCAGCTCGTTGCCGCCGTCATCGACGATGCGCAAGGCGGTGCCGAAACAGGCGCGGCCGGACACCTGGCGGCGGTCGAACTTCTCCTTGTCCTCAAGATGCTCGGAGCCCGGCCGCAAGCCCGGCATCGAGCAGCCCAAGGCTTCGGTCATGCCCCAGGCCTGGACGTAGTCGATGTCATACTCGCGCTTGAGCCTCTCGACCATCGCGCGCGGGGGTGCCGAGCCCGACGACAATGTTGCACGAAGTGTCGAGAACCTGTTGCCGGTCCGCCCGAGCCAGTCGAGCAGGATCAGCCAGAAGCTCGGCACGCCCGCGGACAGCGTCACCTTCTCGCCTTCGAGCAGCTCGTAGAGCTTGTCGGGCTCGTAATTGCGGCCGGGCAGCACCAGCTTCGAGCCGGTATAGGGCGCGGTGAACGGCATGTTCCAGCCGTTGCCGTGGAACAGCGGCGCCATCGGCATCATCACCTCGCGCACGCCTTCCAGGTGCCCGGGCAGGAAGTCGAAATTGCAGGAGACCATGGTCTGCAGGATCGCGGCGCGATGCGAATAGATCACGCCCTTGGGATTGCCTGTCGTGCCCGAGGTGTAGCAGATCGTGGATGCCGATTTTTCGTCGAATTCCGGCCAGGCGAAGCCGGTGTCGTGCTCGTTCTCCAGCAGGTCCTCGTAGCAATGAACGTTGGCAAGCTTGGTCTCCGGCATTCGCTCGCGCGAGCACATCACGACATAGGCTTCGATCGATCTCAGCTGCGGCGCGATCGTCTCCACGATCGGCAGCGTGGCGCGGTCGATGAACAGCAGGCGGTCCTCGGCATGATTGACGATGTAGACGAGTTGTTCGGGAAACAGCCGCGGGTTGATGGTGTGCAGCACATATCCCATGCCCGGCGCGGCGTAGAACATCTCGAAATGCCGGTGCGTATTCCAGGCCAGCGTGCCGACGCGGTCACCGGACATCATGCCGAGCCTCTTGAGCGCCAACGCCATGCGCTTGATGCGCGGGTGGGCGTCGGCATAGGTGTAGCGATGGATGTCGCCTTCGATCTCGCGCGCGACGACCTCAGCCTCGCCGTGATAGTCGGCGGCATACTGGATCAGGCCGCTGATCAGGAGCGGCATGTCCATCATCAATCCCTGCATCGTCTCCTCCGGACCGCCATGTCGTTGCATGACGTACGCTTGTGATGTGCGCTTGAGGTTAGCGGAACGCCACTCCACGTTCACGCAAAAAGCGAGAGACGCGATTGCATGCGTCACTTTTTCAGGGCTAAGTGATGCTAGCTGCCGGCGAAGCAGTGTCCGCCGGGGGAGGAAACGGATGTCAGCGCAAAGACACAAGACCGGCGCAGCCGGCGAATCTACAATCGACATTGCCGCACTCCGAGCGCGCTATCGCGACGAGCGCGATCGTCGCCTGCGCGCCGAAGGCAAGGCGCAATATGTCGAGGTGACCGGCGAGTTCGGACGCTATCTCGACGATCCCTGGGCCAATTCCAGATTTGCGCGCGAGGCTGTCAGCGAACAGACCGAGGTGCTCATCGTCGGCGGCGGCTTCGGCGGCCTTCTGTGCGGCGCGCGACTGCGCGAAGCTGGCATCGATGATTTCCGGGTCGTGGAAAAGGCAGCCGATTTCGGCGGCACCTGGTACTGGAATCGCTACCCTGGCGCGGCCTGCGATACCGAGAGCTACATCTACCTGCCGTTGCTGGAAGAGACCGGCTACATGCCGGTGCGCAAATATGCGCGAGCCCCCGAGATCTACGAGCATTCGCGCCGCATCGGCCGTCATTTCGGCCTCTATGAGCGCGCGCTGTTTCAGACCGTCATCACCCACATGGAATGGCGGGAGCAAGAGGCACGCTGGCTGGTCGAGACAGATCGCGGTGATTGCATCCGCGCGCGCTTCGTCATCCTTGCTGGCGGCCCGCTGAGCCGTCCGAAGCTGCCGGGCATTCCCGGTATCGAAAGCTTCAAGGGACACAGCTTCCACACCAGCCGCTGGGATTACGCCTACACCGGCGGCACGGCCGAAGGTGATCTTAGTGGTCTTGGCGACAAACGCGTCGGTATCATCGGCACCGGGGCCACCGCCGTGCAATGTGTGCCGCATCTCGGCCGCTCGGCCAAGGAGCTCTACGTCTTCCAGCGTACGCCGTCGGCGATCGGCGTGCGCGACGACCGCCCGACGGATCAGAGCTGGGCGCAGGGGCTCAGGCCCGGCTGGCAGCGCGAACGCATGGACAATTTCACCGCCGTGATCTCGGGCGAGCCATTCGAACAGGATCTGGTGCAGGACGGCTGGACCGGCCTGCTCGGCGAGATCCTGCTGGCGCCGCGCCGCCAGCCGCAGCCGGTGACTTCGATCGAGGAGGCGCTCAAGGTCATCGAGCAGGCCGATTATCGCAAGATGGAAGAGATCCGAGCGCGCGTCGATGCGATCGTCAAGGATGAGGCGACGGCTTCGGCGTTGAAACCCTGGTACAAGGCATTCTGCAAACGGCCGTGTTTCCACGACGAATATCTCGACACCTTCAATCGTCCCAACGTGCATCTCGTCGACACCAGGGGACAGGGCGTCGAGCGCATCACCGAGAACGCGGTCGTGGTCGACGGCAGGGCTTATGAGCTCGACTGCCTGATCTATGCCAGCGGCTTCGAGGTCGGCACCGACTACGCCCGCCGCATGGGCTTTGAGGTCTACGGCCGTGACGGCGTGAGCCTGTCGGCGCGCTGGCGCGATGGCGTCAAGACGCTGCACGGCTTCTACAGTCGCGGCTTCCCGAATTGCTTCCTGATCGTCATGGTGCAGGCCGGCCAGAGCGCCAACTTCCCGCACATCATCGACGAGCAGTCGCAGCACATCGCCTATGTGATAGCCGAGGCGCGCAAGCGCAAAGCCCGGACGCTGGAGCCGACGCTCGATGCCGAGAACGCCTGGGTCGAGGAGGTGGTCAAAGCTGCGCTCGGCCGCCAGACCTATCTCGCCGAATGCACGCCCGGCTATTACAACAATGAAGGCGTGTTCGATCCGATCGCGGCGAGAAACAGCCAGTATTGGCGCGGGCCGGTGGCATTCCTGCGGCTGCTGGACAAGTGGCGCCAGGAGGGCAATTTGGATGGACTGGAACTGTCGTATGATCACGCCATGGAGTCGGCGCCTTCGTCCGGGTAAGCTCGGGCATTGGATCACCCAGGGAGAGGACGTCGGACATGATCAGGGGCAGAACTGTAGCTGCGGCGGTTTTTGGGGCGATGACGCTGCTCGGCTGCCTGGCGCCCGCCGCCCACGCCGCGCAATGCGGCAGTTCGTCGGCCGGCTTCGAGGCCTGGAAGCGCGAGTTCAGCGCGGAGGCGCAGGGCAAGGGCGTCGGCCAGACTGCGCTCTCGGCGCTGATGCAAACCAATTACGCCAGTGCCACCATCGCGGCCGACCGTGGCCAGCGCAGCTTCTCGCTGACGCTCGACCAGTTCCTCGCCAAGCGCGGCGCCACCACCATCGTTGCCAAGGGTCGCCAGCTCAAGCAGTCGCAAGCCGCCTTGTTCACCTCGATCCAGCAGCGCTATGGCGTCCCGCCGGGGCCGCTGATCGCGATCTGGGGCATGGAGACCGGGTTCGGCAGCCAGCGCGGCAACCAGAATATGCTCTCTTCGATCGCGACGCTCGCCTATGACTGCCGCCGTCCCGAATTCTTCACTGAGCAGCTCTATGCGGCGCTGAAGCTGATCGATCGCGGCACGCTGTCGGGGGCAACCCGCGGCTCGATGCACGGCGAAGTCGGTCAGACCCAGTTCATGCCCAAGAACATCCTGGCCTACGGCACCGGCAATCTCGAAGTTGCCGCCAATGCGCTGAACTCGACGGCGAATTTCCTCAAGGCCCATGGCTGGCGTGCAGGAGCGGGTTACCAGCCGGGCGAGCCGAATTTCGCTGCCATCGAAGCCTGGAATGCCGCCGGCGTTTATCAGAAAGCGATCGCCCTGATGGGACGGCAGATCGACGAGGGCGGAGGTACGGCCGCCTCGCGCTGACCAGAGCCGCGTTTCGAAGGGGCTCAAGCTTCTTGGTTTTGCCGCGTTTGCTTTATGCGAACCGGCATCCACTTCGCTTGAGAACGCTCCTGCTCAGCAAGGCGTGATGCGCCGGCAAGAGAAAGTTGTTGCCAACTGGAACCGACGGCACGAGGTTTGCTTTGATCGAACAGGGCTGGGCATGAGGAGACTCAACATGGCAACCCAGATCGTGATGGACCAGACTGGCGACACGCGCCACGAGTTTGATCCTGGCAATGCCGAAGCGCTGGCGCGAGCCGAGCGGCGCTTTCGGGAGCTGACCGGAGCGGGCTTCACCGCCGCGCTGCGAACCGGACCTGGCGAAGTCACCCGGATCCGATCGTTTGACCCGACCGCGCAGGAAACGCTGTTCTATCCCCGCCTGGTTGGCGGTTGATCTGAGCTGCTCATGATCGCGGCAGTTTGGCTCCGTGGGCCGGCGCGTGCGCGTCTGCATGCGCTCCGCGAACTCTATCGGCGCTTTTTCGGCGAGAACACGCCGGATGCTCGCGGTCGCCGGCTCCTGGCCGAATGGCTGTCACCGGCGCAGCGCGCCCAATTCGAGCAGCACCGGTATTTCGATGTCGTCGGCGGCGATACCGGCAAGACCTATCGCATCCATTATGGCACCGCCGCCAACGTCCATGAGATCGACGAGGCCGGAAATGCGACGATGGGGTGGTGCTTCGTCCCGTCAGGCTTTCTCGTTCCCGGCGACGTGATGCTCGCACAGAAGATCGCGCTCGAAACCGACGAAAGGGGAGCTCTCGCGCTCGCCAACAGGTTTCCGCCAGCGACGCATTCGGAGCACTTCTACCGGCGGCCGTTCTAGGGCGTGGGCTATCAGTAATGGGTGGAGCGATAGGCATCCACCGCGTGCGCTGCAAAGACGCCGACGCTGCAAAGCGCGAGCAAGGCCGAGATCAGCTCGATCATAGTTCGTCCTCCTGCGGCGGCAGGGCGACGAGGTGCTGACAGCAGGAATAATCCCAGATCAGGTTGAGGAAGAATTGCATGGTGGCCGTCCCTGTATGCTTTTGACAACGAGATAACCGACCATCTGTTTCAGGCGTGTTTCGTCGCATCTGGAAACGGGTTTCTTGGGGAACCCCGGGCTGGTTTGTGCGCTGCGGAGCCGCTACATCCCGCTCTTGCTCAATCCCATTAGCCGCGAGGCGGCGCATCACATTGCGAGGCGAAATCATGGCGCAGGTCGAGTGGTTCGACGATCTCACCATTGGAATGCAGTTCAAATCCCCCGAAGTTCACGTCACCGAGGCCGACATCAAGCGGTTCGCGGCCGAGTTCGATCCGCAGCCGATGCATCTCGACCACGAAGCCGCCAAGCAGACCCTGTTCAGGGGTCTCGCTGCCTCGGGATGGCACACCGCCGCGATTGCCATGAGCCTCGCGATCCAGACCCGTCCCTTCGGCCCGCATCCGCTGATCGGTGCCGGCGTCGACGGGCTGCGCTGGACCATCCCGGTGCGGCCCGGCGACCGCCTGCATCTGGTCGGGGAGGTCATGAGCCTGACGCCATCGAAGTCGAAGCCGCAGGGCATCGCACTGGTGAAATGGACGATGTTCAATCAGAACGGCGAGGAGGTTTACACCTTCACCCCGATCGCGATCGTGCCGCGGCGAACCGCCTGAAGCCCTTGCGGGTCACCGGCAGAGGTGGTCATCTCAGTCCGGGGAACACGCTGGAGGCTGACATGAAACGATATCTTCTCGCCGCCGGGCTCCTGGCAGGCGCCTTGAGCGCAGTCGCTTTGACCGCAGGACCGGTGCAGGCGCAACAATCCAAGGTCGGCGACTGGACCATCGAAAAGCGTATGCAGGACGCGCATTGCAATGCGAGCCGCGGCTACAAGGACAAGGAAGACGAGAACCGGGACTACGTCATCGTCATCACCTATTCCGAGAAGGCGATCGTGATCGTGATGATCTATGACGGTTGGGAGTGGGACAAGGTCGGCGAGATCCTCCGGGCCGATGTCGGCACCGACGACGCCGATATCATGAAGAAGGCGAAGTGGGAGGTCATGGACAAAACTACCGTGCGCGGCATCTTCGAATACGAGCAGTCCATGATGGACCGGCTGTCCAAGGCCAAGCGTCTCTCGCTCGATTTCGAGGACGATGACGACGACAGCATCGAGATGCAGGTGCCGCGTGCCGGTGAAGCGCTGGCGGCATTGAAATTCTGCGAGGAGAATCGCAAGTAAACTGCCGGAGCCGAATGCGAGGCCGGCGGGATCGGTGGCGACAGGGTTCTGCGGTGCGCGCGCTGCCTGACGCATCGCACGCGTGACTCATCGCACACAGTCCGCGCGCTGTTCGCATTTATCCTAGTCTTTGGCGAAAACGTCCAAGCCGCATCCTGCGGTTGACGTTACGCAAGGACGATGTTCGATATTCCAGCATTTCGTTGCAACGTTTTCTCCCAGTCGAAGGCGGCCATTGAACGGCCCGTCTCCTTCGCCAGTCCCCGGATCGCGATCTTTCTCGCACGCCCGAGCCATACGCAGATTGCGTCGTCCGGCCGATGACAATCCTCCACGCAAATCGATTCTCGTCCCTTGTCGGCGAGATCTACGACGCCGCGGTCGATCCCGCACTGCGCAGCGGGGTGCTGGAACAGGTTTCGCATTTCGTCGGCGGATGTGCCGCGACCATCCTGTCCAGGGACAGAGCCAGGCTCTCGATCGAGATCCACGAGCATTTTGGCACCGAATCCCGCTTCCGCCAGCTTTATCGCGACCGATATGTGGAGCTGGACCCTCTACTCGATCGCCATTTTACGCTCGCGGCGGAGCAGACGATCGGCGTAGCCGACATCATGCCTCAGGCGGATTTTCTGGCAACGAGCTTCTATCGCGAGTGGGTGGAACCGCAAGGAGCGATAGACCTTGCAACCGTTGCCCTCGAGAAGTCGGACACGCGCACCACAATCCTGCAGGTGTTGCGCCACCGGTCGCGCGGAATGGTTGACGAGCCGATGCGTGAGCGCATGCGGCTGCTGGCTCCGCACCTTCAGCGCTCCAGGATCATGGGCCGACAGATCAGGGCACGCTCGCATACCGTGGACGACCTTGCCGAGGTCTTGGATGGGCTGAGCACGGCGATTTGCCTGCTCGACGCAGATGGCCGCCTCGTGCATGCCAACGCAGCATGCCGCGGGCTGTTCGCCGATGCCAGCCTGCTCGCAATGGTCGGCGACCGGATCGTGGCCCGCAACACCCAGACTGATAAAATATTCCGCGGCCTGTGCGAAATCGATTCAGGCAGCGAAACTCGTTCCGCTGCCCGCCGCCAGATCGAGCTTGCGACATCAGTTGATGGACAGCACTATCTGCTCCACGCCTTTCCCTTGAAGCGCTGTCGCACTCCATCGCGAGATGCTGCAGCCACGGTGCTGTTCGTTCAGAAGGCATCGGCGGCGACATGGCTCGCGGCTGATGCGATTGCGGCGGCCTTCAGGCTGACACCGTCCGAACTGCGCGTTTTAATGGCCATCATCGAGATTGGCGGTGTTCCCGACATTGCGGCAAAGCTCGGCATCGCCGAAACGACGGTGAAGACGCATCTCGGTCGCCTGTTCGAGAAGACCGGCACCGGCAGGCAGGCCGACTTGGTCAAGATCGCCACCGGCTTTGCCGTTCCATTCGCGCATCGAACGAATGGCGGTGACGACGCCGTGTGATCCATTTCACAAGGCTCGCCGATACGTGCCGCGATCTCAATGCATTGTGATGAGCCGAGCTCCCGTGTCCTCCGAATGCAGGACGCGAGTCATTTGATACTTTCGTATATCGCGATCCAGAAAAGTGAAGAGCAGCAAGCGCCACGAAGAGATGCGACGACGGCGTCAAACGCGAGTGTGAGGAAACGACAGCGCACGGCCGGACCTGCTCGTCGGTTGGAGGATTGCAGTGAGCCAGTTTGATTTTTCCATTATTAATGTTTCGACGAACGAAATTCCCGAAAACGAGCGTATCCCGCTGCTTCGCGATTTCTACTGCCGCGGGGCGTTGAAGGCGGAGGTCGAGGCGAGAGAAGGAAAGCCGGCTACGGCGAGCTTCACGTCCCACGTCTTGCCGGAAGCCCAATTGCTGATCGGAGGATTGTGCGGAGCGCGCGTCAGTCGCACCAAACACCTGGTTGCCGATGGCGACGACAGCCTGGCCCTGATCGTGAATCGATCTGGCGTACTTGGAATATCCGAGCGGGGACACGATCTGAGCCTTCGTGCAGGGGAGGCGGTCCTGACCAGCGCGGAGGACGTCACGACGTTCGAGCGATTGTCGCTGGGCAGCTGCTTCTCCCTACGCGTGCCGAGACGCGTGCTGGCGCCGATGATCGTGGATGTCGATGACGCCGTAATGCGTGTCATGCCGGAGAGCTCGACAGGACTTCGATTGCTGGTCAACTATGCGGAGACACTGGTGCGGGAGAAGGCGTTCGCGACGCCAAATTTGCGCCAGCTCGGGGTCGGGCATCTGCACGATCTTCTGGCAATCGTTCTCGGTGCCACCAACGAGCCCCGGGAGCTGGCCGGGCGGCGCGGCGTGAAGGCGGCACGGCTGCAGAAGGCCAAAGTCTCCATCGCCAACAATTGCTGGCGGCAGGACCTGTCGGTGGCCACAGTCGCCCAGGAGCTCGGCGTGCGCCGCGTTATCTCCAGCGCCTGTTCGAGGCCGACGGCAAGACGTTCTCGTCCTTCGTGATCGAACAACGCGTCAAGCGCGCCCATCGCATGTTGCGGGAACCCGGATACGCCGAGCGGACGGTCAGCTCGATCGCCTACGATGTCGGCTTCGGCGATCTCTCCTATTTTAACCGCTGCTTCCGTCGAACTTATGGCGCCACGCCCAGTGACGTCAGGAGCGGCGAAATGTCGTGACCGCGCACGACTGAATTTCAAGTCAAATGCCGCTTGGAGACAGCACGGGCGGGCGTGCGCCGCCCCCAGTTGGAGTGTTGCATGCGCCGTTTTTTCTTTGACCTTATGATCGGCAATATCGTGAAGATCGATCCGGGCGGCATGGTGTTCGAATGCCCCGAAGCGACATTCGTGGTGGCCAACGAGATGGCAAGCCACCTGTTCGTCTGGCGCGACGATTTGCGCGACCGCGATGCCTGCATCCGGGTCAGAAATGCCGACGGGCGCGAGATCTATCGCGCCGCGGTCTGGTCGGAGAATATGGAGAAGGTCGGCTGGGACGAGATGTGAGCGTCCCGGTGCGGTATCGCGACTCTGCATCAGTAGCACCCGAAACGAATATCCGCTCTTGGCGGCCGACGCCTCATCCGATCGGAGGATGCCGCATGCTGAGGTTGTGGTATGCATGGTGATATTGATCACCCAGGCCATTTATAGCCATGCACGGACCGCGGAAGCTGCCCGACCTCGTCGAGGCCATCTACGATGCCGGACTCGATCCTTCACTGTGGAACAACGTCGTCACCGGCATCCGCGACTTCGTCGGCGGCCAGGCCTGTGGACTGTTTTCCAAGGATTCCATCAGCAAATTCGGCGTCACGCACTATTATTGCGGGGCGGAACCGCACTACATCCAGCTCTACTCCGAGACGCATTCGAAGTTCGATCCGCTGACGGTCTTGCCGCCGCACGGTCAGATCGTCAGCATTCCGGATCTCGTTAATTTCGATGAATACCGGGGCGGACGCTTTTACCAGGAATGGATGCGGCCGCAGGGTTGCAGCGATGCGGCCAACGTGGTGCTCGAGAATTCGAATGCGAGCTGCCCCGTGATGATGACGGTGCTGTCGGGCCGCCGGATGGTGGATCCGGTGATGAAGCAGCGCCTCTCGCTGATCTTGCCGCACGCCAGCCGAGCGTTGCTGATCAACCGCGCCATGACCTCGCAACTGACGCTGGCGACGGCGTTGGCGGAGGTCCTGGACAATTTGGCCTGCGGCATCTTTCTGCTCGATGGATTCTGCCGGGTGGTGCACGCGAATTCCGCGGGGCACGACTTGCTTGCGGCGGACGATCTGGTTCGGTCCGTTGCCGGGCAATTGGTGACCAGCAGTGCGGAGGCCAATCAGACGCTGCGGGAAGCGTTCGCGACCCGCCATGAAATTGCGCTGCTTGCCGCAAAGGGGCACGCGTTTTCGCTGCTTTCGCCTTCGGGCGAGCGCTACGTCGCGCACATCCTGCCGCTGTCGTCCGTCCTGCGGGACGGCAGCGAGCGGGTGGTCGATGCCGTCGGTGCGCTGCTGCTGCGTAAGGTATCGCTCGGCGGACAGTCCTACGGCGAATTGATCGCGCGGACCTTCGACCTTACACCGGCCGAGTTGCGCGTGTTCCTGTCGATCGTCGAGGTTGGCGGCATCCCGGAGACGGCGGTCGCGCTCGGTATCGCGGAAACGACGGCGAAGACGCATCTGCATCGCGTGTTCGCCAAGACGGGCGTTTCGCGTCAGGCCGATCTCGTTAAGCTCGCGGCAGGATTCTCCAATCCGCTTGTGAACTAGACTGTTGAATTTTGCCTTCACGATTGAACCTTTCGCTCCCGCGAAAGACTCACGGAAGCCGCCAGGCATGAAGAACATTTCGCCATCTCCATGTGTCACCATTGGCTCTTCCGATGCCCCGACCTCCAAAACCGTCTGAGTTGATCGAGACTATCTATGACGCGGGTCTCCACCCGGAGTTGTGGAGCGAGGTCGTTGTCAAACTCAATGCCTTCATTGGCAGCCAAGCCTGTGGTCTGATTTCGAAGGACCCGGTCAGCAAATCAGGCGCGACGCATTATTATTGCGGGGTCGATCCGTACTACATTCAGCTCTATGCGGAGACCTACTCCCGATACGACCCGCTTGCTCGGCTTCCGCGCTATGGCGAGGTGCGCAATATCCCTGATCTCGTGGATTTCGACGAATACCGCCGCGGCCGCTTCTACCAGGAATGGCTGCGCCCCCAGGGCTGCGTCGACGTCGCCAACGTGGTGCTGGAGCAGTCGAAGTCGCCGTGTCCGATGCTGATGACCGTGATCCCGGGCAGGGAGATGCTCGGCGCGGAACAGCGGGCGCGAATGCAGTTCCTGGCTCCGCATGCGAGCCGGGCGCTGTTGATCAACCGGACGATCGAGCGGAAGCAGCAGCGCGCGGTCGCGCTTGCCGACGTCGTGGACCGACTGAATGCCGGTGTCATCCTGCTCGATTCGACCTGTCATATCATCCACAGCAATCCGGCCGCGGCGACGATCCTAGACGTCGACGATGTCCTGCGGTCTGTCTCGGGCAGGTTGGTGGCAAGATCTTCCGCTGCTAATTCAGCCTTGCGCGATATTTTCCGTGACACCAGCGAGGTCGCGTTGGCGGCATCTTCGGGACGGAAAATTCCGTTGATGTCGCATGACGGTTCCTACTACGTCGCGCAAA
The DNA here is from genome assembly GCF_055807635.1 of Bradyrhizobium sp. Kon56. Lineage (NCBI taxonomy): Bacteria > Pseudomonadati > Pseudomonadota > Alphaproteobacteria > Hyphomicrobiales > Nitrobacteraceae > Bradyrhizobium > Bradyrhizobium sp. Kon56. The sequence goes on along the minus strand of NZ_JBVVOU010000005.1, from coordinate 264,832 downwards.
TCATCGCGCTGCCATCATTGCTGCGCGACGGGGTGGCCGAGCGCAGTTCGGCAGTGGGAGCCCTGTTCATCTGGAAAGCGGAACTCGACGGCCGCTCGTGTGCCGGCCTCATTGACCGCACCTTCGAGCTCACGCCTGCCGAACTGAGGGTCTTGCAGTCAATCGTCGATGTCGGCGGCGTGCCGGAGACGGCGGTTGCGCTCGGTATCGCCGAGACGACGGTGAAGACGCATCTGCATCGCGTGTTCGCCAAGACCGGCGTTTCTCGTCAGGCCGATCTCGTCAAGCTCGCAGCTGGATTTTCCAATCCGCTCGTGCACTGAGACGCGTTCAAAAACGCAGGCGAGTCGCCGTAGCTCGCAATAGGTTCAATCACAAGCATCATTAGAAAGTTATCGCACGTCGTTCGATCGAATGACGCGATTTTCCGCGTTGTCTTCTACTAGACGTCACACGATCTGTTGTTCGACCTACCAGGCATTTTTGTGAAGCAACTCACTGCGAGCGGAAACGAATTCCGTCAATCTCTCGTGCAGGGTTGAGAGGAGATTGTCATGCGGACGGCGTCACCAGTTCTGACAGGAAGATTCCGCGATATCGTCGCCCGCATGGGCGCGGTACTCCGCGCGCAGCGGGAAATCGACGCGGAGCGCGTGTTGCGGCGCTATCGCCACCTGCTGGACCAGCCGCACGAAGCGCCGTGTTTGAATGAAATTATTCCCGTTTCCCGTGAAGAGGATATCTTTGAAAATGCCAACGGAGTTGATCCGCGCGAGCGCACGAGCGACCACCCCAAATTCGAACGTGCGTAACGCCAGCATCGTCGCAATCGCGCTGACGGCAGCGCTCGTCGCTCTCCAACTGGTCGGCCTCGCGATGCTGGAGCGATCTCATGCTTACGCGCAGCCGTCGGTTCCACTCGTGCCGACCGTTTGCACCGAGAGCGCCGATGTCCCCGTCTCGCAAATTCCCTACGATTGATCGGAGGGCAAATTGTGCCTGATGTCACGACTCTGATGCTGCTCAGCGTTGCCGTGTTCGCCGGCGCCTTTGTCTCCGGACTCTCGGGATTTGCCTTTTCCGCGGTAGCGGGTGCCATCCTGCTCCGGGTGTTTCAGCCGCTCGAAGCCGTACCGCTGATGATGGCGTGCAGCATCGGCGTGCAGGCCACCAATCTGTGGTCGCTTCGGCGCAATATCCGCTGGGAAGGCAGTCTGCTGCTGATCGTCGGCGGCTTGATCGGCGTTCCCATCGCGGTGTCGCTGCTCCAGAGCACCGATACGCATCTGCTCCGGCGCGGCTTCGGCATTATCGTTGCGCTCTATGCGGCCTACATGCTGCTGCGGCCGACGCTGGTGACGGCCGGCGAGGCGGTCGGGCGGCACTGGGTCGCGTTGATCGGGTTCGGTGGAGGACTGGTCGGCGGACTGACCGCGATGCCGGGCGCGATCCCGACGATCTGGTGCGACATGCGCGGCATGCCCAAGAGCGAGCAGCGCGGCCTGGTGCAGCCGTTCATCGCCGCGATGCAGCTGTTCGCGATCGCGCTGCTGTTCGGACATCAGGATCTGTCGTCAAAGGTCTTCGTCGATCTCGCGGTTAGCCTGCCGGCGCTGTTCGCAGGCTCCGCGCTGGGCGTGATCGCGTTCCACAGGGTCAACGAGACGGTCTTTCGCAAGACCGTGCTCGTTTTGTTGTTGCTGTCGGGGATTTCCCTGATCTAGTGCCCGACGGGTTGCACCGGCGCCGCGCTGGTGTCGCTGCCGTGATGCGTCAGCGGCTTCATGCCAGTGACGGTCCGCAGCAGCACATAGAACACCGGCGTCAGGAACAGGCCGAATACGGTGACGCCGATCATGCCGGAGAACACGGCGACGCCCATGGCGCGCCGCATCTCCGAGCCGGCCCCGGTCGAGAGCACCAGCGGCAGCACGCCCATGATGAACGCCATCGACGTCATCAGGATCGGGCGCAACCGCAGCCGGCTCGCCTCGATTGCGGCCCGGATCGGGGTGCGGCCTGCGAATTCGAGCTCGCGCGCGAATTCGACGATCAGGATCGCGTTCTTGGCCGAGAGTCCCACCAGCACGATCAAGCCGATCTGGGTGAAGACGTTGTTGTCGCCCTTGGAGATCCAGACACCGAACATAGCAGCCAGCAGACCCATCGGCACGATCATGATGATCGAGAGCGGCAAGGTCAGGCTCTCATAGAGCGCGGCCAGCACCAGGAACACCAGGAGGATCGCCAGCGGAAACACCCACAGTCCGGAATTGCCGGCGATGAACTCCTGATAGGTCAGGTCGGTCCATTCGAAGGCAAAGCCGGGCGGCAGCGTCTCCGCCGCGATCCGCGTCGCGACCTCCTGCGCCTGTCCGGAGGAGAAGCCGGGAGCAGCCGCCGCGTTGATATCGGAGGACAGGAAGCCGTTGTAGCGGATCGCCCGCTCGGGTCCCGCGCTCTGGCGAACGCTCAAGAGCGCCGAGAGCGGCACCATGTCGCCCGAGGACGAGCGCACCTTCAACTGCCGGATGTCGTCGGCGCGGGCGCGGAACGGCGCGTCGGCCTGCACCCGGACCGAATAGGTGCGGCCAAACTTGTTGAAGTCGTTGACGTAGTAGGAGCCCAGGTAAATCTGCAGCGTGTTGAACACCTCCGTCACGGGCACGCCCAATTGGAGCGCCTTGGTGCGATCGATGTCGGCGAACAGCTGGGGCACGTTGACCTGGAAGCTCGAGAACACGCCGGCGATCTCCGGCGCCTTCTGCATCGCGGCCATGAACGCCTTGGTCGCCTCGTTCAGCGCCTCATAACCGAGACCGGCACGGTCCTCGATCTGCAGCTTGAAGCCGCCGATGGTGCCAAGGCCGTTGACCGGCGGCGGCGGGAACATGGCGATGAAGGCTTCCTGGATGCCGGCATATTTCTTGTTCAGCTCGGCCGCCAGCGCGGGGCCGCTGAGAGAAGGATCCTTGCGCTCGTCGAACGGCTTGAGCGTGGAGAACACGATGCCGGCATTGGAGGAGTTGGTGAAGCCGGCGATCGACAGGCCCGGAAAGGCGACCGAACTCTCGACACCTGGCTGGGTCAGCGCGATGTCGCTCATCTTGCGGATCACCTCTTCAGTGCGATCGAGCGCTGCGCCGTCGGGCAGCCGCGAGAAGCCGACCAGATACTGTTTGTCCTGGCCCGGCACGAAGCCGCTCGGCACCTGCTGGAACAGAAGCGCGGTCACGCCGATCAACACCACATACAGTCCCATCACTGCGGCCTTGCCTGATATCACCTTGGTGACGGTGCCGCTGTAATTCTCCGACGAGCGTGTGAACACCTTGTTGAAGCCACGGAAGAACCAGCCAAGGCCCTTTTCCATGATGATCGTCAGCCGGTCCTTCGGCTCATTCTGTCCCTTGAGCAGCAGCGCCGACAACGCAGGCGACAGCGTCAGCGAATTGATGGCGGAGATCACGGTCGAGATCGCGATCGTCAGCGCGAACTGCTTGTAGAACTGCCCGGTGAGGCCGGAGATGAAGGCGAGCGGCACGAACACCGCGATCAGCACCATCGCAATCGCGATGATCGGCCCCGACACTTCGCGCATCGCCTGGTAGGTGGCGTCGCGCGGCGACAGCCCTCCCTCGATGTTGCGTTCGACGTTCTCGACTACGACGATGGCGTCGTCGACGACGATGCCGATTGCGAGCACGAGCCCGAACAGGCTGAGCGCGTTGATCGAGAAGCCGAACACGTGCATGACCGCGAATGTGCCGACGATCGACACGGGCACCGCCAGCAGCGGAATGATCGAGGCGCGCCAGGTCTGCAGGAACAGGATCACCACCAGCACCACCAGCGCGATCGCCTCCAGCAGCGTGTGAATGACGGCCTCGATCGAGGAGCGCACGAACTGGGTGGGATCGTAAACGATCTGGTAGGACACGCCTTCCGGCATATTCTTCTTGATCTCGGCCATGGTGGCACGGACATGATCGGAGATCTCCAGCGCGTTGGAGCCGGGCGCCTGGAAGATCGGAATCGCCACTGCCTGCTTGTTGTCGAGTAGCGAGCGCAGGCCGTATTCGGACGCGCCGAGCTCGATGCGGGCGACGTCGCGCAAGCGCACGACTTCGCCACGCGTACCGGTCTTGACCACGATGTCGCCGAATTGCTCTTCGTTCGCAAGCCGCCCTTCCGCGTTGACGGACAGCTGCAGGTCGATGCCCTTGACATTCGGGGAGGAGCCGACCACGCCGGCAGCGGCCTCGACGTTCTGCGCCTGGATCGCCTTGACGATGTCGCTTGCGGTGAGCCCGTGTTCGGCAGCCTTCTGCGGATCGACCCAGACCCGCATCGAATAGTCGCCGGCGCCATAGAGCTGGACGTCGCCGACGCCGTCGATCCGTGCAAGACGGTCCTTGACATTGAGCACGGCGTAATTGCGCAAATACGTCATGTCGTAGCGGCCGGTGGGCGACAACAGATGCACGACCATGGTGAGGTCGGGCGACGACTTCTTGGTGATGATGCCGAGCTGCCGCACCACGGCGGGCAGGCGCGGCTCGGCCTGCTGCACACGGTTCTGCACCAGCTGCGTCGCCTTGTCAGGATCGGTGCCGAGCCGGAATGTCACCGTCAGCGTCATCGCGCCATCGGTGGTCGCCTGGCTTGACATGTACAGCATGCCTTCGACGCCGTTGATCTGCTCTTCGATGGGAGTCGCCACCGTCTCGGCGATCACCTTGGGATTGGCCCCGGGATAGGTCGCGCGCACGAGGACGGAGGGCGGCACGACATCGGGATATTCCGAGATCGGCATCGCGAACAGCGAGATCAGGCCGGCGAGGAAGATCAGGACCGAGAGCACACCGGCAAAAATCGGACGATCGATGAAGAACTTCGAGAGATTCATGGCTTTGCCCCTGCGCGAGAGACGACCCTCCCGCCATTCCCGGGCGCGGGAAAAGCCCGCAAATCCGGAAATCCAGAAGTGATGTCTTGGTAGTTCAACAAATTCGACATTCCGGCTCGCGCTGCCCGCGCGCTCCGGAAGCGGAGAATGCTAGCGTTGCACCACGTCCTGTTTGCTGTGGTTGGAGGCCTGCTGCGGCCCGCGCGCGCCCATCGACGCGATCTCCGTCTTGAGCAGGGCGCCGGGACGCACGCGCTGGAGGCCGTTGACGATAATGCGATCGCCGGTCTTCAGTCCCGTCGTCACGATACGCAACCCGTCGACCGAGCCGCCGAGGGTGATCGGCCGGTAGACCGCGCGGCTGTCGTCGCCGACCGCCATCACGAACTTCTTGTCCTGGTCGGTACCGATCGCGCGCTCGTCGATCATGACCAGCGATTGCTGCTTAGGCTGGCCCATGCGCACGCGGGCGAACTGGCCGGGGATGAGACGCCCGTCCTCGTTTCTGAACACCGCGCGGACACGGATGGTGCCGCTCTGGCCGTTGACCTGGTTGTCGATGAGCTGGATGTGGCCCTTGGCCGAGAGGCCGCCTGAGGTCGTCATCTCCACCGGGATCTGGTCCAAATTGCCGCGCTTGCCGGAGACATCTGCGATCGAGTTCAGCGCCCGCAGCACCACCTCCTCATCCGCATCGAACGACGCGTAGATCGGATTGACCGAGACCAGCGAGGTCAGCACGGGGGAGGCGGTGCCGGCGGCGACGAGATTGCCGACGGTGATTTCGATCTTGCCGACGCGGCCTTCCACGGGTGCACGTACCTCGGTGTAGTCGAGATTAAGCTTTGCGGTCTGGAGCGTCGCCTCGGCTGCCTTCACGTTGGCGATGGCCTCGCGGTTGGCGTTGTCGCGCTGGTCGTAGTCGCGCCGCGTCACCACGGCGTTGCCGACCAGCTGCGCGCCGCGCTCAAGTTCATTCTGCGTGAACACGACGCGCGCTTTCGCAGCTTCGAGCTGGGCCGCGGCCTTGTCGACCTCGGCTGCGTAGGGCGCCGGGTCGATCTTGAACAGGATGTCACCAGCCTTCACCAGCGCGCCTTCGATGAAGTTGGCCGACAGGATCGCGCCGGCCACGCGCGGGCGAAGCTCGACGCGTTGAATGGCCTCGAGCCGACCGGAGAAATCGTCCCACAGCACGGTCTGCTTTGGTTCGATCAGCGCGACCGTGACAGGGACGGCTTGCTCGGCCGCGGCGGTCGCGGTCGCCTGCGCGGCACGAAAGTAATGGCCGGTCGCGATCGAGCCGGCTACGGCGAGAGCGCCCACGATGGCGACGCCGCTCAGAAGGCGGCGGACATGGCCGGGGCGAGTGGTATTTTGGGAGGGGGGCATTTGCGCTCCATATATGTAGTGTTCACTACAGATGTGGAGCTGGATACCGCAGCGCAAGATACTTATGTACCATTCGCTAAGAAAATTGTAGCCGCTTACCGCAAGTATTGGCAAGTGGAAGAGAAAATAAAGCGAGAACAAAGAGATAGGATCCGGCGTTAGGGTCAGGGACGACGCCGATTTCGAGGAGAACAGGCAAATGGGCATGGGACGCCCCCGCGAATTCGACGCCGAAACGGCGTTGGACCAGGCGATGGAAGTGTTTTGGCGCCATGGTTATGAGGGTGCCACGATCGCTCAGTTGACCGAGGCCATGGGGATCAATCCGCCCAGCCTCTACGCCTGTTTTGGCAACAAGGAAGGGCTGCTGAAGGCCGCGCTCGACCGCTATACCAAACTGCGCACCGTCTGGATGGACGAGGTCGTGGCAGCGCCGACTGCCCGCGACGTCGCCGAACGGATGCTGATGGGCATCGCCGACAAGCAGACCGATCCCGCCAACCCGCCCGGTTGCCTGCTCGTGCAGGGCGGCATTGCATGCGGCACCGGATCAGAAAGCGTCCCCTTCGAACTCGCCGCTCGGCGCGCCCAGAACGAGGACCAGCTTCGCGATCGTTTTGTTCGCGCCAAGGCCGAAGGCGATCTCAAGCCGACCTCGGATCCCGCGGCACTCGCGCGCTACGTTTCGGCCGTCTCGGTCGGCATGGGCGTGATGGCGTCCTCAGGCTCCGACCGCGAGGCATTGCAGCAGGTCGCGAGCGTGGCGGTGCAGGCGGTCGAGGCGCAGTCGACTGCAAGAACATGACGAGCGTTGTCGTCTTCGCCTCTATCATCTCACCGATTGCGTGGCAGACAGCGACGGCGGCGGGACGAAGCCGCCGAACGCGCGTTCGATCAGTCCGGCGAGCGCAATCGGTGTGCGGTCCTCGAGATAAGGCCCGATGATCTGGACGCCGATCGGCAGGCCCGATGGCGTGCGCTCGATCGGAACGGCCGTTGCAGGCAGTCCGCAGGTCGAAGCGGGGTCTGCCCAGATGAAGCACGCATCGGCATAGGGATAGAGCTGTCCATCGATATCGAGTTGCCGCGCGTCGAACGGCTCGGACTGGTCCTGGGGAAAGGCCGGTACGGCGGCGGCCGGGTAGATTACTGCGTCGAACTCGCGGAACAGCTCCTGCCATCGTTGTTGCAGCCGCAGGCGCGCCGCGTCGGTCGCCAGCCATTCGCGATGGACCATCGCCCAGCCGCGCGCGCGCTCGGCCTGCAGGCTGCGGTCGTCGGGCGAGAGTTCTGCGGCAACTCCTTGCGCCTCTGCGAGGGCGGCCGGTGTCAGGCGTGGACTTCGCGCTGCGTTCAACAGCTTCATGTAAAGGCGGGCGGATTCGGCGAGATCGGGCAGAGACGCACTCGAGCGCGCGACGCGTGCGCCTGATCGTTCGAGCCGTTCCGACAACCGCCCGATGGCGGAACGCACGGCATCGCCTGTCGGCATCAACGGATGCGTATCGATCACGAGAATCCTGAAACCCCTGAGCTGGTCGTGTCGTGAGGCCGGCAACGCAAGACGATAGCCGATCCCGTCGCGCGTCTCGTCGGGGCCGGCGATCACGTCGAGCGCGAGTGCGAGATCCGAGGCAGTGCGCGTCATTGGTCCAACGACGGCGAGATCACCCTGGCCGGCAACGGGCGGTGCCGGCGGAAGGCTGTATCCGCGTAGCGGGACGAGGCCGAGGCTCGGCTTGTGTCCGAACACACCGCAGAAATGCGCGGGCACCCGGATCGAGCCGCCAATATCCGAGCCGATCGACAGCGGTCCGAATCCCGCAGCCAGCGCCGCTCCTGATCCGCCTGAAGAGCCGCCGGGCGATCGGCCGAGATCCCACGGATTGTTCGTCGTACCGTAGATGTCATTGTAGCTCTGGAAATCTCTGAGGCCGATCGGGATATTGGTCTTGCCGATGATGACAGCACCCGCCGCCTTCAACCGCGAGACGACAAGGGCGTCCTCCGCGGGTTGGAAATCTTTGAAATGCGGAAAGCCCCACGTCGTCGGCAGGCCGGCGACGTTGAACGGTTCTTTCAACGTCAAGGGGATGCCGAGCAATGGCTGCCGCTCGCCGCGACCAAGTGCGGTATCGGCGGCGCGCGCGGCGTCTCGTGCGCGATCGAAATCGCGAACGATGACGGCATTGATCTGCCCGTCCAGCGCCTCGATGCGCGCGATCGTATGCTCGATCAACTCGGACGCAGAAAGCTTGCGCGCGTGCAGGGCGCTCAGCAATGTGCTGATCGAGCCGTAGTCCCAGTCAGTGGCGGTCAATCCGGGCGGCATCACGATCTCCATTGTCTTGCATCGCCGCGTCGATGTCGCTCGGCTGCAAATCGATCCGAGTATCGAGCATGCAATTTGGCGGATGGTATGAGGAGGCCACGCAACGGGAACCAGATCTGTCCGCCGGTCGGGGGCCGGAGGCGGTGCCTGGCCATCAGATCGCGGGATACCCACTGCTTGCCGCGGTCTATGCGCGATCGAGGGCTCTGTACGGGCTGCTGCTCACGTGGCATTGGGGGCGGCGAAGCCTGGATACTGACGACCATGTTCGCCCTGACATTCCTTGGGACCTCCGCCAGCGTTCCGTCGGCGGAGCGCAACCATCCGGCTCTCCTGGTGGAGGCCACGGGCAAGCGCGTCCTCATCGATTGCGGCGAGGGCACGCAGCGCCAGTTGCTGCGCAGCGGCGCGGGCTTTCGACGGCTTGACCGCATTCTGCTGACGCATGCCCATCTCGATCACGTGCTCGGTATCCCCGGTCTCTTCTCGACGCTGGGGTTGCGTCAGCAATCGGACGCGATGACCGTCTATGGAGGCCAGGGCACGCTCGACATCGTCATCCGCATGCTTGCCGGCCTGTGGGGCGCGGGCAGGGCGCCGATCCCGGTGGAGTTCGCACCGCTGACCGAAGGACAGGTTATCGACGCCGGCGACTTCACCATCGATTGCTTTCCGGTTCGTCACCGCGACACCGACAGCTTTGGTTTTTGCTTCCAGAGTCCGGCACGCCGCCATCTTGAGCGGGAGCGCCTCGCCGAGCTCGGTGTTCCCGATGGGCCGCTGCGCGGAGAACTGGCCGCGGCACGACCAGTCGTGATCGCCGGCCGCACGATCTATCCCGAAGACGTCATGGGGCCGCCGAGCGGCGGCAGGAAGATTGTGGTCATCGGCGACACCGAAACCACTGACGGGCTGTCCAGGCATGTCGCCGACGCCGATCTGCTGGTGATCGAGGCGACCTTCCTCGATCGCGACGCCGCGACCGCCCGGGACTATGGTCATCTCACCGCGCGCGAGGCGGCTTCATTTGCCGCCGCGAACAACGTCAGGCAACTCGTGCTGAATCACATGTCGGGGCGTTATCGAGACGAAGAGATTCTGGCCGAAGCGACAGCGATTTTTCCAAACACGCGGATCGCCGCCGACTTCGATCGCGTCGTGATTTAGCGGCACCGCTCAAAGAGAGCGCAATCTCTGACGGTCTGTTTGTGAGCTGCTTAACCTGCGGTGGCTGGGGAACTAGGATTCGAACCTAGACAAACAGAGTCAGAGTCTGTTGTGCTACCGTTACACCATTCCCCAACGGAATAGCCGAACAAATTCAATGACTTGTTGATTTGTCCGGCTGTGGCCGATGGCACTTATCGCGCAAATCACGGCTCAAGCGTGGAGGGTTTCTACCCGCTCGGCTGTGGGCTGGCAAGCGCTGCGACGCAGGGATGTTTTGCGGTCCACATGGGACGTGCGGGCCGCGGCATCATGGGCTCCGGCGGAGCGCCGCGGCGGTGCGCGACCGTTTGCCTCATCCGAAAATCACGTTTCCTGGTCGGATCGTCACGCACCGCATCGTCCTTCGGACACACAACCCAAGGAGATCCGTGATGCCCTATGTCGATGGTTTCGTGCTGGCCGTGCCGAAGGACAACATCGAGGCTTACAAGGCGCTGGCGAAAACGGCCTGCGCGATCTGGATGGAGCACGGTGCGCTCGATTATGTCGAATGCATCGGCGACGACGTGCCCTACGGCGAGCTGACTTCGTTTCCGCGCGCGGTGATGGCGAAGGAGGACGAGATCGTGGTGTTCGCCTGGATCGTCTATCGCGACCGGGAGACTCGCGACACCGTCAACAAGAAGGTGATGGCGGACCCGCGGCTGAAGTTGGATGGTATGCCGTTCGACGGCAAGCGCATGATCTACGGCGGCTTCACGACGCTGCTGCGGGCGAGCGACGTGATGGGGTAAGGGCGCTGACCCGGCCCACACGTCGGTGCTTGTCCATGCAGCGTCGTGGCAAGCCGTTTTACTTGCCGGTACGGGGCCAGCATGCCATCCTCTCATCGCCAGGCATAAACAACCGGAAGCGGGCGCTTAGCCGAGCTTCCAAAAAAACTGGTTGGGGAAACCCTTGGGAGGTTTGATTTCATGAGATTGAAGCACGTCACCGGGCTGCTTTGCGCGGCCGCGATGTCCCTTGCGCTCGCTTCAGCCGCGCAGGCCCAGGACAAGGTCGTCAAGATCGGCGCGATCCTGCCGATGTCCGGCGGCACCGCCTCGATCGGGGCGCACGCCAAGGCGGCGCTCGAGGTCGCAATGGACATCATCAACAACGCTCATCCCGAGCTCGGCACTCTGCCGCTGGCCAAGAACGCAGGCCTTGCGGGCCTCGGCGGCGCCAAGATCGAGATCGTGTTCGCCGACAACCAGGGCAACCCGGCGACAGGCCAGAACCAGGCGCTGCGCCTGATCACGGAAGACAAGGTAGCCGCCGTGTTCGGCTCGTATCAGTCCGGCGTCACGCTGACCTCGAGCGCCATCGCCGAAAAATACGGCATTCCCTTTCTGAACTCCGAGTCGGTCGCCGCCAATCTCACCGAGCGCGGCTTCAAATGGTTCTTCCGCACCACGCCGATCGCCACCGACTTCGCCAAGGCCTATGTCGATTTCCTCGCCGACATCAAGGCGCAGGGCGCCAAGACCGATGCAATCGCGCTGGTTCACGACAACACCGAATACGGCACCTCGGTCGCCAACACGATCAGCGCCGCCTTCAAGGAGAAGGGCCAAGTCATCGCAGTTGACGTCGCCTATCCCGTCAATGCGACTGACGTTCAGGGCCAGGTGCTCCAGCTCAAGGAGAAGAAGCCCGACGTGATCATCATGATCAGCTACACGTCGGATGCGATCCTGTTCGCCAAGACCATGCAGTCGCTTGACTACAAGCCGGCGGTTCTTTTGGCCGATGACGCCGGCTATTCCGATCCCTCCTTCATCAAGGCGGTCGGCAAGATATCGCAAGGCGTCTTCAACCGTTCGTCATGGTCGGTGGGGCCGGCCGGCTCACCATCGGCCATCATCGCCGACATGTACAAGAAGAAGAGCGGCGAGGAGATGGACGACACCGTCGGCCGTCAGATGCAGGGCTTCTTCGTGCTGGCCGACGCGATCGACCGCGCCGGCTCGACCGACCCGGCAAAGATCCAGGCCGCGTTGAAGACGACCGATCTGAAGCCCGAGCAATTGATGATGGGTTACAAGGGCGTGAAGTTTGACGACAAGGGCCAGAATATCCTCGCCTCCGGGCTCATCATCCAGCTCCAGGATGGCGAGAACTACACCGCGGTATGGCCGAAGGCCAACGCCGCGAAGGCGCCGGTGCTGCCCTACAAGGGCTGGTGAGATTGAAGGCGGGGCTGCGCGCCCCGCCATTTCCGAAATGATTTGATCAGAGCAACGCTGGCTCATGTCCTTTGTACTCGTGCAGGTGATCGTCGGCGGACTTCTGCTTGGCGCTGTCTATGCCCTGTTTTCCTCAGGCCTCACGCTGGTGTGGGGCATGATGAACATCGTCAATTTCGCGCATGGCGATTTCGTCATGCTCGGCATGTACGTCGCCTATGTCGTCTACACGCTGTTGGGAGGAGGGCCGATCCTCGGCGCGCCGCTGGCAACCCTGGTGCTCGCGACCGTCGGCGTCGTGGTCTATTTCGCCCTGATCCGCGATATCATGAAGGGACCGATGCTGGCGCAGATCCTCGGCACTTTCGGGCTTGCGCTATTGCTGCGTTATTCCGTGTTCTGGTGGTTCGGGGCCAACTTCCTGTCGATGCCTCCGGACATCGTGGGCGGCACTTATGCGTTCGCGGGCCTGCGCATCGAGGCCTCGCGGCTGCTTGCCGGCGTGGTCGCGCTGCTGGTCACGCTCGGGCTGCATCTGCTGCTCACGCGGACCTCGCTCGGCTCGAAAATGCTGGCGGTGGCGGAGGATCAAACAGCGGCCCAGCTCATGGGCATCCGTCCCGATACCATGCAGGCGATCGCCTGGGCGATTGCGGCCGGTGCCACCGGGCTTGCCGGCGCGCTGATTGCGAACTTCTTCTACATCGTGCCGACCGTCGGCGAGACGCTTGGCATCGTCGCCTTCGTCACGGTGTCGCTCGGCGGTTTTGGCAGTGTGCCGGGCGCCCTTGTCGCAGGCCTGCTGATCGGCATGATCGAATCGCTGTCGGGCTATCTGATCGGCGCGATCTACAAGGACATCGTCGTCTATGTCCTTTTCCTGCTCTTCCTCTGGTTCCGGCCGCAAGGCCTGATGGGCAAGACCTGATGGGAAGGCTGTGATGCGGCGCTTGATCTGGCTCTCGGTCGTCGCAGCGTTCGCGATCTGCTATCCGCTGCTGCTGTCCTCGCCGTTCCAGCAGCGTCTGGGCGCGCTGGTGCTGCTTTATGCGATTGCAGCGTCCGCGTGGAATATCGTCGGCGGCTATGCCGGCCAGGTCTCGGTCGGCCACGTCGTCTTTTTCGGCTGCGGTGCTTATGCCGCGATGGGATCCTACGCAAAGTTCGGCCTGTCGCCCCTGTTCGGCATTCCCGGCGGGATCGTGCTCGCCGTGGGCTTGGCCGCGATCATCGGCGTGCCGACGCTGCGTCTGTCGGGCCATTATTTCAGTATGGCGACCATCGCGGTCGCCGAGACGATGCGGCTGATCGTGACCAACACCGACTGGCTCGGTGCGGCCGTCGGGCTCTCAGGGCCGACCGTGCCGCGCAACATCTTCGATCTCTCGTTCCTGTCGTCGCTGCCGTATTACTATCTCTTCCTCGCAATCCTCGTGATCACGCTGTTGATCACCTGGTGGATGACCAACAGCCGCATGGGATTTTACCTGCGCGCGATCAAGGACTCCGAGCGCGCGGCGCGCTCGCTCGGCGCACCCGCCAGTCGCACCAAGCTCCACGCCTACATGCTGAGTGCGGCGCTGACGAGCGTCGCCGGCGCGCTCTATGCCATGATGTTCGGCTTCGTCGACCCCGAGTCCGGGTTCGGGATCCTGATTTCGGTGAAAATCCTGATCATGGCGGCGCTGGGCGGGGCAGGGCTGTTGTTCGGGCCCCTGGTCGGTGCCGCGATCCTGGTGCCGCTGGAGGAGATCTCGAACAGCTGGCTCGGCGGCAAGGGCGCCGGGCTCACCTTCGTGCTCTATGGCGCGATCATCGTGGTGATCGCGCGCTTCCAGCCCGGCGGTCTGCTCAGCCTGTTCACTCGGCGCAGCAAGCCGACGAAGGACACGGGAGCTGGCCATGCTCCTTGAGGCACGCGAAATTACGAAGGCGTTCGGAAGCTTCAAGGCGGTGGACGATGCCTCCGTGACCTTGGAGCAAGGCGACATCCTCGGCCTGATCGGCCCGAATGGCGCGGGCAAGTCCACCTTCTTCAATTGCCTGACTGGCGATCTCAAGACCACTTCGGGCTGCGTCCTGTTCGAGGGCCGTGACATCACCGACTTCGCGCCGGAGCTGCGCGCCGGGCTTGGGCTCGCTCGAACCTTCCAGGTGCCGCAGACATTTGAGGGCATGACGGTGCTGGAGAACGTCATGATCGGCGCATTCCTGCGCACCTCGCATCGCAAGGACGCCGAGACCAGGGCGCGCGCGGTGCTCGAGCGCGTCGGCATGATCAGGCTTGCGGATGCGCCGGCGCGCTCGCTCGGCACCCCCGGTCGCAAGCGGCTGGAGATCGCGCGGGCGCTGGCAACCGAACCGAAGGTGCTTCTGCTCGACGAAGCCATGGCCGGCCTCAACGCCCATGAGGTGAGGCTCGCCATCGACCTCGTGCGCGACATCCATCGTTCCGGCATCACCCTCGTGATCGTCGAGCACATCATGGAAGTGATCATGTCACTCGCCAGCCGCGTGATGGTGTTCCACCAGGGCAAGGAGATCGCCCGCGGATCGCCGCGCGAGGTCACATCCAACCCGGCGGTGATCGAGGCCTATCTCGGCAAGCGTGCAGCCAAGGCAGCGGCCGGCCACACGCCGGTCGAACTGATGGGCGGGCCCGACCTATGAGCGGGCCGTTGCTGCGGATCGAGCACCTCGAGGTGCGCTACGGCGATCTCATCGGCGTGTCCGACGTCTCGCTGGAGGTTCCTGAAGGCAGCGTCGTGGCGCTACTCGGCTCCAATGGCGGCGGCAAGACTACGACGCTGAACGCGATCGCCGGCCTTATTCCCGTGCATTCCGGATCGATCCGCTTTCGCGGCGAGGATATCGCCGGCGAAAGAGCCTTTGCGATCGTGCGCAAGGGGCTGGCGCTGTCGCCAGAAGGCTGGCGGCTGTTCGTGCAGCAGAGCGTCGAGAACAATTTGATGCTTGGCGCAACGCCGCTGCGCGACAAGTCACGCCAGGCCACGCTGCTCGAACGTGTCTACGAGATCTTTCCGCGCCTGAAGGAGCGCCGCAACCAGCGTGCCGGCACCATGTCCGGTGGCGAACGGCAGATGCTCGCGGTCGGGCGCGCGCTGATGAGCGACCCGAAGCTGTTGATGCTGGATGAACCTTCGCTCGGTCTCGCGCCGGCGGTGGTCGAGTCCATGTACGAGACCTTCGGCCGCCTGCATCGCGAGGGCCTGACCATTCTGCTCGCCGAGCAGTCGATCGAGCTCGCACTGGAGGTCTCGGATTTCGCCACGGTGCTCCAGGTCGGCAAGAGCGTGCTGTCGGGCACGGCGGCGGCGCTCGCGGAGGATCCGCAGGTGCAGAAGGCTTATCTGGGCGTGGACTGACCGATTTTCCGCCTGGAGGCGCCCGGTATCGGCGGCGTTAGGCTGCAAAATGGATATGCAACAGTGACGGGGAGGCGTCGCTACTTGATCTTGTCGTAGGCCGCCGCGAAATCGCCGAGCGGCATCGGGATCGCGATCGTTTCCTTCGCCATGTTCTGGAAGGAGACCTTGAGCTGCTTGCCCGACCGCAAGGTCGCAAGCAGGTCCGGTGCGATTGGCGTGGAGGCGTAGCAGCCGCGGTTCTCGCAGGTCTGGATCTGGAGATCGACCGTCTTGCCCTCGTCAACCTGGAGCTTGGCGCCGATGGGAAGGTTGAGGCCAAGCGGCAATTGCAGCAGCGCCACCGGTGTGCGGGTGTCGGGCGCGATGCGGATGTTGATCAGAACGATGGTCTGGCCGGTCTTGGTCAGCACCGCGTTCTGCTCCATCGCGCATTCGAGCGGTGCGTCGCGGCTGACGCTGGTGCAGCGCACGACCCAGCCGGGCTGCTGCGCCGCAGCGCCGTCAGCCTGCGGCTGCGTCGGAGCCGGTGCGGGCTGTGCCGCCGGGGCAGACGGAGCTGCGTTCTTCTTGGCGCCTTGCTGGGCATGCGCGGCACCCGCCGACACCAGGAGAGCGGCTGCTAAGGCGACAAGTCTGGATTGCAAGGGCATGGCAAGACCGCGTTGACGTGAACCGAGGGCCTCGCTGTAACGTCGTGAGGCGCGCGGTGCAAGCTGCTACTCGGCAGCTTCCTTAACGGTGCCGTGCTCGACCGTCTCGTCGCCTTCGCCGTCACCCTTGCGGCCCCAGCCCGAGAACCAGTTGTTGAGCTCGTCGAGATAGAGATAGACGACCGGGGTGGTGAACAGCGTCAGCGCCTGGCTGACGATCAGACCGCCGACCATGGCGTAGCCGAGCGGCTGGCGAATCTCGGCGCCGGTGCCGTGGCCGAGCATCAGGGGCACGCCGCCGAGCAGGGCAGCCATCGTCGTCATCATGATCGGACGGAAGCGCAACAGCGCTGCCTGCCGGATCGATTCCGCCGGCGTCTTGTGCTCGTCGCGCTCCGCGGCGATGGCGAAGTCCACCATCATGATGCCGTTCTTCTTCACGATGCCGATCAGCAGAATGACTCCGATCAAAGCAATGAGGCTGAACTCGAAGCCCGCCGCCATCAGGATCGCGAGCGCGCCGACGCCGGCCGAGGGCAGGGTCGACAGAATCGTGATCGGATGGATGTAGCTCTCGTAGAGGATGCCGAGGATCAGATAGACCACGACCAGCGCGGCGAGGATGAGGAGCGGCACGGTGCCGAGCGACTGCTGGAACGCCTGTGCCGTGCCCTGGAAGCTCGAATTGAGCGTCGGCGGCGCGCCGAGATCGGCCATCGCCTTCTGCACGGCCTCCGTGGCCTGGCCGAGCGCGACGCCCTGGGCGAGGTTGAAGCTGATCGTGATCGCCGGGAACTGGCCCTGGTGGCTGATTGAGAGCGGCCGAACCGGGTCGGTGCTCCAGGTCGCAAACGTTGACAGTGGCACCTGGTCGCCGGTCAGCGGAGATTTCAGGTAGAGCTTGTTCAGGCTCTCGAGGCTGCCCTGCATCTCCGGCAGGATCTCAAGGATCACCTTGTAGGTGTTGAGCTGGGTGAAATACTGCGTGACCTGACGCTGTCCGAACGCGTCGTACAACGTATCGTCGATCAGCTGCGGCTGAATTCCGTAACGCGCTGCAGTATCGCGGTTGATCTTGAGCTGAACCGTGGTGCCCTGGGTCTGCTGGTCGGTCGCGACGTCGCGCAGTTGCGGCAAGGTCTGCATCTTGGCGAGGATCTTCGGCGCCCAGTCGTTGAGCTCGGCGAGATCTGCGTCCTGCAGGGTGAACTCGAACTGCGTACGGGTCGGCCGGCCGCCGAGCCGGACGTCCTGGGCCGCCTGCATGTAGAGGCGGGCGCCGGACACCTTTTCGAGCTTGGGACGCAGCCGGGCGATGATCTGCTGCGCGGAGGCATTGCGGACGCTGAGCGGCTTCAACGTAATGAACATGTTGCCGTTATTGCCGGCGCGGCCGCTGCCGCCGATGTTCATTGCGATCGTTGCGACGTCGGGATCGTCCATCACGATCTTGCCAAGTTCGACCTGGCGACGCTGCATCTCCGCGAACGAGATGTCCTGGGAGGCTTCCGAGGTCGCGGTGATCAGGCCGACGTCCTGTTGCGGGAAGAACCCTTTCGGGATCAGGACGAACAGATAGACCGACAGGGCAAGGGTCGCGAAGAAGATCGTGAGCGTCGTGCGGCGCCAGGCCAGGGCATGGTCGAGCACCCATTCGTAACCGCGCAACATCCGGTCGAATCCGCGCTCGCTCCATTGATAGAACTTGCCGTGGGTAACCTCGCCATGGGCGCGCAGGAAGCGCGAGGCCATCATCGGGGTCAGGGTCAGCGATACGAACATCGAGACGAAGATCGTCATCGCCAGCACGACTGCGAATTCACGGAACAGGCGTCCGATGATGCCGCCCATCAGCAGCAGCGGAATCAGCACCGCGACCAGCGAGATGCTGATCGACACGATGGTGAAGCCGATTTCCTTGGAGCCCTTGAAGGCGGCCGCCATGGGCGATTCGCCTTCCTCGATGTAGCGCGTGATGTTCTCGAGCATCACGATGGCGTCGTCGACGACGAATCCAACCGCGATGGTGAGGGCCATCAGCGACAGATTGTCTAGCGAATAGCCAACGACCCACATCAAGGCGCACGCGCCCAGCAGCGCCAGCGGCACCGTGATGGTGGGAATGACGGTCGCCCAGAAACTGCGCAGGAAAATGAAGATGACCATGACCACCAGGGCAATGGTCAGCAGCAGCGTGAACTGGACGTCCTCAACCGCGGCGCGGATCGTCGTGGTGCGGTCGCTGATGAGCTCGATCTTGATCGCGGGCGGGATCGCGGCGACGAGGCGAGGCAGGGTGGCCTTGATCCGGTCGACGGTTTCGATGACGTTGGCGCCCGGCTGCTTGAAGATCACCAGGAACACGCCGCGCTTGCCATTGGCCCAGGCCGCCTGCTTGGCGTCTTCGGCGCCGCTGACCGCCTGGCCAACATCGCGGATTCGCAAGGGACCACCATTGCGATAAGCGATGATGACGTCGTTCCAGTCCTTGGCCTGGGTGAGCTGGTCGTTGGCGTAGATCGTGTAGGCGCGCTTCGGGCCGTCGATGTTGCCCTTGGGGCTGTCGACCGTGGTGATCGCGATCTGGCTGCGCACGTCCTCCATCGACAGGCCCTTGGCGACGAGTTTCGCCGGGTCGATCTGGATGCGGATGGACGGTTTCTGCTGGCCGCCGATGAAGACCTGCGCGACCCCGGAGAGCTGGCTGATCTGCTGGGCGAGCTGGGCGTCGACCGCGTCGCTGACGCTGGTCAGCGGCAATGTGTCTGAGGTTGCCGACAGCAGCAGGATCGGCGCGTCGGCCGGGTTGACCTTGCGGTAGGTCGGCGGCGACGGCAGGTTCTTCGGCAGCTGACCGCTCGCGGCGTTGATGGCGCCCTGCACGTCGTTGGCGGCGCCGTCGATGCTGCGGTTGAGGTCGAACTGGATGGTGATCGACGCGGTGCCCAGATAGCTCGTCGAGGTCATTTGGGCGATGCCCGGGATCTGGGCGAATTGCCGTTCGAGCGGCTGGGCCACCGACGAAGCCATGGTCTCTGGGCTGCCGCCCGGCAGATTGGCTGTGATCTGGATGGTCGGGAAGTCTACCTGCGGCAGTGGCGCGACCGGCAGCAGGGGATAGGCGACGAGACCAACGAAGAGAATGCCGGCCATCAGCAGCGAGGTGCCGATGGGATAACGGATGAAAGGTGCCGAAATCCCGCCCGCGTTCATTCCTGTCGGACCTTGTTCTGGGCCGGATCCGTACTCGCCACGGCCGTGGAGACGAGGCTTCCGGGCTGGACCTTGAATTGGCCGCCGGTGATCACTTGCTGCCCGGGCGTCAGCCCTTCGTCGACGACCGAACGTCCGTCGATGCTGTAGCTGACCTTGATCTTGTGCACCTGGGCCTTGTTGTCCTGATTGACAGAATAGGCGTAGAGGCCGTTGGTGGAGTGCTGGACCGCGTCATCCGGGACAACGGTCGCATCCTTGAGGGTGCGCACCAGCAGGCGTGTCGACACCGATTGACCGGGCCAAAGCGCGTGGTCCTTGTTCTCGAACACCGCCTTGAGCCGGATCGTGCCGCTGCTGGTGTCGACCTGGTTGTTGATGACGGCAAGCTTGCCCTCGGCCAGCGTCTTCTTGCCGTCGGTCGTGAAGGCGATCACCCTGAGCGCGCCGGCCTTCTGGCCCTCGCTGATATAGGGCAGCTGATCCTCTGGCGCGGTGAAGATCACCGAGATCGGCTCGACCTGCGAGATCGTGACGATGCCGGTCTGCGTCGAGGCGTTGACGATGTTGCCGATGTCGACCTGGCGCAGGCCCGCGACGCCGGTGATCGGCGCCTTGACCTGGGTGTAGTCGAGCTGGGTCTGCGCGTTGGAGATCGCAGCATCATCGGCGGCGATCTGCGCCGTGAGCTGGGCGACCGTGGAGCGCTGGGTGTCGACCCGCTGGGCGGTGGCGAATTCGCCGAGCTTCATGGCGCGCTGGAGCTCGAGATTGGCGTTGGCCAGATTTGCCTCGTCCTGGGCCTTCTTGGCCTTGGCCTGGTCGAGCGTGGCTTGATAGGGACGGGGATCGATCGAGGCGAGAAGCTGGCCCTCCTTGACGATCTGGCCTTCGGTGAAGGCGATCTTGTCGATCTGGCCATCCACCCTGGTCCGGACTTGGACGGTGTTGAAGCCCGCAACCGTGCCCAGACCGGTCAGGTAAACCGGAAAGTCCACCTTCTGAACTGGCGAAACGCTCACGGGGACGGCGGACGGGCGCTGCGGCCCCTTTTGTGCGGTCTGGGTTTTTCCGGCGTCGGGCGAGCCGAATTTCTGCCAACCATAGTAACCTGCGGAGGCCACGGCCGCGATGATCAGAATCCAGAGGATCGGCCGGGACTTTTTCATATCGTCTCGTGTCGGCTCTTATGCCCTAAGCTACGAATTATGAGGCAATCATAGGGTTCCAGGAGGCTTGTATAATACACGCCAAGTTCCAGTGTAAACAGCACTATCGGTTGAGAATCCTAAACAATTGGAAAGCTTTGCACGGGTTAGGCAGCTCCGTGTCACTACGGTGTGCCGTGCTGCATTCCCCCCTCAGGAACGATCAGCGTGCAAAGTTTGTGCAATGCTCGAAAGCGGTGTGCTCTGGACTGAGCGGCGCCGCGCCTAGGCCGCAAGGCGACGGCTGGCAGGAACGGTTCTAATCGTGCGGAGCTCGTTTCGGTTGTCAGGGAAACCGGCATCGGTCATATCGACGCGCCACAACGGGAGCGCAGCATGGACGAACTGAACGGCAAGCTGATCGCGTGTCAGATCCTGATCACGGGACTGATCGCACGCGTCGCCAACGAGCAGCGTGATCCCTTGCGCTTTCTCACCGAGTTCCGCGACGAGATCAGAGCCGTCGTCAACGGCGTCAACATCGCAGGCATGGACAACAGCGACCGCGTGCGCGCGGTGGCGCGGAAGACCGTCGATGAATTGTTCTCGTTGATGAAGCCGCCAAGCAGCGATTGACGATGCGCCCGCGACCGCCGATTTAGCAGCATTTTCACGCGCTCTTTAGAACGACTCCAATCTCGATTTAGAACGATTTCAAACGGCAGTTTAGAATCGCTTTGATCTGGACTTATTCAAGCGTTCTCGCGGCTTACTCGCATTGACCCGCAATTTTGCGGCCGATACCAACACTCCAATCGCTCATCGAAGTGAATGGGCGAACTGGAATATGGGGCGTGTTTGGTAATGGGGCAGGTGGTCGCACCGAAGTCGTTGCGTTCGGTCGCAGCATTCGATGAAAAGTTCACGAGCGTTTCCGGCAAGAAGGTCTCCGCTGTCGCGGGCCTGATCGCAGCAGCATCGGTGTCGAGCGGCGCGGAGGCGCAGCAGTCGAACCTGCCGCCGGTGACGGTCGATGCGCCGGTCGCGCGTCCGCGCCCGGTGGCTTCGAAGCCGACGGCGGATCAGGTCCGCGCACGCAATGCGCTTCGCCGCGCCGCGCAGCGGCAGCAGGCGGCGCAGCAGACCGCTCCCACCACGCCGTCCGGCGAGGTTGACCGCAATCCGTATTCGGATCCGGCGGCGCCATACAAGGTCGACCACGTCCAGGCCTCCGGCAAGTTTCCCGAGCCGATGCTGAACACGCCGAAGACCATCACCGTGCTCAGCAAGGAAGTTCTCGAGGACAAGAACGCCACGACGCTGAAGGAGATCGGGCGCTCCACCGCTGGCGTGACGCTGGGGTCGGGCGAGGGCGGCAACGCGTTTGGCGACCGCTTCTTCATCCGCGGCTTCGATGCGCGCAACGACGTCTTCATCGACGGTATCCGCGATCCCGCGGTCTCAATCCGCGAAAACTTCTTCACCGAGCAGATCGAGATCCTGCGGGGCCCCGCCTCGTCCTACGCCGGCCGCGGCACCGCTGGCGGTGCCATCAACATCGTCACCAAGCAGGCGGGCGACGTTAATTTCAAGCGGATGGATACCGAGTTCGGCACCGACAGAACCAAGCGCGTCACGCTCGACGTCAACCAGGTCGTCGATCCGACCTTCTCCGTGCGCGTGGGCGGGCTGTTCCAGGACGCCAATGTCGCCGGCCGCAACTATATCACCGACGATCGCTGGGGTTCTTTCATCTCGACCAAGTACACCCCGACCAACGACATCAAGATCACGACGAACTATGTCCACACCGATCTCAGCGGCTACCCGGATTTCGGCGTGCCCTTCTACAGGCAGGGCAATGTCCCCGTGACGTCGGCGGGCATTCCGCGCGGAAACTGGTACGGCTTTCTCAACCGCGACTTCCAGACGGCGCGGCAGGATTTCGGCACCGGCGCGATCGAGTACAAGGTCAACGATGCCATCACGCTGACCAGCAAGGTGCGCGGCGAGCACTCGCTGCTGAATTATATCGGCACGCTGCCGCAGAACCCGATCACGACCAGCCCCAATCCGCTGCTCTGGACCACGACGGCCA
Source organism: Bradyrhizobium sp. Kon56 (assembly GCF_055807635.1). Lineage (NCBI taxonomy): Bacteria > Pseudomonadati > Pseudomonadota > Alphaproteobacteria > Hyphomicrobiales > Nitrobacteraceae > Bradyrhizobium > Bradyrhizobium sp. Kon56. Next base: position 242,303 of record NZ_JBVVOU010000005.1, on the reverse strand, counting down.
GTGCGCAGAGCCGCTACCAGAATGTGGATGTATGGGCCAACCAGAACGAGGCCACATTCAAGCTCAACACCGGCGGGGTCAAGCACACCGCAGTGTTCGGCGTCGAATATGCCAACGAAAACATCTCGATCGACCGTTACACCGGCCTCTCGTCCGAACTGTTCGGCGGCGGCTCGACCAGCAACGGAGCGGTCACGGGGGTCAATCTCTACTCGCCGCAGTACACCTACATTCCCTTCAGCAACACGCCGTCGCTGGTTGGAAATCCGACGCGCTACGGTGTCAACACCAGCAGCGTCTACGTCATGGACACCGCGAACTGGCAGGACACCATCATTGTGAACGGCGGCGTGCGCTACGACGGCTACAGCCAGAGTTCGTCGACCAACGCGGCCTATTTGAAGCAGAATGCCGATCTCGTGAATTACAACGTCGGCGCGGTCTACAAGCCGATGTCGATCGGCAGCCTGTATGCAGCCTATGCGACCTCGGCCAATCCGTTCGGGTCGGAACTTGATGCGACCGCGACCGATTACGGTGGTGTTCCGCCCAACACGGCCGTTTTGCTCGGACCCGAGCGTAACAAGGCGATCGAACTCGGCACCAAATGGGAGCTCGCCGACCGTCACCTGTTGGTAACCGGTGCGCTGTTCCAGACGACCAAGGACAACGCGCGCGAGACCGTCAACAATCTGCTGACCTCGGGCGCTGCCTACAGGATCCAAGGCATCGACATCGAGGCCGAGGGCAAGCTCACCGACCGCTGGAGCATTTTTGGCGGTCTGGTGCTGATGCAGTCGAAGGTCACGCAGAGCGGCGTTGCCTCCAACATCGGTCTGCAGCTCGCCAACATTGCCCACCAGTCGTTCAGCATGCTGACCAAGTACAAGTTCGACGGCGGCTGGGAACTCGGCGGCCAGGCGGTGTACCGCTCGAAGGTCTATGGCGGCACGTTCGCGGCCAACACCAACGAGTTGCCGAGCTACTGGCGTTTCGACGCATTCCTCGAGAAGAAGATCGACCAGAACTGGACCATGAAGTTCTACGCCCAGAACCTGACGAACAAGCTCTATTACGACTCGTTCTATCGCAGTGCCGTGCCCTTCGTGGCGGTCGCGCCAGGGCGGGCATTCTACCTCGTGACGACAGCGAAGTTCTGATCATGCTGACGTGCCTTCCTGGCGTTCTGAGCAAGGATGATGTGGCGGATTTCCGCCGCATCATGGACGTCAGCGAATGGGAGGACGGGCGCTCCACCGCCGGCTCGCAGTCGGCGATGGTCAAGCGCAACGAGCAATTGGCGCCGGACAGCGAGGTCGCGCGCAAGCTCGGCAACCGCATCATTTCGGCGCTGACGTCGAACCCGCGCTTTATCGCGGCCGCGATCCCCCTCCAGATATTCCCGCCGCTGTTCAACCGCTATGCGGCCAGCAGCGGCCACCATTTCGGCCTGCACGTCGACAATGCGATCCGCGGAGACCGCCTGACCGGCCTTCGCATCCGCACAGACCTCTCGGTCACGCTGTTCCTGGCCGAGCCGGAGGAGTACGACGGTGGCGAACTTGTGATCGAGGACAGCTACGGTTCGCACGAAGTCAAGTTGCAAGCCGGGGACTGCGTGCTCTATCCCTCGACCAGCCTCCATCTCGTGACCCCGGTCACCAGGGGAACGCGGGTTGCGTCTTTCTTCTGGCTTCAGAGCATGATACGGGACGATCAAGCCCGGAGCATGATCTTTGACCTCGACACCGCGATACAGGCGCTGGTGGAACGGCTCGGGCGTGACGATCCCGAAACGGTCAAATTGACGGGTATCTATCACAACCTCATTCGCTACTGGGCCGAAGTATGAAGATCATGTCCTTCCAAGCAACCCTTGCCGCAGCTCTGGTGCTGGCGGCCGCCTGGCTTGCATCCCCTGTTTCTGCCCAGACACAGGCCGCGCCCGCGGCACCGGTCCAGTCGGCGGCTCAGCCGTCTGCGGTCGGCCCGGCCCCGGTTGTTGCTCCGCCTGCGGCGCCCCAAGCTGCCGCGCCTGCGGCTGCAAAGTCCGATACGGCAGCCGGCATTGCGCCCGCCATGAAGGAACTGTCGCCCTGGGTAATGTTCCAGTCGGCGGATATCATCGTGAAGGCGGTGATGATCGGGCTCGCCTTTGCGTCGCTCGTGACCTGGACGGTGTTGATCGCCAAGTCGATCGAATTGTCGATCGCCTCGACCAAGCTTCGCTCGGCGCTGAAGAAGATCGCGGAGGCGCGCTCGCTCGCGGAAGCGCAGATGGCGCTCGGCTCCAAAGCGGGGATCCTGCCGTCCTTCCTGGCGGCGGCGCTGCGGGAGGCGCGGATGTCGGCCGGCCTGTCCAGTGACACCGGCATCAAGGAGCGGGCGGCTTCGAGCTTCTCCGAGATCATGCGCGCGGAGGCGCGGCGCATCCGCGTCGGCATGGGTGTGCTCGCGACCATCGGCTCGACCTCGCCCTTCGTCGGCCTGTTCGGCACGGTGTGGGGCATCATGAACAGCTTCATCGGCATCTCGAAGTCGCAGACCACGAACCTCGCCGTCGTTGCGCCCGGTATCGCCGAGGCGCTGCTCGCCACCGCGATCGGTCTGGTCGCCGCCATTCCCGCGGTCATCATCTACAACTACTTCTCGCGCGTGACGAAGAGCTATCTCGAACTCGTCAGCCGTGCCTCGGGCGCTGCGGGGCGGTTACTCTCGCGCGATCTCGACCGCAGCCACGGCAGCGTGCATTCGCGCGCGGCGGAGTGACCCATGGGCGTCTCGCTCGCAGACAATGATGACGATGACGATTTCGGCGAAACGCATGAAATCAACGTCACGCCGTTCATCGACGTCATCCTGGTGCTGCTGATCATCTTCATGGTGGCAGCGCCGCTGTCGACCGTCGACCTGCCGATCGATCTGCCGACGTCGAGCGCGACACCGCAGAAGAAGCCGGACAAGCCGACCTATCTCAGCATCAAGCCCGATTTGACGCTTGCCATCGGAGAGAACCCGGTCCACCGCGCCGAGTTGATCGGCACCCTCGACGGGCTGTCCGACATGAGCAAGGACAAGTACGTGTTCCTGCGCGCCGATCGCTCGGTGCCGTATGGCGAGTTGATGGGCGTCATGGAGCTGTTGCGCTCAGGCGGCTATTCGCGGGTGAAGCTGGTTGCGCTGGAAGGCGCTCCGGGGGCGCCCGCGGCAGGCGCCGCTCAGCCTTAGAGGCCCGCTATGTCGGACGAGTCCAGACCAGCCCGGACGCTTTGGATTTTGGCAGCGATGGCGGCGCTCGCGCTCCATCTGGGTGGTGCCGCGCTCGCGCTGGCGCACCTGCGGGCCGATGACGGCGACGACGGCCTCGGCGCGGCCGGCGCGGAGTTCGCTGTCGAGATGGCCTCGCCGAAGGCGCCTGACACCGACCTTCCGCCGGGACCGGATAGTGAAGCGATGCACGAGCAGCAGGCACTTCCCGAGCAAAAGGCCGAGACCAAGGAAACCGAGCTTCCAAAGGATCAGTCGCAACAGGTCGACGACCCCGATCGGGTCGTCACGGAAAACATCTCGAAGAAGCCGCAGGACGAGGATCCGAAGATTGCGGCGGTCGAAACGCCCGCTGCGGAGGCCTCGCCGAAGTCCGTTGCGACGGCGCGGCAGACGCTCGACGAGGACGCGCGCGAGGCCGAGAAGGCGCTGGCGCCCGTGCTGGGCATCGGCAAGGACATTCTAAAGCTCACGGCAGACTGGAATCGCAAGATTAGCGCGCACCTTACGGCCCACAAGGTCAATCCGGAGGGCAAGGAGCCCAACAATCAGAAGGTCAAGGTCAGCTTCGCGATCAACCGACGTGGCAACGTGCTTTCAGTCGACGTTGTCGAGTCGTCCGGGGATGCAGCTTACGATGCGGCCGCGATCTCGATTGTCCGCAAATCCGATCCCATCCCGCAGCCGCCTGCCAGCCTGACCGACGACCGGTTCGAGCGCACCGTCGACATCATCTTCACGCCGCCGGACGCAAGGAAAAAGAAGAAGACGGCTCAGCGCCAGTAGAGCCTGATCCCGACATAGACCACGACCAGGCAGGCGAAGATCAGGGCCACCGGGAGCGGCCGCTTCTGTGTCGCGCCCGCGGTCGCTGCCCGGAAGAAACTGGCCTTCTTCGGCTTCGGTTCGGGGCGGCGGAAAGCGGTAACATTGTCCGCCGCCGGTTCAGCCGCCCGGGGGCGGACGTCAGGTGGAGTTCCCGCGCCGCCCATCTCGGCATAGTAGGCCTTGTAGATGGCGCCGATGGTGGCCTCGGTAGCCTCACCCTCGTTCATCTGCGCCCGCAGGTTCTTGTAGCTCAGGAGGAACTCCTGCGCCTCCGGAGGCAGCGCGGACGACCCGTTGAGCTTGGCCATCATCTTCCAGGTGGCAAAATCGGCGCGGGCGCGGGTATCAGCGCGTCGCGCGATCAGCATATCGGCAGCTTTGACCAAGTCGGCCTCGAGCCCTTCGGCTTGTGTTCGGGTGTGCTGTTCAACTACGTATTGCCGGTCAGAATGAGAACAGCCTGAATCACATAACCGGTCAACGTTCGCAGTATTGCTGAAATAACATCAAGATTTAGACCGAACTGCGAGCCTGCCAGCGGTAGCAGGATCAGCAAGCCGATCAGAATCAGCATCCCGAACGGCTCGAGCCGCGCCAGCGGGAGGGCGAGCGGCCGGGGCAGCAGCCCTACCGCGACGCGCCCGCCGTCGAGCGGCGGGATCGGCATCATGTTGAACACCGCCAGCACCGCGTTGATCAGCAGTGCGTTCTTGAGATTGTCAAAGATCCATTGCGCCGAGTTCGCTGGGGCCCAGGGCAGGGCGTGCAGGGCAAGAGCTGCGGACAGCGCCAGCAGGATGTTGGTGGCGGGCCCGGCCAGCGCCACCCAGACCATGCCGAGTCTGGGGTCGTTGAGCTTGCGGAAATTCACCGGCACAGGCTTGGCATAGCCGAACAGGAATGGCGAATGCGCGAACAGCAGCATCGCCGGCAATATCAGCGTGCCGAACGGGTCGATGTGGCGGAGCGGGTTGAAGCTGACACGGCCGAGCTGCCATGCGGTATCATCACCGAGACGATGTGCGACGAAGGCGTGGGCAGCCTCGTGGAAGGTGATGGCGAGCACCAGCGGCAGCACCCACACCGAGAGGTCATACAAGGAAATGTTCACGGCTCGTCCGTCCCGGTTTGCCTGCGGTCTTGCAGCCGACCCAGCCAACCGGTGGTGCAGCAACGCGTCACCCCAACATAGGGTGGGCGGTCCCGAAATGCCACGCCGCAAATGATCGGCGAGACCAGCGGCCGTGACGCGGAGCCTTGGCGCCGGATGAGCTACGTCGGGATCGTCCCGTCATATCGGATCATGCCGTCCTCGATCGTCACCCAGCCCATCTTTTCGCTGACCCAGATGTGCTCGGTCGGCACAAACGCGTTGCGATCGTCGAAGGTCGCCAGCGCGACGCCCGCCAGCGTGCCATTGCGGCGCCAGGCGAACAGGCGCGTGCCGCAGCGCCTGCAGAACACGCGGTCGATGTGCTCGGACGACGCATAGCGCTCGGTGTCGCCCTCGACAGTCAGTGCGCGCCGGTCGAATTGCGCGCGGGCGAAGTAGGGCGAGCCCATCGCCTTCTGACAGATGCGACAATGGCAGATGCGGACGTTGAGCGGCTCGCCCTCCGCCTTGAACCGCACCGCGCCGCACAGACATCCGCCTTCTCGGATCATGGCTGCCTCAATAGGTTGCCCGCCCACCCGAGATGTCGAACACGGCGCCGGTCGAGAACGCGCAGTCCTCGGATGCGAGCCAGCTCACCATCGCGGCTAGCTCTTCCACCAGCACAAAGCGCGCTTTCGGGATTTTCGACAGCATGAAGTCGATATGCTGCTGCGTCATCTGGTCGAAGATCGCCGTCTTCGCAGCCGCGGGAGTCACCGCATTGACGAGAATGTCGTGTGCGGCCAATTCCTTGCCGAGCGACTTGGTCAGCGCGATCAGGCCGGCCTTGGACGCCGAATAATGCGAGGCGTTGGGATTGCCTTCCTTGCCGGCGATCGAGGCGATGTTGACGATGCGCCCGTACTTCTGCTTGAGCATCCAAGGCACGATCGCCTTGCAGACGATGAAAGGGCCGTCGAGGTTGATGCGCAGAACTTTCCGCCATTCCTCGAGATCGGTCTCCCAGACCGGCTTGTTGACGCCGGCGATGCCGGCATTGTTGACGAGGATGTCGATCTTGCCGAAGGCGGCCAGCGTCGCGTCGCGGGCCTGCTCGACGGCCGCGGTATCGGTGACGTCGACCTTAAAAACGCGGGTGTTGTCGCCGATTTCCTTTGCCGTCTTCTCGGCCAGGGCTGCATCAAAATCCCAGATCGCGACCTTGGCGCCGGAGGCGACGAAGCGCTGAACAATGGCGCGGCCAAAGCCCTGCGCGCCGCCGGTGACGATGGCGACACGGCCGTTGAGATCGATCTTGTTCATGCCGGGCCTCTGGCGTCAGAGCATGTAGCCGCCGTCGACCACGAGGTCGACACCGGTGGTGAAGGCGCTCTCGTCGCTGCCGAGATAGACCGCCATGGATGCGATCTCGTCGGCGGTGCCGAGCCGGCCCATCTTCTGGCGGGAGACGAACATCTCCTTGCCCTGCGGCCCTTGCGCTGCGGCACGGTCGAGCATCGAAGGCGTCTCGACGGTGCCCGGGCAGATGCTGTTGCAGCGGATGCCCTTGGTGATGAAGTCGAGCGCGACCGCGCGCGTCAGCAGCGACACCGCTGCCTTCGAGGCGCTGTAGACGTAACGGTTGGCCGGCGGCCGCAGCGCCGCGCAGGAGGAGATGTTGACGATGCTGCCGCCGCCGCCCGCGAGCATGTCCGGCAGGAAGGCCCTGATGGTCCGGTGCATCGACTTGACGTTGAGGTCGAACGAGAAATCAAAATCCTCTTCCGAACACTCCAGGATGGTGCCGTGGTGCACGAAGCCCGCCGCGTTGAGCAGGATGTCGACCTTGCCGACGCGCTTGGCGAAGGCGTTAACGTCGGCGGTGCTGCGCACGTCGAGCTTCGCAGTCTCGGCAATACCTTCCTTAGCCAGCCTCGCGATGCCGCTCTCATTGATGTCGGTGGCGATGACGGTTGCGCCTTCACGCGCGAATGCAATGGCGCATGCGCGCCCGATGCCTGCCGCTGCAGCCGTGATGACGGCGCGCTTTCCCTTGAGGCGGTCTGCCATTTGTATTCTCCTCGATTTTCTCAGTGCCGTAGCCCGGATGAGCGCGCGAGCGCGATATCCGGGAGCGGATGTCCCGGGTGTCGCTCCGCTCACCCGGGCTACGTGTTCCTAACTCAGTGATTATCCCGCGCTACGCCAAATGTGCCGGCGACGTTCTGATAGCGCGTAGCGAGCTCCATGCAGGCACCGGTCGACTGCTGGCCGACGGTGTTGCGATAAAGCTCCTGCCACGGCGTCTGGTTCGGCGGATGCTTGAAGCCGCCATTGGCCTTGAGCTCGGCGTGGCGCTTCTTCACCTCGTCGTCCGAGATGAGAATGTTGGCGCTGCCCTTGTTCAGATCGACGCGCACCTTGTCGCCGTTTCTGAGGATCGCGAGCCCGCCATTGGCGGCGGCTTCCGGCGAAGCATTGAGGATCGAAGGGGAGCCCGAGGTGCCCGACTGGCGGCCGTCGCCGATGCAGGGCAGGGACATGATGCCGCGCTTGATCAGCGCCGCAGGGGGCTGCATGTTCACGACCTCGGCGCCGCCGGGATAGCCGATCGGGCCGGTGCCGCGAATGAACAGCACGCAGCGCTCGTCGATCTCGAGTGAGGGATCGTCGATCCGCTCGTGATAGTCCTCGGGACCCTCGAACACGATGGCGCGGCCCTCGAATGCATTGAGATCGGTCGGGTTGCTGAGGTAGCGATCGCGGAATTCCTTGGAGATCACGCTGGTCTTCATGATCGCGGAATCGAACAGATTGCCCTTCAGCACCAGGAAGCCGGCGTCCTTCACCAGCGGCTTGTCGTAAGACCAGATCACGTCGTTGTCGGGTTTTGGCGCATTGGCGCAGTTCTCGCCGATGCCGCGGCCGTTGACCGTGACCGCGTCCTCGTGGATGCGCTTGTGCTTCATCAGTTCGCGCACCACGGCCGGCACGCCGCCGGCGCGGTGGAATTCCTCGCCGAGATAGAAGCCGGCCGGCTGCATGTTCACCAGCAGCGGCACGTCGTGGCCGACCTTCTGCCAGTCGTCGATGGAGAGCTCGACGCCGATGTGGCGCGCCAGCGCGTTAATGTGGATCGGTGCGTTGGTCGAGCCGCCGATCGCCGAATTGATCACGATGCAGTTCTCGAACGCCTTGCGGGTCAGGATGTCCGAAGGCTTGAGGTCTTCCCAGACCATGTCGACGATGCGCTTTCCCGTCTCGTAGGCGATCTGGCCGCGCTCGCGATAGGGGGCGGGGATCGCCGCACAGCCCGGCAGCGAGAAGCCGAGCGCTTCCGCGAGCCCGTTCATGGTCGAAGCGGTGCCCATGGTGTTGCAATGGCCGACCGAGGGCGCCGATGACGCCACGATCTCCATGAATTCTTCATAGTCGATCTCGCCGGCGGCGAGGCGCTCGCGCGATTTCCAGACGATGGTGCCGGAGCCGGTGCGCTCGCCATTGTGCCAGCCGTTCAGCATCGGCCCGCCCGACAGCACGATCGCGGGCAGGTTGACGGTCGCCGCCGCCATCATGCAGGCCGGCGTGGTCTTGTCGCAGCCCGTGGTCAGCACCACGCCGTCGAGCGGATAGCCGTAGAGGATTTCGACGAGGCCGAGATAAGCGAGGTTGCGGTCGAGCGCCGCGGTCGGGCGCTTGCCGGTCTCCTGGATCGGATGGGTCGGGAATTCCATCGCAATGCCGCCGGCCTCGCGGATGCCTTCGCGGACGCGATGGGCAAGCTCGATATGGTGGCGGTTGCAGGGGGAGAGGTCGTTGCCGGTCTGCGCGATGCCGATGATCGGTTTGCCGGACTGGAGCTCGGCGCGGGTGAGACCGTAGTTCAAATAGCGCTCCATATAGAGCGCGGTCATGCCCGGATTATGCGGATTGTTGAACCATTCCTGCGAGCGGAGGTGGCGGCGAGCACCGTTGCCGGCGGGGGCATGCCCATTGGTTGGTTTTTTTGTCATTGGTTTCTCCTGCAATGCAAACGCACTGGCGTCCGTTTTATGGTATCGGCTTGTGCGATGCCCAACGGCGCGAGCGACGATTTGCCTGCCCGCTGGCGGGTCGTTTCCTCACAAATCCGATACTAGTCATGGCCACTTGGTAACGCTACCATTTTGTTCGCGACGCCCCCGCCTGAAACGGCTGGCCGGTTGTCGGAACGCCGGGCCGACGAGCTTTGCCGCTCGATCACCTTGAAGCCGAGATCGAGCACCGGGTGCTCCGGGCGCCGTCCGTCGATCGCCTCGATCAGCATGCTGGCGGCCGTGTTGCCCATCTCGTAGCGGTTGGTGCGCACGCTCGTCAAAGTCGGGACGGCGGAGGCCATGAATTCGAGATCGTTGAAGCCTACGATCGCGATCTGTTCGGGGATCGCGATCTCGCGGCGCCTGCATTCGAACAGCACACCCAGCGCGAGGTCGTCATTGGCGCAGAACACCGCGTCCATGCCGGGCTCCCGCGCCAGGAGATCGGTGAACAGGGCGCCTCCGAGCGTTACCGAGGTCGGAGTCGCCGTGGTGACGACGAGGCGTTGGTCGAACAGTCCGGCGTCTTTCATGGCCGAGACGTATCCGTCGAGCCGGCGCTGCACCCGCGGATCCATCCGTGCGCCGACGAAACCGATCTTGCGGTGACCTTGCGCGAACAGATGCGCAACCGCCGCACGGGCTGCGTCATAGTGCGAAAAGCCGATCATCATGTCGATCGGATTGGGTCCGATCTCCATGATCTGCACGATCGGGCAGTCGGCGGCATCGAGCATTGCGCGCGATTCCGTGGTCTGGTCGATGCCGGTGACGATCAGCCCGGCCGGCTTCTGCGCAAGAAACAGCCGCAGCAGCTTCTCCTCCTGGAGAATACTGTAGCGTGTGTTGGACAACTGGATCGAGTAACGGCTGTTTTCGGAGGCGTCGTAGATGCCGCGTAGCACGTCGGAGAACACGTTATTGGTCAGCGACGGAATCAAGACACCGATCACCTCGGTGCGCTGCGAGGCCAACGCGCGCGCCGCCAGGTTCGGCACATAGCCAAGCTCCCTGGCCGCGCTTTCGACCCGGGTCCGTTTGGCCACCGACAGCGCCTCGGGATTGCGGAAGAAGCGGGACGCTGTGATCGGGCTTACGCCGGCGAGCTCGGCGACTTCCGCCAGCCGGATTTTGCCTGACTTGGTGCGGTTTCGACCCATTTGCTGCTCTTAACACACTCACTGTCGCAAACAAAGGAACGTTGACAGCGCTACCAGCACGGACTAACCAAAGACAAATTGCCAAAACCGCGCAAACTGCCGACAATGTCGCCCGCTAAGGTTGGGCTTCGTTCGGTGAAGTCTGAAAAAACAAGACGGTCGCGGCGCGAGATGCGTCGTGGACTTTCGAGGAGGGAGCTAGATGTCGTCTGTGCAAATCCGCGACGTGCGGAAATCGTTCGGCAATTTTGAAGTCCTGCACGGCGTTTCGATTCCGATCGAGGACGGCCAGTTCGTCGTCCTGGTTGGTCCCTCCGGCTGCGGCAAGTCGACGCTTCTGCGCATGCTCGCCGGTCTCGAGAACATCACCTCAGGCACGATCTCGATCGGCGACCGCGTCGTCAACAATGTCCAGCCCAAGGAGCGGGACATTGCGATGGTGTTCCAGAACTACGCGCTCTATCCGCACATGACGGTCGGCGAGAACATGGGCTTCTCGATGAAGCTGCGGGGCGAGAGCACCGAAGAGATCAACAAGCGCGTCAAGCGCGCCGCCGAGATCCTGGCACTGTCGCCGCTGCTCGAACGCTATCCGCGCCAGCTCTCCGGCGGCCAGCGCCAGCGCGTCGCCATGGGCCGCGCCATCGTGCGCGATCCGCAGGTGTTCCTGTTCGACGAGCCCTTGTCGAACCTCGACGCCAAGCTGCGCGTCGCGATGCGCACCGAGATCAAGGAGCTGCACCAGCGGCTGAAGACCACGACGGTCTACGTCACCCACGATCAGATCGAGGCCATGACCATGGCCGATAAAATCGTGGTCATGCATGACGGCATCGTCGAGCAGATGGGTACGCCGCTCGAGCTCTACGACAAGCCCGAGAACCAGTTCGTCGCCGGCTTTATCGGCTCGCCGTCCATGAACTTCCTGAAGGGTCATGTGCGGGTCAACGGCGTTGCGACCTTCGAGGGGCCGAATGGCGTCAAGCTGCCGCTCAGGAACGCGCCGGCGGCGTCCGACGGGCGTCCTGTCGTTTACGGCGTGCGTCCCGAGCATTTCACCATCGCTGACGACGGCGCCGATGCCGAGATCGTCGTGGTCGAGCCGACCGGCTCGGAAACGCAGGTGTTTGCGAAGCTCGGTGGTGAGCAGGTCGTCGCGGTCTTCCGCGAACGTCACCAGTTCAACCCGGGCGACAAGGTCAAGCTGAAGCCCGATCCTTCCGTGATTCATCTGTTCGACGAGGCGACGGGCAAACGCGTATAGCGACGCCAAAGAACTGCCAAGCAGAACTGCCCCAATACAAGACGACCCAATACAAATATAAAATTTAGGGAGAGAACGATGAGCGATTTCGACAGGCGAAGTGTGCTTAAAGTCGGTCTGGGCGGCGCGGCGCTGCTGGCCGGCCCGGGCATTGTCCCGGTACGCGCGGCAGAGTGGACCAACACGCCCGAGCCGAACGCTTCCATCCGCGTCTTGCGCTGGAAGCAGTTCATTCAGGCCGAGTTCGACAAATTCGCCGAGCAGACCAAGGCGTTCTCCGAGAAGACCGGCGTCAAGATCAAGCTCGAGGCCGAGAGCTGGGAGGACATCCGCCCCAAAGCCGCGGTCGCCGCCAATGTCGGCGCCGGTCCCGACCTGATCATCGGAACGCTCGATGATCCCCACAAATTCCCGGAAAAGCTGATCGACATGACTGACGTCGCCGACTATCTCGGCGCGCAGTATGGCGGCTGGTACCCGGTTGCCGAACGCTACGGCAAGAAGGGCAACAGCTGGATCGCCATTCCGCAGGGCGCGACCGGCGGCTGCCTGAACTATCGCGTTAGCCACGTGAAGGCCGCCGGCTTCGATGAATTTCCCAAGGACACTGCCGGCTTCCTCAAGCTCTGCCAGGCGCTGAAGAAGAACAACACGCCGGCCGGCTTCGCGCTCGGCCACGCCACGGGTGACGCCAACGGCTGGTGCCAGTGGGCGCTGTGGGCCTTCGGCGGCAAAGTCGTCAATGAAAAGAACGAGGTCGTGATCGACTCGCCGGAGACGATCGCCGCGCTCGAATACGTCAAGCAGCTCTACGAGACCTTCATCCCCGGCGTGCTGTCGTGGAACGACTCGAACAACAACAAGGCGTTCCTCAACGGCGAGCTCAGCCTGACGCTGAACGGCATCTCGATCTGGACCGTCGGAAAGAACTCGACCGATCCGAAGCAGCAGGAGATCGCCAAGGACATGAACCACGCGCCGATGCCGATCGGTCCGGTCGGCGTGTCGACCGAGCAGCAGAACGTGCTGGTTTATTACGGCTACAAGCACTCGAAGTATCCGAAGGCGGTCAAGGAATACATCAAGTTCATGATGGACAAGGCGAACTACGACGCCTGGGAGGTCTCCTCCAACGGCTACGTCTCACCGCCGCTTCCGGCCTACAACGACAACCCGGTGTGGACGTCGGATCCGAAGATCACGCCGTATCGCGACTGCCTGAAGCGCTGCCGCGACAACGGCTATGCCGGCGATCTCGGCTATGCCTCGGCCGCGGTGATGGGCGACTTCGTCGTCGTCGACATGTTCGCCGAGGCGGCGTCGGGCTCGGTGACGCCGAAGGCGGCAGCCGCACGCGCAGCCGAGCGCGCCAAGCGCTACTATCAGGTCTGATCAGCTCCAATCTACGCGGCGTCCGGTTCGCCGGACGCCGCGACTTTTCGTCGAGGGGAATCCGACATGGCAGTTATGGCCGAGTCCACTGTCGCGCAGGCCAAGCGCAGCAGCTTGTGGACCAGAGCATTCGAGAGCCGGCATTTCCTCGGCGCGATGTTCATGGTGCCGGCAATCGCCATCCTCATCCTGTTTCTGGCTTACCCGCTGGCGCTGGGCTTCTGGCTCGGCATGACCGACACCAAGATCGGCGGCGCCGGGCGCTACATCGGCTTCCAGAATTTCGTCTCGCTGGCGAAGGACTCAGTGTTCTGGCTTTCGGTGTTCAACACGATCTTCTACACGGTCGCCGCCAGCGCGGTGAAATTCGCCATCGGCCTTTACCTGGCGCTGCTGCTCAACGAGCGGCTGCCGATGAAGTCGATGATCCGGGCGATCGTGCTGTTGCCCTTCGTCGTGCCCACGGTGCTCTCTGCGATCGCGTTCTGGTGGATTTATGACAGCCAGTTCTCGATCATCTCCTGGGTGTTGATCAAGGCCGGCCTGATCACGCGCTATATCGATTTCCTTGGCGATCCCTGGAATGCGCGCTGGTCGGTCGTCGCCGCCAATATCTGGCGCGGCGTGCCTTTCGTGGCGATCACGCTGCTGGCGGGATTACAGACCATCTCGCCCTCGCTCTATGAGGCCGCCAATCTCGACGGCGCCACCAATCTGCAGCGCTTCCGCCACATCACGCTGCCGATGCTGTCGCCGATCATCGCGGTCGTGATGACGTTCTCGGTGCTGATGACCTTCACCGACTTTCAGCTCATCTACACCATCACGCGGGGTGGACCGATCAACTCCACCCATCTGATGGCGACGCTGTCGTTCCAGCGCGCCATCACCGGCGGCAATCTCGGCGAGGGGGCGGCGATCTCGAACGCGATGATTCCGTTCCTGGTCGCGGCGATCCTGCTCAGCTTTTTCGGGCTTCAGCGTTCCCGCTGGCAGCAGGGCGGGAGGGACTGACCATGACCACGGCAGACGACCAAAGCGTCGGAATGGACTATCTCGAGAGCTTCCCGCGGAAGTTTTTTCGGGTCTACCTTCCGCTCGGCCTGATCATCTTCTTCCTGCTGTTCCCGTTCTACTGGATGGCGGTCGCGACGTTCAAGCCGGACGCGGAGATGTACGACTACGAAAAGTACAATCCGTTCTGGATCGTGCATCCGACGCTGGAGCACATCAAGAAGCTGTTCTTCGACACCGACTATCCGCTCTGGATGTGGAACACCGTGATCGTCTCGGTGTCCTCGACCTTCATCTCCCTGTTCGCCAGCGTCTGCGCCGCCTATGCGATCGAACGCCTTCGCTACAAGGGCTCGCGCTATGTCGGCCTTGCGATCTTCCTCGGCTATCTGGTGCCGCCCTCCATTCTGTTCATTCCGCTGGCGGCGATCGTGTTTCAGCTCGGGCTGTTCGACGGCAATTTGGCGCTGATCCTGACCTATCCGACCTTCCTGATCCCGTTCTGCACCTGGCTCCTGATGGGCTATTTCCGCACCATCCCCTATGAGCTGGAGGAGTGTGCGCTGATCGACGGGGCGACGCGGCTGCAGATTCTGATGAAGATCACGCTGCCGCTTTCGCTGCCGGGCGTGATCTCGGCGGGCATCTTCGCCTTCACGTTGTCCTGGAACGAGTTCATTTACGCGCTGACCTTCATCTCCTCGTCCGAAAACAAGACGATCCCGGTCGGCGCGATCACCGAGCTCGTCAATGGCGACGTCTACCACTGGGGGGCCCTGATGGCGGCGGCTCTGACCGGCTCGGTTCCCGTAGTTATCCTTTATTCCTTCTTCGTCGAGTATTATGTGTCGGCGATGACCGGCGCCGTGAAGGAATGATCGCGGGGCCTGCCTCGAGAGCGCGCCGGGACGAATCGCCGAAATCGGCGCGTTCCGGCCAATAAAAAGGAGTAGGCTCTTGCACATTCTGGTTCTGGGCGCCGCCGGCATGGTCGGCCGCAAATTGTGCGAACGGTTGTCGCGCGACGGCCGGCTCGGCAAGAGCGACATCACCAAGCTGACCATGCATGACGTGGTCGAGCCGAAGGCGCCCGAAAGAGCCGGTTTTGCCGTCGAGACCGTGTCGAGCGATTTCGCCGTGCCGGGTGCGGCCGAAAAGCTGATCGCCGGCCGTCCGGACGTGATCTTTCATCTCGCCGCGATCGTCTCGGGCGAAGCCGAGCTCGATTTCGACAAGGGCTACCGCATCAATCTCGACGGCACGCGAATGCTGCTCGATGCCGTCAGGCTTGCAGGCGGCGGCTACAAGCCGCGCGTGGTCTTCACGTCCTCGATCGCGGTGTTCGGCGCGCCGTTCCCCGATGCGATCGGCGACGAGTTCTTCCACACGCCGCTTCTGAGCTACGGTACGCAGAAGGCGATCGGCGAATTACTGCTGGCCGACTATTCCCGCCGCGGCTTCCTCGATGGCATCGGCATCCGCCTGCCGACCATCTGCATCAGGCCCGGCCTGCCCAACAAGGCGGCATCGGGCTTCTTCTCCAACATCCTGCGCGAGCCGCTGGCCGGCAAGGAAGCGGTTCTTCCCGTGTCCGAGGACGTCCGCCACTGGCATGCCACGCCGCGCTCCGCCGTCGGCTTCCTGCTGCATGCCGGCACCATGGACCTCGCCGCGGTGGGGCCGCGCCGTAATTTGACCATGCCGGGTCTGTCGGCGACGGTTGGCGAGCAGATCGCTGCGCTGAAGCGCGTCGCCGGCGACAAGGTCGCCGCCCGCATCAAGCGGGAGCCCGATCCCTTTATCGTCAGCATCGTCGGCGGCTGGCCGCGCAACTTCAATGCAAAGCGGTCGCTCGAGCTCGGCTTCACCACTGCCGAGAAGACTTTCGACGACATCATCCGCATTCACATCGAAGACGAGCTCGGCGGCAATTTCGTCGCCTGATCTCTGACTGAGCGGGTAAAGTGATGGCGAGCGTTGCTTGCATCGGCGAATGCATGGTCGAGCTCCGGCAGGCCCAGGGTGGACAATCCGCCGGACCTTCCAGCGGGCAGGGCGGGGGCCTCTACTCGCGTGGATTCGGCGGCGACACCCTCAACACGGCCGTTTACCTCGCGCGGCTCGAGGTCAAGGTCGATTATTTCACCGCGCTTGGCGACGATGCCCTGAGCGATGAGATGATGGCGGCCTGGACTGCGGAGGGCGTCGGCACGAGGCGCGTCGCGCGGCTGCCGGGCAAGCTGCCCGGCCTCTACATGATCCAGCTGGATGCGAAGGGAGAGCGCCAGTTCTTCCACTGGCGCGACAGTGCGGCGGCGCGCCAGCTGATGAACCTGCCGGAGACGGACGATCTCCTCAACTCGCTGATGAGCTACGACATCGTCTATCTCTCTGCGATCACGCTCTCGATCTACGACACGGCTGGGCGCGAGCGCCTGCTCGCGGCGATCAAGCGCGCGCGTCTGCTTGGCACCCGCTTCGTGTTCGACACCAATTTTCGCGCGCGGGGATGGCCGGATCGTGAGGTCGCGCGCGAGGTGTTTTCAGCGGCCTTCGCGGCAGCCGACATCGTGCTGACCTCGACCGAGGATCTGCTCGCTCTCTATCCCGGCGAAAGCCACGAGCAGTTGATGGCGCGCATCCCAAGCCCCGAGCTGGTGTTCCGGCTCGCCGAGCCGGTCAGCCTGCTGCGCTTTCCCGGGGGGCCCTACGAGGTCCGCGCAGAGCCCATGACCAAGCCCGTGGTCGACACCACCGCGGCCGGCGACAGCTTTGCGGCGGCCTATATCGCGGCACGGCTCGCCGGTTCCGACCCGGTCGAGGCCGCGCAGGCCGGGCACCGCCTCGCCAGCCTCGTCATCTGCTATTCCGGCGCCATCATTCCGGGTTATGCCATGCCGCCGAAGAAACGGCATCGGCCGGCGACCACGCGTCAAGCGACCAAGTGAAACGAAAGCCAAGATGACCACGACTGCCCAACAGAACCACCTCGCCGCGCTGTTCAAGGCCGCGACTGTCATTCCCGTCCTCACCATCGAGCGTATCCAGGATGCGGTGCCGCTGGCGCGTGCGCTGGTGGCCGGCGGCGTCCGCACGCTGGAGGTGACCATGCGTACCCCTGTTGCGATCGAGGCGGCGAGGGCGATGATGGCCGAGGTGCCCGAGGCGGTGGTCGGCATCGGCACGATTCTCAATCCGGCCGACTTTACCCGTGTCGAGAAGCTCGGCGTTGCGTTCGGCATCAGCCCGGGCTTGACCCCGGACCTCTTGAAGGCCGCCACCCATAGCTCCTTGCCGTTTGCGCCGGGTATCGCCACGGCCTCCGAGCTGATGATGGCGCTGTCCTACGGCTTCGACATTGCAAAATTTTTCCCGGCCGAGCAGGCCGGCGGCATCAAGGGGCTGCGCTCGCTGGGTGGGCCGTTCCCGAACGTGCGGTTCTGCCCGACCGGCGGGGTCGGCGAGGCCAATGCGGCAACCTGGCTCGCGGAGCCCAATGTGGTCGCGGTCGGCGGTTCCTGGCTGTGCCCGACGGCGGAGATCAGGGCCGGGAACTGGGCCGGCATAACTGCCATCTGCCAGCGCACCCTCCAGGCCCTTAAACCCGCGTGAAGTCTTGCCATCCCTGGGCTAAGACTTAGGTCAGCAAGAGACCGCCAGGGAGAAAGACCATGACCGCCAGCATCGTCGGATGGGCGCATACGCCGTTCGGCAAGTTCGACACCGAGACCGTGGAAAGCCTCGTGGTGAAGGTCGCCAATGAGGCGCTGGCGGATGCCGGCATTTCGGCCGGCGATGTCGACGAGATCGTGCTCGGCCATTTCAACGCCGGCTTCTCGCCCCAGGATTTTACCGCCTCGCTGGTGCTCCAGGCCGACCCGAAGCTGCGCTTCAAGCCGGCGACCCGGGTCGAGAACGCCTGCGCCACCGGCTCCGCCGCCGTCCATCAGGGCGTGCGCGCGATCACGGCCGGCGCGGCCAGAATTGTCCTCGTCGTCGGCGTCGAGCAGATGACGCGCACGCCGGGGCCGGAGATCGGCAAGAACCTGCTCAAGGCGTCCTATCTGCCTGAGGACGGCGACACCGTCGGCGGCTTCGCCGGCGTGTTCGGCAAGATCGCCAGCTCCTATTTCCAGAAATACGGCGACCAGTCCGATGCACTGGCCCTGATCGCGGCCAAGAACCACAAGAACGGCGTCGCCAATCCCTTCGCCCAGATGCGCAAGGACTTTGGCTTCGAGTTCTGCCGCGCCGAGAGCGAGAAGAACCCCTACGTTGCCGGCCCCCTGAAGCGCACCGACTGCTCGTTGGTCTCAGATGGTGCCGCTGCCCTGGTGCTGGCCGACGCGGAAACCGCCAAGGGCATGAGCAAGTCGATCGGCTTCCGCGCCACCGCGCACGCCCAGGATTTCCTGCCGATGTCCAAGCGCGACATCCTCCAGTTCGAGGGCTGCACGGTCGCCTGGCAGCGCGCGCTGGAGAAGGCGGGCGTTACACTGTCCGATCTCTCCTTCGTCGAGACCCATGACTGCTTCACCGTCGCCGAGCTGATCGAGTACGAAGCGATGGGCCTAACGCCGAGGGGGCAGGGCGCCCGCGCCATCAAGGAAGGCTGGACGCTCAAGGACGGCAAGCTGCCGGTCAATCCGTCCGGCGGCCTGAAGGCCAAGGGCCATCCGATCGGCGCCACCGGCGTCTCTATGCACGTGATGACCGCGATGCAGCTCGCCGGCCAAGCGCCTGAGGGCATGCAGCTCAAGAATGCAAAACTCGGCGGCATCTTCAACATGGGCGGTGCGGCGGTTGCCAACTACGTCTCCGTGCTGGAGCCGCTGAAGTAAGCCCCGATCTTGTAGGGTGGGCAAAGGCGCGCAAGCGCCGTGCCCACCATCTTGTTTGCGCTAGATCATGGTGGGCACGCGTCGCTTTGGCCACCTTACGGCACTGATTGATTCGCGGGACATGCATCATGAGCAATGACTACGAAGATTCGCTATCGATGGACGCACTCAACGATCGCATCGCGATTCTCGAGGACAATATCCGCCAGCTCATCGAGCAGGCCGCGGCCGCCTCGGGTGAGCAGAACGAGTCGCGGATAGCGGACCGCATCAACCAGCAGAATGAGGAGCTCGACCGTCTCCTCAAGATTCGCGAATCCCGCCAGAAGAAATAGCGGCCTTTCGCCGCCGGCGCATGCGGCCATACGCCGGCCGCCCTTGCGCACGCGACGCCGCTGCCGTTAGCTGAACCGAAATCGCAGGGCTCATCTGAGCCCGCGCAATCGGGAGCGAACGATGGGACCGCTGAAGGGCATCAAGGTCGTCGACATGACCACCGTGCTGATGGGTCCCTATGCGACCCAGATGCTCGGCGACTACGGCGCAGACGTCATCAAGGTGGAATCTCTGGACGGCGACGTCACCCGCCTGATCGGTCCGATGCGGCACGCCGGCATGGGCCCGGTGTTCCTCAACACCAACCGCAGCAAGCGCTCGATCTGCCTCGACCTGAAGAAGCCCGCCGGCCGCGAGGCCGTGCTGCGCTTGCTGAAAGACGCCGACGTTCTCGTCTACAACGTCCGCCCGCAGGCGATGGCGCGGCTTCAACTGGGCTATGATGTTGTTGCTAAGATCAATCCGCGTCTGGTCTATGCCGGCGTGTTCGGCTTCGGCCAGGACGGGCCGTATGCTGCAAAACCCGCCTATGACGATCTGATCCAGGGCGCCACCGCGCTGCCGGCCTTGATGGCACAGACCGGTGACGGCGTGCCGCGCTATGTGCCGAACGCACTGGTCGATCGCATCGTCGGCCTCACCGCTGTGGGCGCGATCTGCGCCAGCCTCGTGCATCGCGACCGCACCGGCCACGGCCAGCGCGTCGACATCCCGATGTTCGAGACCATGGCCGGCTTCGTCATGGGCGACCACATGGGCGGATTGACCTATGAGCCCCCGCTCGACAAAGGCGGTTACGCCCGCCATCTCTCGCGCGACCGCCGG
Organism: Bradyrhizobium sp. Kon56; assembly: GCF_055807635.1. NCBI lineage: Bacteria > Pseudomonadati > Pseudomonadota > Alphaproteobacteria > Hyphomicrobiales > Nitrobacteraceae > Bradyrhizobium > Bradyrhizobium sp. Kon56. Next base: position 222,204 of record NZ_JBVVOU010000005.1, on the reverse strand, counting down.
CCCTACAAGACGTCGGACGGCTATCTCAGCGTCATCGTCTACAACGACAAGCAGTGGGAGAACTTCTTCACGGCGACGGGACGCGACGATCTGCGGGCCGACGCGATGTTCGCGACATTCGCCGGCCGCGCCGCCAATATCGACGTGGTCTATGCCGAGCTCGCGCGCATCTTCGAGACGCGTTCCACAACGGAATGGATCGACCTGCTCACCAAGGCCGACGTGCCTGTGATGCCGATGCACGATCTCGCGTCGATGCTGCACGATGAGCATCTGGAGGCGACCGGCTTTTTCCCAGTGGTGAACCATCCAACTGAAGGGCCGATCCGGAGCATGAGGGTGACGGCGACCTGGTCCGAGACCGAAGCCGAACCGGTGCGGCTTGCGCCGCAGCTCAACGAGCACGGCGCGGAAATCCTGCGTGAGATCGGCTATTCCGCCGACGAGATCGACGCCATGGTCCGCGATGGCGTCACCCGTTCGCCGCCCCGGAATGACGATGCATTGGTGCGCCCATGAGCTTCATCACCGGCGTCGGCCTCACGCCTTTCGGCAAGCACGAAGGCTCGTCCTCGCTGGACCTGATGAGCAAGGCCGCGCAGGCCGCGCTCGACGACGCCGGGCTCGAGCGCGCCGAGATCGACGGCATCCTCTGCGGCTACTCCACCGTGTCGCCGCACATCATGCTGGCGACCGTCTTTGCCGAGCATTTTGGCATCCGGCCCGCTTACGCCCATGCCGTCCAGGTCGGCGGCGCGACCGGGCTCGCGATGACGATGCTCGCCCATCATCTCGTCGAAGCGGGCGTCGCCCGCAATGTGCTCGTGGTCGCCGGCGAGAACCGCCTCACCGGGCAGAGCCGCGATGCCTCAATCCAGGCGTTGGCGCAGGTCGGCCATCCCGACTACGAGATGCCGCTCGGCCCGACCATTCCCGCCTATTACGGCCTCGTCGCGAACAGATACATGCACGAATACGGCGTGACGGAAGAAGACCTCGCCGAATTCGCGGTGCTGATGCGCGCCCACGCCTGCACCCATCCCGGTGCGCAATTCCACGATCCCATCACGGTCGCCGAAATCATGGCCTCCAAGCCCGTGGCAATGCCGCTGAAGCTGCTCGATTGCTGCCCGGTGTCCGACGGCGGCGCAGCCTTCGTCATCAGCCGCGAGCGGACAGGAGAGGCCGGCGTGCGCATTCGCGGCTGTGCCCAGGCCCATACCCATCAGCATGTCACCGCAGCGCCGCGCTTAAGCGAGCTCGGCGCCGAGATCTCCGTCGCCCGCGCCAGGGAGGCCACCGGCCTGGCGATTTCCGACGTGCGCTACGCGGCGATCTACGACAGCTTTACCATCACGCTCGCGATGCTGCTTGAAGACCTTGGTCTCGCTGGCCGCGGCGAAGCAGCCGCACGCGTGCGCGCAGGCCATTTCAGCCGCGACGGCGCCATGCCGCTGAACACCCATGGCGGCCTGCTCAGCTACGGTCATTGCGGCGTCGGTGGCGCCATGGCGCATCTGGTCGAGGCCCATCTGCAGATGACGGGACGGGCGGCGAATCGCCAGGTGCGCGACGCCTCGATCGCGCTGCTGCACGGCGACGGCGGCGTGCTGTCGTCCCACGTGACCATGTTCCTGGAGCGGGTGCGATGAGCGAGCATCTCAACGACTGGACCAAGGGTGAAGAGGCCATCACCTTCCAGACCTGCACCCCATGCGGCCATGTGCAGTATTTTCGTCGCGCCTTCTGCGCGGCCTGCGGCGCGTCCGATCCGCGCGAGCAACGCGCCAGCGGCAAGGGCAGGGTCTACGCGGCATCGCTGGTCTGCCGCGCCGCCACGCCCGAGACGCGCGCGCACGTGCCCTACAACATCCTGCTGGTCGATTGCGCCGAGGGTTTTCGCATGATGGTGCATGGTGAGAATGATCTCGCCATCGGCGATGAGGTCAATGCGAGCTTCAAGCTGTTCGCCGGAAAGATTGTGCCGTTCTTCGCCAAAGACAGATAGCGAACTTTGAATGCTCGAGCGTAGCCCGGATGGAGCGCAGCGAAATCCGGGTTTTCACCTCACCGATAGACTTTCCCGGATTGCGCTTCGCTCCATCCGGGCTACCGCAGCAACGCGAGCGGTGGGATTCGTCATTCGGGGGCGGTCCTGAGAGACCGAGCCTGGAACGGGAATTCTGGGCCTGGCCTGTGCGAGGGCCACCCCGGAATGACGAAAGCTCTCACCCGGCTCTTAACTAGCGCCCGTAGAACAGGATGCTGGCGATGACGAGCATCGCCATCACCGCCAGCATATGCGCGAACGCTTCCGAGGCCGCCCCCTTGGTGGCTTCCTTCATGCCGTTTTCTCCCTAGACTTGGGCGTGACTCATCGATGCGCGGTTAGCGCCCAACGGCCAATTGTTTTTACTCGGAACACCCCTTGCGAGTATCCGCCGCGATCAAGTCCCCACGCGGCGAATATCGACTGTGCCAAGGTCGTTCAGCAATGCGGCGGCATTTTGACTCGATGTTGTTGCTCCTGCGGACGCGCAAGAATACAGTTTCGTGGAACTTTCGCCGCTAACGACAAAAAGCATCAAAGGCTTAGGGAAAAACTTCAGGAAAATCATGGCCCGCATCAACTACAGCGACCCATCCAAAGCATCCGACCGCACCCGCGAAATCCTCGACAAGAACCGTAATGCCAACATCTTCCGGATGATGTCGCATTCGCCGAGCTATTTCGAGCAATACTGCCGCCTCGGCGGTGCCATCCGCCACAAGGGCGAGCTCGATCCGATCGTGCGCGAGCTAGCGATCACCCGCACCGGCATTTTGTGCGAGGCGCCGTATGAGATCGTCGCGCACAAGCGCATCGGCAAGAATGTCGGCGTAACTGACGAGCAGAATGAGGCGATCGAGAACTGGCAGGCCGCGAGCTGTTTCGACGAGACGCAACGCGCCGCACTCGCCTTCACCGACGAGATCGTCAAGCTGAACAAGCCGACCGATGCGACCTTTAAGGCGATCTCGTCGAAACTGACGCCGGCCGCGCTCGTCGAGCTGCAGCTCTCTGTCGGCTTCTACATCATGACGTCGAAATTTCTGGAGACCTTTGAGATCGACCTTCAGCCGGTCACCGAAGTGGTAGGCTGATCGAGGCATTGCTGTGAGGGACGCTCATGACGATTGATGAATATGCCGCCTGGGCTGCAACGATTGCGAAAGTCGATGAGCGTCCGTCCAACGAACGGCTGTCCTATCTCGGGCTCGGCCTCGCCGGCGAATCCGGCGAAGTCGCCGACCACATCAAGAAGCTGCTCCGCGATGACTGGCTCGACCAGGCGGGCCTCGTCGAAGAGCTGGGTGATGTCATCTATTACTGGGCATGCCTGTGCGTGGCGACCGGCCAGCAGCCATCCGAGCTGCTCAAGACCAGTGCCGCCAAGATCAAGCGGCGGATCAGCGAGGCGGCGAGCCGCTAGGCCGCTCAGGTCGACGTCAGGATATCCACCCTGGCGTTGGCGACGATCAGGCGGTCGGCGAGAAGCTGCGCAAGATTGCGCATGATGCGTTCGCTGGCGTGCGGGTGCTGCTTGCGGAAGCGTTCGAAATCCTTCAGCGGCACTTCGAACGCCGTCGCTGCCATATCGGCGAAGACGTCCGCGGAGCGGGTGGTCTCGATCAGCGCCATCTCGCCGAACGCCATGCCAGCGGTGAGTGTTGCCAGCCGCACGCCGTCCGGCAGGGTGACATGCACCGCGCCGCTGCGCAGGAAGAACAGGGAATCGGCTGCGGCGCCAGTGGAGAGGATTTTCGCGCCAGACTGATAGGTCCGGATCGTGCAGATCGAGGCGAGGTCGGTCAGCTCTTCCTCGCTCATGCCGGCCAGCAGCGGCTGCTCGGCAAGCTCGGAGGTCTCGTGGAAATCGATCGAGCCTCCGTACCGATAGATGATCTGGTCTTCGGCCCATTCGATCGCTGTGTCGAGCAAATAGAAGTCGCGGACGTTCTTGAGCTCGGCGGTCCATTCCCGCAGGCTGTCCCATTCCTTGGAGGCACGCCTGACGCCTGACAGGACGGCGGTCACATTCAGCGCCGCGAGTTCTTCGAACGCTTCGGCCACCAGCCGCGCTCCGGCGCGTGTGGTGGAGGTGACGCGGTGGAGATCGAAGATCACGAATTGCGGCCGCGGCCGACCCGCAAGCCGGCGCGAGACATAGTCGACCGCCGACAGCGACAGCGTGCCGACCAGCTCGATGATCCTCACCTCCTGCTCGTGGGCTGCGAGAATATCGCGTTCCTGCGGGCGGCGGACGCGGCGCGACGGACTCTTGCCGATGTCGTAATCGGCGATGACGGCGTTGCGTGCGTCGTCGCTGCGGTTGAGCATATGCAGATCGTAATGCGAGGACAGCGCCTCGCAGACCTTGATGCCGCGCACGCTGTTGCCGTGCTTGTCGAGCCTTGGCGAATAGCTGCCGAGCCCGAGGCGGGCGGGGAGTGCGGCGAGAATTCCGCCGCCGACGCCACTCTTGGCGGGGATGCCGATCCGGTAGATCCATTCGCCGGCATAGTCGTACATGCCCGACGACGTCATCACCGACAGCGTGCGCGAGATCGCGTAAGGCGTCAGCACCTGCTCGCCGGTAACCGGGTTGACGCCACGGTTGGCGAGCGTTGCCGCCATCACAGCGATGTCGCGCGCGGTGACCAGCACCGCGCATTGCCGGAAATAGACGTCGAGTACGGCCGCGACATTGTCCGAGATCACCGCATTGGTCTTGAGGAGATAGCCGATGGCACGGTTGCGGTCGCCGGTCTGGCTTTCGGAAGCGTAGACGGCCTCGTCGACGGCGAGATCGCGGCCGGCAAAACGACTAAGCGCGAGGCGAATTTGCTCGAAGGCATCCGGACCCTTGCTGTCGTGGATCAGCCCGGTGCAGGCGATCGCGCCGGCATTGACCATCGGGTTGAATGGATGATTCTCCGAGTTGAGCCGGATCGAGTTGAAAGGATCGCCGGAGGGCTCGACGCCGATTGCGCTCTCCACCCTGTTTGCGCCGAGCAGGTCCAGCGCCAGCGCGAACACGAACGGCTTTGACATCGACTGGATGGTGAAGGGCGCCCTGGAGTCGCCGACCTCGTAGACATGACCGTCCAGGGTCGCGAGGCTGATGCCGAAACAGGCAGGATCGGCCTTGCCGAGCTCGGGAATGTAGTCGGCGACCGCGCCCGAGGTCTCTGCCGAGAATTCGTTGAGGCAATTGTCCAGAAACCGCAGCAAAGGCGGCTTCGAGCGCGTCCAGGCGGTAGCGAGAGGCGAAAGCGGTTTCATTGCCTCTCTTTGTGCAACGCAATCAGGGCACGCGCAACCCGTCCGGCACCACGGTCTGCCGCCGGACCAGCAGCAGGGCGAGCAAAATCGTGGGGATCAGGATGGCGAGGCCGAGCAGCGTCACCTGCATCTGCGACAGCGGCATGATGCCGCCGCCGGGGGTGGCCACCACGAAACCGCCGATCACCAGCAGCACGCGGATGGGCCACTCCAGCGCACCGGCGCCGCGGAGATCGCCGACGAAGGGCTGGTAGCCCTGGATGCCGCCGCAGATGAACAGCGTGCCGAACGCCGCGAGCGCCATCAAGCCGAGACCGGCCAGATAGGGGCTCGGCCCCTGCAGCACCAGCGCGGGATTGAGCACGAAGAAGAACGGGATGAAATAGATGATGCTGCCGACCCACATCGATTCCCAGCCCGTCTTCATCGCCGGCGAGCCGGCAATACCTGCCGCTGCGAATGATGCAATCGCGACCGGCGGGGTGATCGACGACAGCATGCCCCAGTAGAAAATGAACATGTGCACGGCCATTTTGTTCAGCCCGAGCTTCTCCAGCGCGGGTGCGACCAGGATGGCGAGGAAGATGTAGCAGGCCGTCGTGGTCAGGCCGAGCCCGAGAATCAGGCTAGTCAGGGCGCACATGCCGAGCAGCAGGAACGGATTGTCGCCGGCGATATGCAGCAGGTCGTTGGCGAGGCTCGACACCACGCCGGTCATCGAGAAGGCGCCGATCAGCAGGCCGCACCCGGCGAGGATGCCGACAAGCTCGACGAAGGTGCGGCCGTTGACCTCGAGGAATTTGCCGATGGTCGCGACAGTCCAGCGCGTGTCCTTCGAGAACAGCTGGTTGAGCACAAGAAGCAATGCGGTGGCGTAGAATGGCGCATGGCTCTCGCGCTTGAAGTAGAGCAGCATCACGATCAGGAGGGCGATGACGAAGACGTAGTACCAGCCATCCTTGATTGTATCCATGACCCGCGGCAGCTCCGCGCGCGGAATGCCCTTCAGCCCGTGTCGTGCGGCGTAGGAATCGACCTGCATGAACAGGCCGATATAATAGAGCGCGGCGGGAATGATGGCCGCGATCGCGACATCGGCGTAGCTGACATTGAGGAACTGCGCGATTACGAAGGCGGTCGCGCCCATCACCGGCGGCGCCAGCACCGCGCCGGTCGAGGCACAAGCCTCGATCGCGCCCGCATAGGAGGCGCGAAAGCCGCTCTTCTTCATCACCGGAATGGTCATGGTGCCGGCGGTCAGCACGTTGGAGATGATCGAGCCTGACATCATGCCGAGCAGGCCGCTGGCGAAGATGCACACCTTGGCCGCGCCGCCGCGGAACGTGCCACACAGCGCGAAGGCGAGATTGATGAAGAACTTTCCGGCGCCGGTCATCATCAACGCGGTGCCGAACACCAGGAAGCCGATCACGGTGTCGGCAAACGCCTGGATGGGAATGCCGAGCAGGCTCTCGCCCGACAGCACGTGATAGGCGGTCGCCTGCTCCAGCGTCGACTGCGTGCCGCGGAACGGCCCGAGCCAGCTGGATTCCGCGAACAGCGGATAGACGGTGAAGGGAAGCACGCTCAGTAGCAGGCTCCAGCCGCCGGTGCGGCGCAGCGCCTCCATCAACATCACCCACATCACGAGACCGGCTGCGATCACGCTGTTCGGCGCGCCGCCGAATTCCCAGCCGGCCTCGGCGGCCTTGCGGACGTTCGACATCAACAGCAGCGCGGCGGCAAAGGTCACGACGAAGCAGAGAAGGTCATACCAGGGAATGCGGTCGAGCGGCGCGCGCGGGGTCCCCGGGAAGATCAGGAACGTGAACGGCAGCATCAGGGCGATCAGGAGGTAGAAGTATTCCGTGTTGAGCTGGGTGTAGCCGACGAAGAAGCGCAGCGAGAATTGCTGGTTGATGCAGAGCAGGATGGTCGCGGCGGTCGCGAGGACGAGCAGCCAGCGCCACGCGCCACGCAAGCTTCGCACGCGCGTAACTTCAGCTTCCTGCATGTTGGCGGCGGCGCCATGCGGATCGTCGAACACGATCCGCTTGGCCTCGTCCTGGGAGGGGGTGGAGACTGAAGCAGACGACATGATCGACCCCGGGCGTGGACAATTAACGCTGTGAACTAATCCTCGAACCCGTTCGGCATGTCGGCCTTCGCAAGCGCCGCGGCACGCGCCTTCATCCAGGCGTCGAGGAACGCCTTATCATCCGCAGGCGGATTGGATTTTCCGTAGTCGGTCCACGCGGCGCCAAGCACCTCTTGCCGCTTGATCAGTCCGTTGTTGTGCGCCTCCTGTGCGTCGTTCCATTGCCCGGCCTCCTTCAAAGCCTTCACCGCGCCGGGATGCACCGGCACCACCCAGTTCTTGGTCTGGCGATCGGCCGCAAGCCCGCCGGCGCCGGGCGCGGAGTCCTTGTAGGAATCGTAGTTCACGATCATCGCCTTGGTGATCGCATAGACCTGCTCGGGGGCTTGCGAGGCGTAGGCGACGAAGATCGGATAGGGATAGTTGCCGAGCTCGATCGGCTTGTCCGGCGAGATACCGGCGCCGCAGGTCGCTGTCTGCGGGAAGAAGAACGAGCCGACCTTCTGCATCCGTGCCCAACCTTCCTTGTCCTTGGCGGGCAGCGGCGGCCAGACCAGCCCGCGCGGCGAAGTCTCGGCTTCCTTGGCGGGACCGGTGATGGTGGTGCCGAAGGCCGCATCGGTGTCGTTGTTGATCAAGCCCTTCCACATCGCGCCGTAGCTTGCGAACTCGACGATCTTGACGTCCTTCTGCGTCAGGCCGGCGAAGGCGAGCACCGCGAGCGAGTTCTGGTTCAGTGCCGGCGAGCCGACGACGAAGCCGACGCGCTTTCCCTTGAGGTCCTTCAGCTCCTTCACCCCTGTATCCGCGGCCACGCCGAGCGAACCGCAATTGCAATCAACGCTCGAGAGCAGGATCTGGAGCGGCTGCGGGCCCCATTCCCTGGAGCCGAACTCGAACACGCCCTCCTGCGCGAAATATGTCCCCGATCCCATCGCCGCGGAGACCGCGCGCTTGGCGCGCAGCGGCGCCAGACGCGCGACATCGTTGCCTGCGGGGAGCACGCGCACGTCGGTCGAGTATTTGTCCTTCATCATCTTGCCGACGCCGACCGCGATGTTGAAGCCGGCGGTACCGGTGTCATAGGCGGTGAACGTCAATGTTGCCGGCAGCTTGATGTCGTCGGCGAATGCATAGCGTGTAGACACAAAAGAAAGGCCTGCCACCACGGCAGGCGCGAGCATGATCAGCCCACGACGCATGTTTCCCTCCAATGATCCTCGCGTTTGCCGCGACGATTTCTTTCTTTGTTTGAAACAGGTTTTGTTTGAGAGATCATGTCATCGCGGTCAGGCAATGGCAACGCCGTACCGCGAACGCAGCAATGAGGCTGACAGAATGTCGCGGAAAACGACGGAGAATGCAGTCAGCTTGCGACGATTGCGATCGCCTGTCCTTCGGTAACGACGTCGTCGAGCTTCACCAGAAGCGATGTGATCTCGCCGCTCACAGGCGAAAGCACCGGTATCTCCATCTTCATCGCTTCGACCACCACAATCTCATCGCCATCTGCAACGGTTCCTCCAACCTGCACGGGAGTTGCGCAGACGCGTCCGGCGATCTCCGTGACGATCTTAATTTCTGGCATGCCATCGCCTTTTTGTTGTGGTCGCAAAATGCCTGAGGTAGTTTCTTCTGCAAGCGGAATTTAATTCCGCACAGCGGAACAAGCGGTAGGGATCATGGGACGACGTTCGGAGCGGTTGAGTAGACAAGGTGCGCTCGCTGGCGAAGCCGGTGAGGGTGATGTCATCCAGGTGGTGTCGCGCGCGTTCGACGTGTTGCGATGCTTCGAGGGCCACGAGGCCAGGCTTGGCAATCTGGAAATTTCAAATCGCTGCGGCCTGCCGCGCTCGACCGTGTCGCGGCTCACGCACACGCTGACGCGGATGGGGCAGCTGGTCTATCTGCCGCGCGATCAGAAATATCGCATCGGGCCAAGCGCGGTGGCGATGAGCGCCTCGATGATGAAGGGCGCGCAGCTGCGCAGCATGATTCGCCAGCGGCTCCAGGAAGTCGCTGAGCAACTGCCGGGCACCGTCGGCTTCGTGGTCCCCGATCGCTTCCATCTGGTCTATCTTCAGTTCGCGCGTTCGGCCTCGGCACTCGGGCTGCACGAGGGCACCGGCAGCCGCATCTCGATGGCCTCGACCGCTGCAGGCGCAGCCTACACTGCGGCATTGGCGCCCGAGGTCGGCGATGCCTTCATCGCGGACATGGAGCGGGAAGCTCCCGAGGCTGCGAAAATCCTGCGGCCCCGCATCGAGGCCAACCGGCAGTCGCTGCATGAGCGCGGCTATGTCGTGGCCTGCGGCCTGTGGAGCCCGCATATCAACGGGCTCGCGGTGCCGATCTGGTCGCCGCAATACCAGACCTTCGTCGTCATCACGATCGGTCTTCTGTCGGCGATGTACGACGAAGAGCGCCTGCATGCCGAGGTCGCGCCGCTGATGCTCGCGCTCGGCCGTTCGCTCGGCAGCCTGATGGAGGGCGCGGAAGGCGACGTCTTCAACGCCCGCATCCCGCGTAAACCGGTCGCCATCGCCGTGCACAACAATAACAAGCCGATCAATTCGGAGGGAGTGAATGAACTGGAAGCCGGAACTCGACGAGCTCGCCCGGCGCGAAGCCTTCGCGCGGGAGATGGGCGGCGTTGACAAGGTCAAGCGTCAGCATGACCAGGGCCGACTGACTGTTCGGGAGCGTATCGACAGACTGACCGACAAGGGCAGCTTTCACGAGATCGGCGCCGTCTCCGGCGTCGGTGAATACGATTCCAGCGGCGAGTTGCAGAAATTGACGCCGGCGAACTGCGTGTTCGGCCGCGCGCGCATCGAAGGCCGCACCATCGTCGTGGTCGGCGACGATTTCACCGTGCGCGGCGGCTCGGCGGACGCGTCCATCTCCGCAAAACCGCTGATGGCGGAGGAGATGGCGCATGATCTCCGCCTGCCCATCGTCCGCATCATCGAAGGCTCCGGCGGCGGCGGCTCGGTCAAGACTATCGAGACCAAGGGCGCGGCGAACTTGCCGGGCGGCATCGGCGGCACACGCTGGTATCGCTTCACCACCGAGAATTTGTCGCGCGTGCCCGTGGTCGCGCTCGGCCTCGGCTCGGTCGCAGGGCTCGGTGCCGCGCGTCTTGCCGCCAGCCACTATTCCATCATGACCCGGAAGTCCGCGATGTTCGTCGCAGGTCCGCCGGTGGTGAAGGCGCTGGGGCAGGACCTCTCGAAGGAAGAGCTCGGCGGCGCCGACATCCAGACCCGCGCCGGCGCGGTCGATCATGCCGTCGACACCGAGGAGGAGGCGTTTGCCTGCGCCCGGCGATTCCTGTCCTATCTGCCGTCGTCGGTCTACGAGCTACCACCGACCTTGCCCTGCACCGACAATCCGGAGCGCACAGAAGAGGCGCTGATGAGCGCGGTGCCACGCAACCGCAAGCAGGTCTACAAGATACGGCCGATCGTCGAGCAGGTCGTGGACAAGGGCTCGTTCTTCGAGGTCGCCAAAAATTTCGGCAAGCCGATCATTGTCGGCCTCGCGCGGCTCGAGGGCAGGGCGGTGATGGTGCTCGCCAGCGACAGCTTTCACTATGGCGGCTCCTGGACGGCGGATGCCTGCCAGAAGGTGGTGCGCTGGGTCGACTTCGCCGAGACCTTCCATTTGCCGATCGTCTATCTCATGGACTGCCCCGGCTTCATGATCGGCCTCGATGCGGAGAAGGCGGGCACCATCCGCCATGGCGTTCGCGCTATGGCCGCGGTCAACCAGGCCACGGTGCCCTGGTGCACGGTGATCCTGCGCAACGCCTTCGGCGTCGCCGGCGTGGTGCATCAGCCCGCCGACCGCTTCTCGATCCGCTACGCCTGGCCGTCGGCTTATTGGGGCTCGCTCCCGCTCGAAGGCGGCATCGAAGCCGCCTACCGCGCGGACATCGACGCGGCCGAGGACAAGGCGGAGAAACTGAAAGAGATCGAGGACCGCCTCAACAAGCTGCGCTCGCCATTCCGTTCCGCCGAAAAATTCTGGGTGGAGGAGATCATCGATCCCAGGAAGACGCGGTCGCTGCTGTGCGAGTTCGCGCGGCTGTCGGAGCCATTGCGGAAGCCAGGGCCGCCGGAGAGTTTTTCGATCAGGCCGTAGCCTCAGCCGTCACTGCGAGCTGCTGATGCCGATCTCAGCCTAATTGCAGTTCGGCAAAATTGATCTATCGCAACACGTAGCGTTCGATTGTCTGCAAGCGTCTCGTTTGAAACGAGGGAGAGACGTCATGACAAATGCGGGTAACGCGCTGCTTTGGACAGCCATATTTTTCTGCCTGTCGTTCGCTTCGATTTTTGTAGTCTGGTTTGCCGAGAGGTTGCGCGCGGGCTTCGTAAGGAAGCCGTAAAGCCTCCTCGGTTCGCTCCCTCGTCACCTGCTGACCGGACGGCAGATGCCTGCCGCCGGGCGGTGCCCTCGGCGTCGACGGCGTTGTGCTCGCGCTTTGCCGCGGCAGCGATGACGTGACCTCAAAACAATAACGCGCTACGCTTCCCGGGCAAGAACAAGAGGAAGCGCCAATCGTGTACGACTTCATTATCGTGGGCGGCGGCTCGGCGGGGTCCGTGCTGGCCCACCGGCTCTCCGCGAGGAGCGCCAACAAGGTCCTGCTCTGCGAGGCTGGACAGGACACACCGCCCGGAGACGAGCCGGCCGAGATCAAGGACAGCTATCCGGGGACGGCCTATTTCGATCCGCGCTTCCACTGGACCGAGCTCAAGGTCACGACCCAGATCGTCAGTCACAACAACCCGGACGAAGGGCGCCCGCCCCTGCGCAAATACGAGCAGGCTCGCGTGCTTGGCGGCGGCTCCTCGATCAACGGCCAGATGGCCAACCGCGGCGCGCCGACCGATTACGACGAATGGGAAGCGCGCGGCGCCGCGGGGTGGAGCTGGAATGATGTGCTGCCCTTCTTCAAGAAGGTCGAGCGCGACCTCGATTTCGACGGTCCCTACCACGGCAAGGACGGCCGCATCCCGGTCCGCCGAATCCCCAGGGAGCACTGGACGCGGCATTCGCAGGCGTTCGCGCAAGCCTTCCAGCAGGCCGGACATCAGTTCCTGCCCGACCAGAATGGCGAGTTCGTCGACGGGTTTTTCCCGGTGACGCACTCGAACCAGGCCGAGCAACGCGTCTCGGCTGCCATGGGCTATCTCGATCGAGACACGCGCAAGCGCGCCAACCTCACGATCTCCACCAACACGCAAGTCAGGGAGTTGCTGTTCGAGGGCACGCATTGCGTCGGCGTGAAGGCGGTGGTCGACGGGCGGGAGCAGGAATTCCGCGCCGGCGAGATCATTCTCTCCAGCGGCGCCATCCATTCGCCGGCGCATCTGTTGCGCGCCGGCATCGGCCCGGTCGGTCACCTCAGGGATATGGGCATTCCCGTGTTGATGGGGCTGCAGGGCGTCGGCCAGCGCCTGATGGATCATCCCTCGATCTCGCTATCGTCCTTTGTCCGCCGCGGCGCGCGGATGAACGAGCACACCAGGCGCCACATGCAGCTTGGCCTGCGTTACTCGTCCGGGCTCGAAGGCGTACCGAAAGGCGACATGTTCGTCGTCCTGCTCAGCAAATCGGCCTGGCACGCCGTCGGTGAGCAGATCGGATCGCTGCTGACGTTCGTCAACAAGACCTATTCCGAGACCGGACAGGTCAAACTTGCCTCGCGCGACACGGCAGTCGAGCCGATCGTCGAATTCAACCTGTTGTCCGACCGGCGCGACCTTGATCGCCTGATGAGCGGTTTCCGCAAGATGGCGGCCGTGCAGATGAGCGACGTCGTCAGGGCCGTGACGGACAAGCCGTTCCCGGCCTCCTATACCGACCGCGTGCGCAAGATCGGCGTGGTCAACACCAAAAACAGGATTCTCACCAAGATCGCCGCGGCCCTGATGGACGGGCCGGCGGCGCTGCGCCACTACATGATCGACAATTTCGTGGTCGAGGGCTTCACCTTCGACGACGTCATCAACGATGACGAGGCGCTGGAAGCCTTCGTGCGCAAGGCCACGATCGGCGTGTGGCACGCCTCCTGCTCGTGCCGCATGGGCCGGACCGATGATCCGATGGCGGTGGTCGATCCAGAGGGGCGCGTCAAAGGCGTGCAGGGCCTGCGCGTCGTCGATGCCTCCATCTTCCCGGTGGTGCCGTGCGCCAACACCAATTTTCCAGTCCTGATGTCGGCGGAGAAGATCTCGGCCGCGATGATGCAGTGAGCTGGCGCGGCTTTCGGGGCGCGAACTGGCTTGTCGACGCTGACCGGCTGGGACCGCCAGTCAGACCGCAAAAGCTAAAATAGGGGGCGAGAACGGTTCCGCGGCAGACGGTCTGGCGGACATGCATCTGAAGGCGGAACTTGGAACCCGGCTTGGGCGTTCTTTGCCAAATTTCGCCTTACGGCCGGGGCCGGACCGCTGACCGCGCGTCCATCTCGGGGCCGGACCGCACTTTTGGCGATGGAGCTTCACGGGGGTTCAATGATCAATTCATCGAGCCGGGCGCAAACCAGCGACCCCGGAGAGTTGCCCAGGATTTCGACCGGCAGTGATGGCCTCGACGATATCCTCTACGGCGGGCTCGATCCCAATCGCATGTACCTCTACGAGGGTCGGCCCGGCTCGGGCAAGACCACGATGGCGCTTCAATTCCTTCTCGAGGGCGCCCGCTCCGGTGAACGCGTGCTCTATATCTCCTTGTCGGAAACCAAGCGTGAGCTGACGCTGGTTGCACAGCGGCACGGCTGGTCGTTGCAAGGAGTCGACATCTTCGAACTGGTGCCGCCTGAGACGACGCTCGATCCGGAGCGCGAGCTCACCGTCTTCCACCCCGCCGAGATGGAGCTGAGCGAAACCACGGGCCTGATATTCAAGGAGGTCGAACGGATCAATCCCGCGCGCGTGGTGCTGGACAGCCTGTCCGAGCTCCGCCTCCTTGCGCAGAACCCGCTGCGGTACCGGCGCCAGGTTCTGGCCCTGAAGCACTTTTTCACCAACCGCAACTGCACGGTCATCCTCCTCGACGATCTCTCGTCCTCCCAGGACGATCTGCAACTCCATTCGATCGCGCATGGCGTCGTGATGCTCGAACAGCTCGCCATTGATTATGGGGCAGAGCGCCGGCGGCTTCGCGTGATCAAGATGCGCGGCATTCGATTTCGCGGCGGTTTCCACGATTTCACGATCGAAGCGGGAGGGGTGCGGATATTCCCCCGTCTGGTGGCGGCGGAACATCACACCTCGTTTATCGGTGAGTTGACGCCCAGCGGCAATGCACACCTCGACCAGCTACTGGGAGGAGGGCTCGAGCGCGGCACCAGTGCGCTGCTCTTGGGCGCCGCCGGTGTCGGCAAGTCGTCTCTCGCGCTGACCTATGCGATCGCGGCGGCAGATCGCGGTGAGCATGCGGTGTTCTTTGCCTTCGATGAAGGTCGCGGTACAGTGGAGGCCCGGGCTCGAACGCTGGGCCTGCCGCTTGAAAGCCATCTGCAATCGGGACTCATCCGATTTAAACAGATCGATCCCGCCGAAATGTCCCCCGGCGAATTCGCCGCCAATGTGCGCAACAGCGTCGAAAAGGACAACGCCCGAATTGTTGTCATCGACAGTCTGAACGGCTACCTCAACGCAATGCCGGATGAGCGATTTCTCATCCTCCAGATGCACGAGCTCTTGAGCTATCTCGGGCAGAAAGGCGTGCTGACCGTCCTTATCCTCGCTCAGCATGGGCTGGTCGGCCCGATGGAAACGGCCCTCGATATCAGTTATTTGAGCGATGCCGTGCTCATGCTGCGCTATTTCGAGGTCGGCGGAACGGTGCGGCGCGCCCTCTCGGTCGTGAAGAAGCGCAGCGGCAATCATGAAAATTCCATCCGCGAGTTTCGTCTTGGCAGTGCCGGCATTACGGTCGGTCCTCCGCTGACCGGATTCAGCGGCATCTTTTCCGGGAATCCGCGTTACTCGGGCACGGAGATACCGGAGGGGCTGTCGGAATGAGCGCCGACCGCGATCATTGCGTCCTCGTGTTTGCTCCGATTGGCCGCGATGGACCGGCATCGGTCGAGCTTCTCCGCAGTTCGAATCTCGTGGCAATCAATTGTCGAGGTCTGCCTGAACTGGTCAACGAGATGTCGGCTGGCGTGGGCGCGGTGCTTCTCGCCGAGGAGGGCTTGTTCGGAAAGGATACCCAGCCGCTGGCACATTGGATCGAGCGGCAGCCGCCCTGGTCCGACCTGCCCTTTGTCATTCTTACCAGCCACCGGGAGCAGCCGGCGGTGGTTGCCTGGCGCCGCAGCATCGTCGAGACACTCCGCAACGTCTCGCTGCTCGAGCGCCCGGTTCAGCCGATCACGCTGACGAGCGCAATTCAATCCGCAATGCGGGCCCGCCGGCGGCAATATGAAATTCGGACCTTGCTGCAGGCGCGCGAGCGGACGGCCCAGGAGCTCGAGAAGCTCGTGGTCGAGCGCACCCGTGCCCTCGAGGAGGCCAACAAGCATCTGCGGGCCGAAATGGAAGAGCGCGCCCGCGTCGAGGAGACCCTTCGTCAGGCCCAGAAGATCGAGGCCATTGGGCAATTGACCGGCGGAGTAGCTCACGATTTCAATAATCTGCTGATGGTGATCTCCGGTGGATTGGACATGCTCGACCGACAGACCGATCCTGATCGGCGGCGTCGGCTGTTGGAAGGAATGGTTCAGGCGGCGCAGCGTGGTGCGGGCCTGACCAGGCAGCTTCTGGCTTTTTCACGGCGGCAGAAGCTCCGGCCCGAGGCCGTCGACATCCCCGCGCAGATCGGCGGCATGCGCGAATTGCTCGATCGGAGCCTGAGAGGCGACGTTCACGTCGAGTTCGATTTTCCGGAGGGGCTTTGGCCGGTTGAGGTCGATCCGGGAGAGCTCGAACTGGTCATTCTCAATCTGGCGGTCAACGCCCGCGATGCGATGCCGAACGGCGGTACGATCGTTGTCCGTGGCGAGAACCTGGCCGGCCTGAACGAGAACGAGATCGCGGGCGATTACGTTCGCCTATCCGTGGTCGACAGGGGTGTTGGAATGAGCCCCGAGATCCTGGCGCGGGTCTTCGAACCGTTCTTCACGACCAAGGATGTCGGGAAAGGCTCGGGCCTGGGGCTTGCTCAGGTCCACGGATTTGCCACGCAATCACGCGGGATGGTTCGAATAAAATCGATCGTCGACGAGGGCACCAGCATCGAGCTCTATTTGCCGCGATCCAGGAATATCCCTTCGGGTGAACGGCACCTCATCGACCTGAACAGGGCGCGGCCCAAGAAGGCCAATCAGGGGCGAATCCTCCTCGTCGAAGACGACGACGAGGTCGCCGCGCTCGTCAGCGAGATGCTTGCGCAGCTCGGTTACCAGGTCACGCGGGCGGCCAGCGCTGCGGCGGCTCTCGGTGCCCTAGCGGACGGCCGCTCCGTCGATCTGGTGTTTTCCGATATCATGATGCCGGGCGGCATGAACGGTGTCGAACTCGCGCGCGAGATCAGAAGAAGGCGAAGCGACATTCCGGTCCTGCTGACGAGCGGATACGCCGAAGCCGCGGTTCACGACGCCGAGCAGGCCGGGATCCGGATCCTATCGAAGCCTTACCACATCGACGAGCTCGCCGCAGCGCTCGGCGCTGCAAAATCGGACTTTGCGATAGCCACAGGAGCGGGTTTGGCGACGACTCGGGGTTGACCAAGCGCGCAACAATCACCGGCCGGGTTTATGGCTCGAGGGGTACCCTGCGCAATTGTGCGCTCGGGCCGGTCGACGCCCATCGGTGAGCGGCGCGTGCACATGCGATCGCGTTTCGGTTGCGACGACACGCGTTCGTTCTCTGCGAGTTATCTATCTCCGCCGCTACGTCTGGGCTATGAGGACTGCAGAAATCGGCCTGCAAATGAAGCCACTTTTGGCCGTTCTTTTAGCCGATTTCAGCCAAACTGTTATTGGTTTCTCATTGCCGGGGCAGGGATCTTCAATTTGGAGCCCTGCAATGTTCAAGGCGGTTCTTTCTGCGTGTCTCTTGGTTGCCCTCAGCTCCGTCGCTTCCGAAGCACGGACTTATCGCATTCATCAAGTACCTGAATGCAACGTCACGATGCCCTGCGACTTCTCATATGCGCAACCGCGCCGTGAGCGGGCTTCCCGGTCCCCACTGAATCCCAGGTCCTCGCTACAAGCCTATCGCGCGACGCAATTGACAGTGACCGACGCGGGCGGCGCCCCGACGACGAGCATCTCCAGCGCCCGCATCGTCGGCAGTCGTCCGGCAGGGTGTCCTTCCTCCTTCTGCGGCTGCGGCGCGGCTCTGCGCGTGTTCGGCCGTATCGTGCCGGAATTGAATCTTGCGGCCAATTGGCTGCGCTTCCCGCGGACATCACCCGCACCGGGAATGGTCGCAGCGCGACGTGGACATGTATTCGTCCTCGAGCAGCATTTGGAAGGGGACATCTGGATGGCGTACGATGCCAACTCGGGCGGACACGCGACGCGAATGCATGCGCGTTCATTGCGTGGCTATACGATCGTCAACCCGCGCGGGGGGTCCCTCGCCTGAGCGGCCAGCCGACATAATTGCGACACATGAACATCCGCAAGGCGTCTGTTGACGGTTACGGCAGGTTCGCCTTGCTGATTTTCGATCTGCGACGGCTGGTCGCGCTTTACCTTCAGGTACGTCTTCCGCAATCGAGCGGCACCCCGAACCCGGACGACCCGCCTCGTGTCGGGCGGATCGGTGACGCCGCATTCTACGGCGTCACCGGCACCATCAGATACTAAGCCATCGCCGCTTGCGGCTTCGGCTTCGGTTGTCGCGACAGCGTCAGCACGATCAGCGAGGCGAACACGCAGAGCGCGCCGGCGATGAAGAAGGCGGGCAGGTAGCTCTGATAGACCGTCCGCGAGAGACCGGCGCCGAAGGCAGCGGTGCCCGCGCCGAGCTGGTGGCCTGCAAAGATCCAGCCGAACACCAGATTGGCGCGCTCAGGTCCGAATTTCTGCGCGGTCAGGCGCACCGTGGGCGGCACAGTTGCAATCCAGTCGAGCCCGTAGAACATCGCGAAGATCGAGAGCCCATAGAACGAGAAATCGCTGAAGGGGAGGAAGATCAGCGAGAGCCCGCGCAGGCCGTAATACCAGAACAGCAAATAGCGGTTGTCGTAGCGGTCCGAAAGCCATCCCGACATGATGGTGCCGAAGAAGTCGAAGATGCCCATTGCAGCCAGCAAGCCCGCGGCCTGCACCTGCGGGATGCCGAAATCGAGGCACATCGGAATCAGATGCACCTGCACGAGGCCGTTTGTGGATGCGCCGCAGACGAAGAACGTCGCAAACAGGACCCAGAACGCGCCGCTCTTCGAGGCCTCGCGCAGCGTGCCGAGTGCGACGCCGGTGATCGAGCCATGGCTGACGGGCGGCGCTGGCAGGGGTGTGGTGCCTTCGTCGCCGAACGGGCGCAGGCCCAAATCGCTCGGACGGTCGCGCATCGCGAGCAGGACCGCGAGGGCGGAAACACCAAGTGCGATGCAGACGAAGCCGAGCGCAAGCCGCCAGCCGAAGCGTTCGGTGAGGCTTGCCAGCAGCGGCAGGAACACGAGCTGACCGGTGGCGACGCTCGCGGTCATGATGCCGACGACGAGGCCGCGCCGCGCCGCGAACCAGCGCGTCGCGATGGTAGCGCCCAGCACCAGCGCGGTCATGCCGGTGCCGATCCCGATCACGACGCCCCACAGCGCGACGAGCTGCCAGACCTCCGTCATGCCGAGCGAGAGCACCAGCGCCGAGACCACGATGAGCTGCGCGGTCAGCGTGACATTTCGCAGGCCGTAGCGGTTGAGCAGGGCCGCCGCGAACGGCGCCATCAGCCCGAACAGGATGAAGCGAATCGACAACGCCGACGAGATCTCCGCCGTGCTCCAGCCGAATTCCTTCTGAAGCGGAACAATGAAAACGCCGGGCGCGCCGACCGTGCCGGCGCTGATCAGCGCGGTGAGGAAGGTCACGCCGACCATCACCCAGCCGTAGTGGATATTGCGGCGGCCGAGTGTTGCCGCGAGCCAGTTCGAGATCATTGGGCCTCAATCTTGATGGGCAGGCGAGAGCCTGCGCAAGTTTTCAGAATGGCACGGGACGCGTCTGTCGGAAATGACGGAGTTCCCTCATTTCCGGACGTTCTCGTCAGTGCGTCAGGCGCTCTACCGCGATCGCAGTAGCTTCGCCGCCGCCGATGCAGAGCGCGGCGACGCCACGCTTGAGGTTTCGCGCCTCGAGCGCATGCAGCAGCGTCACGATCAGCCGTGCGCCGGTGGCGCCGATGGGATGGCCGAGCGCGCAGGCGCCGCCGTTGATGTTGAGCTTGTCGCGGGGAATGCCGAGATCGCGCTGGGCCGCCATCGCCACCACGGCGAAGGCTTCGTTGATCTCGAACAGATCGACATCGCCGGCATTCCAGCCGACTTTGTCCAAGAGCTTGCGGATCGCCGGGATCGGGGCCGTAGTGAACCATTGCGGCTCCTGGCTGTGGGTGGTGTGGCCTTTGATCACGGCGAGAGCCGGCAGGCCGCTGCGATCGGCGAGCGAGCGCTTCGTCAGAACCAGCGCAGCGGCGCCGTCGGCGTTGGCGGAGGAGGCCGCCGGCGTGATGGTGCCGTTGGCGCGGAACGCCGGCTTCAGCCCGGGGATCTTTGCGGGATCGACCTTGAGCGGATGTTCGTCATTGGCGACGATGCGGGGGCCGGCCTTCTCACTCAGCGTGATCGGCGCGATCTCGGCCTTGAACGCACCGCCCTCGACCGCCTTGCGTGCGCGGCTGAGCGTTTCCATCGCAAAGGCGTCCTGGTCCTTGCGGGTGAACTGATAGGCTTCTGCGGTGGCCTCGCCGAAATCGCCCATGGAGCGGCCGGTCTCGTAGGCGTCTTCGAGGCCGTCCATCATCATATGGTCGATGATGCGATCATGGCCGGCGCGATAGCCGCCACGCGCCTTGGCGAGCAGATACGGCGCGTTGCTCATGCTTTCCATGCCGCCGGAGACGACGATCTCGGCCGAGCCGGCGCAAATGATGTCGTGCGCCAGCATGGTCGCTTTCATGCCGGAGCCGCAGACCTTGTTGACAGTAGTCGCGCCGGTGGCATCGGGTAGGCCGGCGGCCCGCGCCGCCTGGCGCGCGGGGGCCTGGCCCTGGCCGGCGGGAAGGACGCAGCCCATGAAAACCTCGTCGATTTTCTCCGGCGCAAGCTTGGCACGCTCCAGTGCCACGCCGATCACGTGCGATCCGAGCTTGTGCGCGGCCAGCGGCGAAAGCTCGCCCATGAAGCGGCCGAGCGGTGTCCGGACGGCGGAGACGATGACGACGGGATCGGCGGCTTCGGCCATGGGTGAGACTCCGTGAGATGCCAACTATGTAAGATTACGGTCATCATATGATGCGGCGCAAAAAATGCAACTGCGCGGGGCATGAGAAATTGTCGTAGGTCGGATGAGATTTGCTCGTTCGATCGGACGAGGTGGAGAGCGCCTACCGCTTCCGATTCACAAACGCGCCCATCAGCCGCGTCGGCTCGTCCGTCAGGAACGACTCGCCGAAGACTTTGACGCTCAAATTTACCGACTCGGTCAGCGGCAGCTCCTCCCATTGCCGCAGCAATGCCTTCTGCGACCGCAGCGCCTCGGGGCCGCATTCGAGCAGGGCCTTCACGAGGTGCTCGACCTCGGCATCGAGCCCACCCTCCGGCGCGACCTTGTCGACCAACCCCCAGGCCAGCGCCGTCGGCGCGTCGATGTTCTCAGCGGTCATCACCAGCCAGCGCGCGCGGGCCCACCCGATCAGGCGCGGCAGCAGCGCGGCATGGATCACCGAGGGAATGCCGACCCGCACCTCCGGCATGCCGAAATGCGCATCACGGGCGGCGATCCGGAAATCGCAGGCCGCGGCGACTTCGAGCCCGCCGCCGAGGCACCAGCCGGGCATGCGCGCGATCATAGGGGCCGGGAAGGCGCGCACGGCCTCGCAGAGGTCGCGCAGGCGGCTGATGAAGGCCTCGGCGGACTTCTGGTCGAGCTTGGCCATCTCCTTGATGTCGGCGCCGCCGATCATGCTCTTCTCGCTCTGGCCGCGCAGCACCACGACCCGGATGCTGCGGTCGGACGAGAGCTGCTGCAGGCCTTCGCGCACCGCATCGGTGACGGGCGAGCTCAAAATGTTCAGCGAGCCGGCATTGCAGATCGCGACATGAACGACGCCGCGCGCATCGCGCGTCACGCCGCAGTGGTTGTTGAGCATTTCCATGAGAGGATCTCTGAGCTTCGTAGACGTGCGAATACGCCGGTCAGGTCACACTTCCGGGCCGAAACGCATTGCTTGTCAAGCCGGCGGGGAGGGAGTTGCCAGCGCTAAGTCCGCAGCATAGTATGATGAAAATCATACAAAAGAGGCCGCGATGACCGACATCGATCAACTCGACCTGTTTTCGCCTGCGGGCCGGCGCGAGCGGGTGGTTGAATGGCAGGTGCCTGCGCCGGTTGCGAAAGTGGCGATGGGCCTGTCAGGCATGGATGCGATGCTGGGCATCCGCGACGGAAGGCTGCCGCCGCCACCCTTTGCCAAGCTGATCGGCTTCATCATGGCCGTGGTCGAGCCGGGCCGGATCGTCATGGAACTCGAGCCGCGCGAGGATCTCGAAAACACCATAGGCCTCCTGCACGGGGCCACAGCCGCCGCGCTGCTCGACACCGCCATGGGGTGTGCGATCTCGACCCGGCTGGAGCCCGGGCAGGGCTCCGTCACCCTCGATCTGAAAATGACCTTCCTGCGTCCGCTCTCGGTCCGGTCCGGGTTGATCTCCGCCGAAGGCAAGGTGATCAAGCTGGGACGCCAGACCAGCTACGCCGAGGGATTTGTCCGCGACGGTAAGGGGGCGCTTGCGGTGCACGCAACGGCGACCTTTTCCATGATCGGCAACAATTTTACCGGGAATTAATGCGCCGTCCGGCCGATATCCGTGTTATTAGATGACCCCCGACATCCAATGAGATCCGCATGCGCTATTCCCGGGAACACAAGCAGGAAACCCACGACCGCATCGTGAAGAAGGCTTCCGTGCGGCTGCGCGAAAAGGGCGCCCACGGCATCGGTGTCGCCGACCTCATGAAGGAAGCGGGCCTGACCCATGGCGGCTTCTACGCCCATTTCGATTCCCGCGAGGCGCTGGTGATCGAGGCGTTTGGCTACGCTATGGATCGCTCGATGGAGCACTGGCGCAAGCAATCCGATCAGGTCACGCCGGAGAAGCAGCTCAGTCAGATCGTTGAGACCTATCTCTCCGCGGTGCATCGCGACAACCCCGGTCACGGCTGCTCGATCCCCGCGCTCGGCGCCGAGATCGCCCGAGAGAGCCCGAAGACGCGAAAGGCCTTTGCCGGCAAGCTCGACGAGATGATCGAGATGATCACGGACTTCATCCCGAATCTGCCGCGCAAGGCCGCGCGCAAGCAGGCGATCGCGACGCTGGCGACCATGGCCGGCACCATGTTGCTCGCGCGCATTGCCGGCTCGAGCGAGCTGTCGGATGAGGTGCTGAAGACGGGCAAGGACAGCGCGCTGGACGGCGCGCGGCGTGAGCCGAAGGCTGCGGCGGCGAAAAAGGCGAAGCAGAGCTAGGCTTCAGAGCCCCGCAAACAACGCCCGCTCGCGCTCCACAATCTCGGAAATATAATCCGCCACCGCGCGGATGCGTGCGAGGTCCTTGCTGTCGGCGTGCATCAGCATCCAGAAGGTGCGGGTGATCGAGACCTCTTCCGCCAGCACCGCAATCAGCTGCGGATAGTCGGCCGCCATGAAGTGCGGCAGCACCGCAATACCGAAGCCGGCGAGCGTGGCGTTGAGTTGTGCGATCAGATTGGCGCTGCGCAAGCGCGCGGAGATCTTCGGCGAGACCTGCGGCAGATAGTCGAGCTCGGGCGTGAACAAGAGCTCCTCGATATAGCCGACGAATCGATGCTGCGGCAGGACCTCGCGCGAGGTGATTTTCGGGAAGCGGTCGAGATAGGCGGGCGCGGCATAGAGTCCGAGCCGGTAGTCGAGCAGCTTGCGGCCGACGATGCGGCCTTCCTTCGGCATGGTCAGGCTGATGGCGATATCGGCCTCGCGCTTGGAGAGGCTGAACAGCCGCGCGGTGGCCACCAGTTGCAGGTCGAGATCGGGATACCGGTCCGCGAACGGCGCCAGTCGCGGCGCCAGGAAGGCGGTGCCAAAACCGTCCGGCGCGCCGATCCGCACCGTGCCGGTCAGCCGCGCCACGGAGCCACCGACCTGCTCCTGGTTGGCGACGATGGTCGATTCCATCGCTTCCGCGCTGTCGGCGACGCGCTGGCCGGCCTCTGTCAGCAGGTAGCCGGTCTTGCGCCGGTCAAACAGCTTGGCCGAGAGGTGCTTCTCCAGCCGGTCGACGCGGCGGATCACGGTGGCATGGTCGACGCCGAGCTGTTTTGCCGCAGCCGAAACCGAGCCGCCCCGCACGATGGCCAGCACGAACCGGAAGTCGTCCCAGTCGATAGCGCCTTGATCCAGCATTTTCGCACATCTATGGTGCATTATCTCAGACTTGAATCCTATAAAATGCAGGTCGATAGGATTTGTCAAAGCGTTCAAGCTCGCCTCAAGGAGACCATTCCATGCGTTCAGTCGGACATTTCATTGGTGGCAAGGAGGTCAAGGGCACCTCGGGCCGCACCGCCGACGTTTTCGAGCCGATGACCGGTGACGTTCAGGCCAAGGTGGCGCTGGCGTCCAAGGCCGAGGTTCGCGCCGCCGTGGAAAACGCCCGCGCCGCGCAGCCGGAATGGGCCGCGACCAACCCGCAGCGCCGCGCTCGCGTCATGATGAAGTTCGTCGAGCTGGTGCAGCGCGACTACGACAAGCTGGCCGAACTGCTTGCCCGCGAGCATGGCAAGACCGTTCCTGACGCCAAGGGTGACATCCAGCGCGGCCTCGAGGTCGCGGAGTTCGCCTGCGGCATTCCGCATCTGATGAAGGGCGAGTACACCGAAGGCGCCGGCCCCGGCATCGACATCTATTCGATGCGCCAGGCGCTCGGCGTCGTCGCCGGCATCACGCCGTTCAAT
Organism: Bradyrhizobium sp. Kon56; assembly: GCF_055807635.1. Classification (NCBI taxonomy): domain Bacteria; kingdom Pseudomonadati; phylum Pseudomonadota; class Alphaproteobacteria; order Hyphomicrobiales; family Nitrobacteraceae; genus Bradyrhizobium; species Bradyrhizobium sp. Kon56. The sequence continues at coordinate 197,601 of NZ_JBVVOU010000005.1, read as the reverse complement.
TTCCCGGCGATGATTCCGATGTGGAAGTTCGCTCCTGCGATTGCCTGCGGCAACGCCTTCATCCTGAAGCCGTCGGAGCGCGATCCCGGCGTGCCGATGATGCTTGCCGAACTGATGATCGAGGCGGGCCTGCCGTCCGGCATCCTCAATGTCGTCAACGGCGACAAGGAAGCGGTCGACGCCATCCTCGACGATCCCGACATCAAGGCCGTCGGCTTCGTCGGCTCCACCCCGATCGCGCAATACATCTACGAGCGCGCCACCCAGACCGGCAAGCGCTGCCAATGTTTTGGCGGCGCCAAGAACCACGCCATCATCATGCCGGATGCCGACATGGACCAGGCAGTCGACGCACTGATCGGCGCCGGCTACGGTTCGGCCGGCGAACGCTGCATGGCCGTGTCAGTCGCGGTTCCGGTCGGCAAGGCCACTGCCGACCGCCTGATGGAAAAGCTGGTCCCGCGCGTCGAGAGTCTCAAGATCGGCACCTCGATCGATCCCTCCGCCGATTACGGTCCGCTGGTGACGCGCGAGGCGGTCGAGAAGGTCAAGGGCTATATCGACATCGGCATCAAGGAAGGCGCGACGCTCGCCGTCGACGGCCGCGGCTTCAAGATGCAGGGCTACGAGAACGGCTTCTATCTCGGCGGTTCGCTGTTCGACAACGTCACCAAGGACATGCGGATCTACAAGGAAGAGATTTTTGGCCCCGTGCTCTCGGTCGTGCGCGCGCACGATTACAAGGAAGCGCTGGCGCTGCCGTCGGAGCATGATTACGGCAACGGCGTTGCGATCTTCACCCGCGACGGCGACGCCGCGCGCGACTTCGCGGCCAAGGTCAACGTCGGCATGGTCGGGATCAACGTGCCGATCCCGGTGCCGATTGCGTACTACACCTTCGGCGGCTGGAAGAAGTCGGGCTTCGGCGATCTCAACCAGCACGGCCCGGATTCGGTCCGCTTCTACACCAAGACCAAGACGGTGACCTCGCGCTGGCCGTCCGGCGTCAAGGAAGGCGCGGAGTTCTCGATCCCGCTGATGAAGTAACCGTCGTTGGAGCGAAGCTAACAGATGCAGTTCGCTCTGAACGAGGATCAGATCGCGGTTCGCGACATGGCGTTGGCGTTTGCGGCGGAAAAGATCGCGCCGCACGCGCTGCGCTGGGACGAGGAGAAGCATTTTCCCGTCGAGGTGATGCGCGAGGCCGCCACGCTCGGCATGGGCGGCATCTACATCCGCGAGGATGTGGGTGGCTCCGCCATGACACGGTTCGACGCGGCGCTGATCTTCGAAGCGCTGGCGACGGGCTGTCCGACCACCTCGGCCTTCATCTCCATCCACAATATGGCGTCGTGGATGATCGATGCCTACGGCAGCGACACCCAGCGCCACAAATGGCTGCCCAAGCTCTGCACCATGGAGCTGATCGCGAGCTACTGCCTGACCGAGCCCGGCGCCGGCTCGGACGCGGCAGCGCTCCGCACCCGTGCCGTGCGCGACGGCGATCATTACGTTCTCAACGGCCAGAAGCAGTTCATCTCCGGCGCCGGCGGGACCGATCTCCTGGTCGCGATGGTGCGCACCGGCGGCGATGGCCCCGGCGGCATCTCGACGCTGGTCATCGACGGCAACACGCCGGGCGTCTCGTTCGGCGCCAACGAGCGCAAGATGGGCTGGAACGCGCAGCCGACCCGCGCCGTGATCTTCGAGAACGCCCGCGTGCCGGTCGCCAACCGGCTGAGCGAGGAGGGCGTCGGTTTCAAGATCGCGATGGCAGGCCTCGACGGCGGGCGTCTCAACATCACAGCGTGCTCACTAGGCGGCGCGCAGACCGCGCTCGACAAGGCGCGTTCCTACATGAAAGAGCGCAAGGCTTTTGGAAAACGCCTCGACGAATTCCAGGCATTGCAGTTCCGTCTCGCCGACATGGCGATCGAGCTCGAGGCCGCGCGTACGTTCCTGTGGCGCGCAGCGGCGGCGCTAGACCGCAAGGATCCCGACGCCACGATGCTCTGCGCGATGGCCAAACGCTTTGGCACCGATGCCGGCTTCGAGGTCGCCAACCAGGCGCTTCAGCTGCACGGCGGCTACGGCTATCTCAGCGAATACGGCATCGAGAAGATCGTGCGCGATTTGCGCGTGCACCAGATTCTCGAAGGCACCAACGAAATCATGCGGCTGATCGTGGCGCGCAAATTGATCGAGGGCGCCCGATGAGTGGAGCGGAGGAAGGCGATCTGGTCGCATGGGTCGAAGGCTCGGCCGGATTTATCAGGCTCAACCGCCCCAAGGCGATCAATGCCGTGACGCTGGAGATGTTTCGCGACATCGACAAGGCGCTCGACCGTTTTGAGGCCGATCCCGCCGTTGCCGTGATCGTGCTGGAAGGTGCCGGCGAGCGTGGCTTGTGTGCCGGCGGCGACATCCGTGCGCTCTGGGAAAGTTCGAAGGTCAATGGTGACCTCGGCAAGATCCTGTGGCGGGAAGAGTACATCCTCAACGCCCGGATCAAGAAATTCCCGAAACCTTATGTCGCCTTCATGGACGGCATTGTGATGGGCGGCGGCGTCGGACTCTCGGCGCATGCGAGCCATCGAATCGTGACTGACCGTACGAGGCTTGCGATGCCCGAGGTCGGGCTCGGTTTCTTTCCCGACGTCGGCGGCACTTGGCTGTTGTCACGCTCGCCGGGCGAGATCGGCACTTATTTCGGCCTGACCGGCCAGACCATGAACGGCCCCGATGCGATCCATGCCAGGTTTGCCGACGCGGTGGTATCGGCGGCCAAATGGCCCGAGTTGCGCGACGCGCTGACCAAAGTTCGCCAGGGCGTCACCGCGGCCGATGTCAGCAAGCTCATCAACGGTTTTGCGACCGGGGAGATCGCGGGGCCGGTCGCCGCAAAGGAGCCGGCGATCGACGCACTGTTCGGCTTCGACCGCATGCAAGACATTTTTGCCGCGCTCAAGCGCGACGGTTCCGAGTTCGCGCTGGCGACGTTGAAGGCGCTCAACGAAAAATCGCCGCGCGGCATGGTGGTGACGCTCAAGCTGCTGCGGCTCGCGCGCACCGCGTCGAGCCTGGAAGAATGCCTGGTGCGCGAATATCGGGCTGCGCTGGAAGTCTTCCGCAGCGACGACTTTCGCGAAGGCGTGCGCGCCGCCGTGATCGACAAGGACCGCAATCCGACCTGGTCGCCGTCGCGAATCGAGGACGTCACGCCGGACATGCTTGCGCACTATCTCGCCGAGATCGGCGCCGACGAATTGAAGTTCAACTAACAACGTCTTTCAAGCGGAGGAAACCAAGATGGCCACGATCGCATTCATCGGTCTCGGCAACATGGGCGGCCCCATGGCCGCCAATCTGGTCAAGGCCGGCCACAAGGTCGTCGCTTTCGACCTCGCCGAGGCCTCCCGCAACCAGGCCAAGGCCGACGGTGCCGGCATCGCAGAGAGCGCTGCGGGCGCCGTGAAAGGTGCCGATGTGGTCGTCACCATGCTGCCGGCCGGCAAGCATGTGCTCGGCGTGTGGGGCGAGGTCGTTCCCGCGATGACCAAGGGCGCGTTGATCATCGACTCCTCCACCATAGACGTCGAGAGCGCGCGGCAGGCGCATGCGCTCGCGGCCAAGCACGGCGTGCTTTCGGTCGACGCGCCGGTGTCCGGCGGCACCGGCGGAGCCAAGGGTGCGACGCTCACCTTCATGTGCGGCGGCGAGGACAACGCGTTTGCAGCGGCAAAGCCCGTGCTGGAGAACATGGGCAAGAAGATCGTGCATTGCGGCGGTGCCGGCGCGGGCCAGGCGGCAAAAATCTGCAACAACATGATCCTCGGCATTTCCATGATCGCCGTGAGTGAGGCGTTCGCGCTGGCCGAGAAGCTCGGGCTCTCGCACCAGGCGCTGTTCGACGTTGCCTCGACCTCGTCGGGCCAGTGCTGGTCGCTGACGACCTATTGTCCGGTGCCCGGGCCGGTGCCGACCTCGCCCGCCAACAACGACTACAAGCCGGGCTTTGCCTCGGCACTGATGGTGAAGGATCTGACACTGGCGCAGGACGCCGCCAAGGCCGCCGGCGCGGCGACGCCGCTCGGCAAGCATGCGCAGGAAATCTATCAGGCCTTTGACGCAGCCGGCCAGGGCGGGGTGGATTTTTCCGGAATTATCGAGCACGTTAGGGAGCTGGCCGGGAAAGCCTAATGACGACATTTCAGGAAGCGCGCGCGTTTCTGCTTCACAACCGCACGGACTATGAGACAGCGGTCAAGGGCTTCCGCTGGCCGGATCCGATTCCCTTCAACTGGGCGCTCGACTGGTTCGATGCCGAGCTAGCGGCGAATGCGGACAGCAAGGATCGTCCTGCGCTCTGGATCGTCGATGCCGCGCAGGATCGGCAGACCAAGCTCTCGTTCGGGGCGTTGTCGCGCCGCTCCAACCAGGTCGCCAACTTCCTCCGCGCGCAAGGCTTGAAGCGCGGCGATCATCTCCTGCTGCTGCTCGGCAATGTCGTTCCGCTGTGGGAGACGATGCTGGCCGCGATCAAGCTCGGCGTCGTCGTGATTCCCGCGACGACGCTGCTCACCGCCGACGAGCTGCGCGACCGGCTCGATCGCGGCAAGGCAAAGGCGGTGGTGGCCGCGCAGGACCAGGTTGCGAAGTTCGCAAGTCTTGGCGCCGATAATATCGTCCGCATCGTCGTGGGCGAGGCCTCCGATGGCTGGCTTTCCTATGATGACGCCGCAAGGGCGTCGGAGAGCTTTGCAGCCGACGGCCCGACCAACGCTGACGACCCGATGCTGCTCTATTTCACCTCGGGCACCACGGCAAAGCCGAAGCTGGTGCGGCACAGCCAGCGCAGTTATCCCGTCGGCCATCTCTCGACCATGTATTGGATCGGGTTGAAGCCCGGCGACGTCCATCTCAACATCTCCTCGCCCGGTTGGGCCAAGCACGCCTGGAGCTGTTTCTTTGCGCCGTGGAATGCGGGCGCGACCGTCTTTGTGGTCAACCAGCCGCGCTTCGACGCCAAGGGGCTGCTTGCCACCATTGGCCGCTGCGGCGTCACCACGCTGTGCGCGCCGCCGACGGTGTGGCGGCTGTTCATCCAGGAGAATCTTGCGTCGTTCAAGGTGGCCTTGCGCGAGGTCTGCGGCGCCGGCGAGCCCCTCAATCCTGAAGTGATCGAGCAGGTGCAGGCCGCCTGGGGCCTCACCATCCGCGACGGGTACGGCCAGACCGAAACCACGGCGCTGGCCGGCAACTCGCCGGGGCAAAAGATCAAGGTCGGCTCGATGGGCCGGCCGCTGCCGGGCTATCGCGTGCAGGTCAGCGACGCCGATGGTCATCCGGCCAAAGAGGGCGAGGTGGCTCTAGTGCTCGGCGAAAACCGCCCCGCCGGCCTGATGCAGGGCTATCAGGGCGACGACGGTGGGCTGTCCGGCGCCGAAGGCGAGCTTTATCGCAGCGGTGACGTCGTGTTCGAGGATGACGATGGCTATCTCACTTTCGTCGGCCGCTCCGACGACGTATTCAAATCCTCCGACTATCGCATCAGCCCGTTCGAACTCGAGAGCGTGTTGCTCGAGCACGAGCTCGTCGCGGAAGCTGCCGTGGTGCCGAGCCCGGACCCGATCCGGCTCGCGATCCCCAAGGCCTATGTGCTGCTGACATCCGGTGCGGAGCGTTCGCCGGAGACGGCGCTCTCCATCTTCAGGCATCTGCACACGCGCCTTGCACCGTTCAAGCGCATCCGGCGCCTCGAGATCGTCACGGAGCTGCCGAAGACGATCTCGGGAAAGATCCGCCGCGTTCAGCTGAGACGGCTGGAGCGTGACGACGACCGCAATGATGCCCTGCGCGGCCGGGAATTCCGCGAAGAGGACTTTCCGGAGCTGCCGAAAACACGGAGTGAGAATTAAGTGAACGAAGTCTGGAAGAAGCCGCCGATTTCCTTGGGCGCCTATCAGGCCATGGTCGGCAAGGAGATCGGCGTGTCGTCGTGGCACCTGGTCGATCAGCCCCGCATCGACACCTATGCCGACGTGATCGAGGATCACCAGTTCATTCACGTCGACCCGGAGCGTGCGAAGAAGGAGACGGCGTTCGGCACCACCATCGCGCACGGCTTCCTGACGATGTCGCTGCTGTCGATTATGTCCTACGAGGTGATGCCCGTCATCGCGGGCACCACGATGGGGGTCAATTACGGTTTTGACAAGCTGCGTTTCATCTCGCCGGTGCGCTCGGGCAAGCGCGTTCGGGGCCGTTTCGTGCTGGCGGAAGCCAAGCTGCGCAAGCCGAATGAATTGCAGTCGCGCACCAACGTCACCGTGGAAATCGAAGGCGAGGACAAGCCCGCGCTGGTCGCGGACTGGCTCGGGTTGATCTATTTCGCCTGAGTGGGCCGTCGCTGCCGGGCTTGACCCGGCAGCCCATCGCTGCTCAAAAGTTGTCCAAATCGGTGCGCTCGAACCCTCTCCCTCGCGAGAGAGGGTGGCGAAATCGAGCGGAGCGAGATGAAGCCGGGTGAGGGGTATCTCTCCACACGCTCATCTGCCGAGACAGATCCCTCATCCGGCGCTTCGCGCCACCTTCTCCCACAAGGGTAGAAGGGAAGACAGCACAAGGAAGCACAATGGCAATCAGGTTCGACGGACGCGTCGCCATCGTCACCGGCGCGGGCAATGGTTTGGGGCGCGCGCATGCGCTGGGATTGGCAAGCCGCGGCGCGAAAGTCGTGGTCAACGATTTCGGCGGCGCGCGCGACGGCAGCGGCGGCTCGCTGTCGCCGGCGGAGACCGTTGTCGAGGAGATCCGCAAAGCGGGCGGCACCGCCATGGCCGACGGCGCCGACGTCTCGAATTTCGAGCAGGTCACCGCGATGGTCGAGCGCGCCACCAAGGAGTGGGGCAGCGTGGACCTCTTGTGTGCCAATGCCGGCATTTTGCGCGACAAGTCGTTCGGCAAGATGGAAGCGGCCGATTTCCAGAAGGTGCTCGACGTGCACCTCGTCGGCACCTTCTATTGCTGCAAGGCGGCCTGGGCCGGCATGCGCGATCGCAACTATGGCCGCATCGTCCTGACGACGTCGTCCTCCGGCCTCTACGGCAATTTCGGCCAGGCCAATTACGGAGCGGCCAAGTCCGGCATGGTCGGCCTGATGAACGTGCTGGCGGAAGAAGGCCGCAAGAGCGACATCCGCGTCAACATCATCTCGCCGACGGCAGCGACCCGCATGACGGAAGAGCTGCTGCCGCCGCAGGCGCTGCAGTTGATGAAGCCGAACGCGATCACGCCCGCGGTCGAGTACATGCTGAGCGAGGACGCGCCGACCCGCACCATCATGGGCGCCGGCGCCGGCTCGTTCGCGGTGATCAAGATCGTCGAGAGCGAAGGCATCAACCTGCCGGAGTCCGAGTGGACCCCGGATGCGGTCGCGGCGCATTTCGCCGAGATCAGCGACATGTCAAAGGCGAAGGCGCTGCAGGGAGCTTTCGAGCAGACGCAGAAATACGTGGCGCAAGCCGCTGCGCGCGCCGGGGTAAAACTCTGACAGCGGTCGCCGTCATCGGCGCCGGCCCTGCCGGTCTGATGGCGGCCGAAGTGCTCGTGCAGGGTGGTGCTCGCGTCACCGTCTACGATTCGATGCCGTCCGCTGGCCGCAAATTCCTGATGGCCGGCCGCGGCGGGCTCAATCTCACCCACAGCGAACCGCTGCCTCAGTTCATCACGCGCTACCGCGAGGCGGCGCAGAGGTTGCAGGCTGCGATCGAAGCGTTTCCGCCTGACGCGCTGCGCGCCTGGAGCGAGGCGCTGGGCGAGCCGACCTTTGTCGGCTCCAGCGGGCGTGTGTTTCCGAAGGCCTTCAAGGCCTCGCCCTTGCTGCGGGCCTGGCTGCGACGCCTCGATGCCGCCGGCGTGCACTTTGCGTTTCGCCAGCGCTGGATGGGATGGGACGGGGACGGACGACTGGTCTTTGACCCACCCGGCGGCGGAGACGGCATCGCCGCGGACGCGATAGTGCTGGCACTCGGCGGCGCCAGCTGGCCGCGACTGGGCTCCGATGGCGGCTGGACGACGATCCTGGCCGACAAAGGCGTTGCGATCTCGCCGCTGCGGCCGGCGAACTCCGGCTTCACCGTCGCATGGTCCGAAATCTTCCGCACGCGCTTCGAGGGCCAGCCGCTCAAGGGCATCACGCTCTCCTTCGGCCCACACCGCGCCCGCGGCGAGGCCATGATCACAAGCGGCGGGATCGAGGGCGGGACGATCTATGCGTTGTCGGCCGAGCTGCGCGAGGCGATCGCAGCGAACGGCGCAGCGGTCCTGCACGTCGCGTTGCGGCCGGATGTCGATCATGGCGAACTCGTCAAGCGCCTGTCCGCCTCGCGCGGCAAGCAATCCTTCTCCAACTTCCTGCGCAAGGCTGCGCAGCTGTCGCCGGTCGCGGTCGGGCTGCTGCAGGAGGCCACCATCGGTGCTGGCCAGTCGTTGTCGGCAATATCGGCCGAGCGATTGGCGGAGCTCATCAACGCCGTGCCGGTCAAGCTCACACGCGTCGCGCCGATCGCGCGCGCGATCTCCAGCGCCGGCGGGATTTCCTTCGACGAACTCGACTCGGACTTCATGATCCGCAAACTGCCGGGCGTGTTCGCGGCCGGTGAGATGCTGGACTGGGAGGCGCCGACCGGTGGCTACTTGCTCCAGGCCTCGTTCGCGACGGGAGCTGCGGCGGGCAGGGGTGTGTTGCGACGGCTCGTCCAACTGTCGTCCTGACCATCCGCATCATGACGTCCCGGTCCGGGTTGCGAGATCCGTGAGGAGGCCGAGCACGCCGAAGCTTGCCGCCACCGCGCAGACCATCGTCCAGCCGCCAAAACTCCAGGCCAGCGATGCCGCCGCCGCGCCGATGCCACCGCCAACGAAGAACAGCGCGACGAACAGGCCGTTCATGCGACCGCGGGCCTCGGGGCGCAACAGGTTGATGGCGCGGCGGCCCAGCGTCTGATCGGTGGTGATGCCGACGTCGAGCAGGATCGTGCCGAGGCTCAGTACCAGCAGACCGGTGATCTGGGATTCAAGCACGCTCGCCCAGGCACAGAGCGCAAGCGAGCCGATGATGAGCAGATGGGCGGCAAAGAACATCGGCCGCGCCCGGCCCTTGTCGCCCCAGCGTCCCGCGATCGGTGTCGCCGCGGCGCCCGCCACACCGAGCAGCGCGAAAGCCGCAATTCCCTTGGCGTCGAGGTCGAACGGCGCATCCGGCAGCCGCAGCGCGACCGCCGACCAGAACGCCGTGAAGGAGGCCATGACAAGCGAGGCGGTCCAGGCCCGCACGCGCAGCACCGGCTCTTCGCGCAGCAGTCTTGGAAAGGACAGCAGTAAATCGGCGTAACTCGCGCGTGCCGACGGTCGAAGGGTTGGAAGGTAACGGGCGAGTGCGCCGGCAAGCAGGGCCATCAGAGCGGCCGAAACGACATAGTAGGCGCGCCAGCTCCAGAGATCGGCGATCAGGCTCGCCGCAGGTCGTGACAAGAGGATGCCGATCATCAATCCGCCCATCACCTCGCCGATGGCCTGACCGCGGCGATCCGGCGCCACCATAGATGCGACCAGCGGAACCATCATCTGGATCGCCGCGCAACAGGCGCCAAGGATGAAGGTGGCGAGCAGCAGAAGCGCAGGCGTCGGCGCGAGCGCCGTCGCGAGAGCGGCGAGGATCGCGCAGCCGAGTGTGCGGAGGATGACAAGCCTGTTCTCGACCAGATCGACAAGAGGCACGAGCAGCAGCAGGCCGAGTGCGTAGCCGAGCAAGGTCAGCGTGCTGATCAGCCCCGCCTGCCACGCCGGCATGGACATTGACCGGCCGATCAAGCCGAGCAGGATCTGTGGCGCGAACAGATTGGTGACGATGACACCGGCGGTGATCGCGCCGAGCCAGATCAGCGGCCGCTCGGCGAGCTGGTTTCGGGACGCAGGCCTGATGGTTTCGGAGACAGTCATGGGACCTCGCAGCTGTAGCGCGAGACCCTTTAAGCGGAGCGAGCAATATGCTACAATTCAAATAAGCCTATAAAGAATATGCGGGTTTGTTATGAATACCCATGACCTTGTCGCTTTCGTCGCCGTGGTCGAGACCGGATCGATTGTCGCAGCTTCGGCGCGTCTCAATCTCACCCAGCCTGGCGTGACCCGACGCATCCAGAATCTCGAGGAGATGTTGGGGGCGCAGCTTCTGGATCGGCTCTCGAAGCCCCTGAAGCCGACGGCAGCGGGGCATGAGGCCTACGAGCAGGGCAGGCGCCTGCTCAGGATGCTGGACGACCTCAAGTCGGGCGTTGCCAGCGACGGAATGGTCCGCGGCGAGTTCAGGCTCGGCCTGACGCCGTTTCTCTCGGAAGCGGGCTTGACCGCACCACTCGATGCGGTGCGCGCCGAATTTCCCGCGCTGGCGGTGCGGGTGGTCTCCGGTTGGTCGCCGAACCAGCTCGAGCGTGTCTGCCGCAACGAGCTCGATGCAGCCGCGATTTGTCTCCCCGACGGTGCAGTGCCGCCCGCCGATCTGGCGGCCGACGATCTCGGCGCGCAGCCCGTCGTCTTCGTCGTCGCACGCGAGATGAAGATCCCGCGCACCGTCGACCTGGAACGGCTGTCCCAACTGTCGTGGGTGATCAACCAGGACGGCTGTGGATTTCGCGATACGCTGAAGCGAAAATTCGATGCCTCGCATCTGCCGTTCAACATCGCCGTCGAGGCGCTGGACAGTGAGCTCCGCCTGTCGCTGGTGTCGCGCGGCCTCGGCGTCGGGCTGGTCACCCCGATCGCCCTGAAACGTAGCGCATTTCGCGACAGGCTCAAGCCGGTCGCCGCGCGCGACTTCAAACCCGCCGTGCGCGCTTGGGTGGTGCATCGCGCCCCCGCCGGTCGGCTGGAGCGGCCGATCAAACTCTTTCGCGACGGATTGGTCCGGGAACTCCAGGCACTGATCGGGGGCTAGCTATCTCAGCTTCCCCCGTGCCGCCACCGGCAGCGTGCCGATGATCTCCTCGCCGCGCACCATCACCACTTCGTCCATCATGTTGACGACGACGCAGACATGATTTGGCACGACCCGCACGACGTCGCCGACGTTAGGCCGGGTGTTGCTGCGGGAGAGGTCGAGGAAGCCGTGCTCCTCGGCGAAGCGTGCGATCTTCGCTTCGGGGTGCTCCAGGATGAGGCCGTGGCCGTCGAGGCCGCCGGTGTCCGTCGTCAGAGTCTTTGAGCCGGCGTCCAGAATCCCGCGCTCAGGCGCGGCGCGGCTGACCACGGTCGAATAGATGTGCAGCGCGCAGTCGTCCCAGGTGGCGACGCCGGCCGCGACCTGCATGCGGTCGTTATAGATGTAGGTGCCGAAGCGATGCTCGGTGCCGCCCTTGAGCTTGCCGAGGTTCTTCAGGTTCGGCGTGCCGCCGGTCGAGACGATTTTTGCATCCAGCCCGTGTGCGCGCACGCCGGCCAGAGCTTCGTCATAGAATTTTTGGGCGTCCGCCCAACCAGTCTCGGTCGGATACAGCATGAAGCCGGCGAATTGCAGGCCCTTGGATGCGGCAATCTTCTGCGCCAGTGCAATCGCCTCGGCGGGCGTCTCGACGCCGGCGCGCTGGCGGCCGGTATCGCATTCGACCACGACCGATAGCGGTCGACCTGAGGCTGCGGCGGCCTTGGGCAGGCCGGCGACGACGGTCGAATTGTCAGCCGCGACCGTCATGTTGGCCTTCGCCTGCAGCGCCCCTAACCGCGCCATCTTCTCTTCGCCGAGCAGGTTGTAGCTGATCAGGATATCGTCGATGCCGGCATTGGCCATGATCTCGGCTTCACCGAGCTTCTGGCACGTGATGCCCTTGGCACCGGCCGCGATCTGCATCTTCGCGATGGTGGGGTTCTTGTGCGTCTTGACGTGGGGACGGTTGGCGATCCCGGCGTCGTCGCAAGCCTTCTGAATCCGCGCGATGTTGCGCTCTACCTTGTCCATGTCGATAACGGCGCAGGGCGTGCCGTATTCGCGGGCGATCTTGGCGGCAAGGGTCGTTGTCATGGAAGTCTCTGAGTTGGCGCGCATCCCGTTTGCAAAAGCGGTGCCCACTTTTGCGGAATGCACGCTAGGCCTGTTCAATCTCTTCGCGCCGCACTTCGAGCTCCAGCCATTTGTCCTCGGCCTCGGCCAGTTCCTTTTGCGCCTTCGTCAGAGCGTCGGAGGCCTGGTCGAAGCGCTTGCGATCCTTGCGAAAGAGATCGGGGTCGTCAAGGAAGCGCTGCTGCTTGGCGATCTCGGCCTGCAGCTTGGCGATGGTCTTGGGCAGCGTCTCCAGCGCGTGTTGCTCGTTGAAGGTCAAGCGTCGTCTCGCGACGCCGGACGGCACGGCTGATCGCTGCTCTCTCGTCTCTTCGACGGCCTTCGCGGTCGCGCGCTTCACGTCGGCGCCGCGCTGGGCCAGCATGTCGGTATAGCCGCCGGCATATTCGAGCCAGCGTCCGTTGCCCTCGGGCACGATCACTGACGTCACCACGCGGTCGAGAAAATCGCGATCGTGGCTGATCAGAATCACGGTGCCCTCGTAGTCGCTGAGCATCTCCTCGAGGACGTCGAGGGTCTCCAGGTCGAGGTCGTTGGTCGGCTCGTCCAGCACCAGGAGGTTGGAGGGTTTTGCCAGCGCGCGCGCCAGCATCAGCCGGCCGCGCTCACCGCCCGACAGCACCTCCAGCGGCGTGCGCATCTGTTCCTGGGCGAACAGGAAGTCCTTCATGTAACTGACGACATGCTTCGGCTTGCCGCCAACCATGACATGGTCGCCGCGGCCGCCGGTCAGCGCCTCGGCCAGCGTCGTCTTCGGATCGAGACTTTCACGATGCTGGTCGAGCGTCGCCATCTCGATGTTGGCGCCGAGCCGTATGCTGCCGCTGTCCGGTGCGCTGCCGCCGGTCAGCATCTCGATCAGCGTGGTCTTGCCGGCGCCGTTCGGGCCGACGATGCCGATGCGATCGCCGCGCTGGACGCGGATCGAGAAGCCGTCGACGATCTTTCGCTCGCCATAGGACCGGCTGATATTCTTGGCCTCGATGACGAGCTTGCCGGACTTGTCGGCCTCGGCAGCCGCCAGGTTGGCGTTGCCCGTCGCGCCGCGATGGGTGCGGCGCTGGTCGCGCAGCGCGTGGAGATTGCCGAGTCGCTTGACGTTGCGCTTGCGGCGGCCCGAGACGCCGTAACGCAGCCAGTGCTCCTCGTTGACGATCTTGCGGTCGAGCTTGTGCTGGTCGCGCTCTTCCTCCGCGAGCACCTCGTCGCGCCAAGCCTCGAAGGCACTGAAGCCGCGGTCGATCTGCCGGATCTGGCCGCGGTCGAGCCAGGCGGTGCTGCGCGACAGATTGCCGAGGAAGCGCCGATCGTGGCTGATGATCACCAGCGCGCAGCGGCGGCTCTCCAGTTCACTCTCCAGCCATTCGATGGTCGGAAGATCCAGATGGTTGGTCGGCTCATCCAGCAGCAGGATGTCGGGCGAGGGCGCCAGCACGCGTGCCAGCGCGGCGCGGCGCGCTTCGCCGCCGGAGACATGCGCCGGATCTTCTTCGCCGCTGAGACCGAGCTGCTCGACCAGATAGCGCGCCTGATAGTGGTCGTCGCCAGCATTGAGGCCGGCCTCGACATAAGCGAGCGTGGTGGAGAAACCGGAAAAATCCGGCTCCTGCGGCAGGTAGCGAATGGTGGCGCCGGGCTGCACGAAACGGCTGCCGCCATCCGGTTCGACCAGGCCGGCGGCGATCTTGAGCAGCGTCGATTTGCCGGAACCGTTGCGGCCGATCAGGCAGACGCGCTCGCCGGTCGAAACCGACAGTTCGACGCCCGCCAGGAGCGGCGTGCCGCCAAAGGTCAGCTTGATATCGCGCAGTTGAATCAGCGGTGGCGCCATGCGGTGTCTCAGTCCTGTCTTGTTGCGGCCTGGTCGGCGCGGCGGCGCTGAATGCGGCGGATGGTCTGGTCGAGCGTCGACAGAAACGTCGAGCGGTCGCGCGGTGAATACGATTTCGGACCGCCGGTGACTTCGCCGGCCGAGCGCAAATCGGTCATCAGGTTGCGGACCGCGAGCGTCATCCCGATCGATTCCTCGGTGAACGCCTTGCCGTTGGACGCGATCACATCGGCGCCGGCCTTCACGCAGCGGCTTGCGAGCGGAATATCCGAGGTAATGACGATATCGCCGGGCCCGGCGCGTTCCGCGATCCAGTCATCGGCTGCGTCCATGCTGGCACCAGCGGCGATCCGCTCGATGAGTGGATCCTGGGGCACGCGGATGAAATTGCCCGCGACCACGCTCACGGGCAGGCCGTGCCTGCCGGCAACGCGATAGATCTCGTCCTTCACCGGACAGGCATCGGCGTCGACATAGATACGAGTGGTGTTTTGAGGGTTCGTCATGGTCCGTAGATGGGGCTTGCGAAGCGGTTCCGCAGCAGCCGCGTGGTACCCCATTCGGGCCGCAAAGGCGAGGGGATTGACCCCGGTTCCTCAGGGCCTACGATCGGGCCGAAACAACAAGAAATTGGGGAAAGCCAAGCCATGCCGAACCGGCTCGAAACCTATCGCGTCGAGGCCTACAACACGGCCAAGCAATCCGAAAACAAGATGCATGACGATGCAGTGGCGCGCCGCTTCGGGTTCTCCGGCGGGCTGGTCCCCGGCGTCGACGTCTTCGCCTACATGATGCATGTGCCGGTGTCGCGCTGGGGCCGCGATTTCCTGTCGCGCGGGCTGATCGAGGCGCGTTTCATCAAGCCGGTCTATGACGGCGAGACCGCCGACGTCGATGCGACCGAGCACAACGGCCTGCTCACCATCGAGGTGTTCAGCCGCACCGAGCTCTGTGCCACCGGCACGGCGGCGCTGCAGGCAACTGCGACTGCGGCTGCGGTGTCGTTGAGCGACTATGTCGAGGTCCCCGCGGTTGCCGAGCGCAAACCGGTCAGCCCAGCAACCTTCGAGACCGGCAAATGGTTGGGCACGACGCCGCGCCGCTGGGCCGGGCAGGATGCCGCCGACTATCTCGCCGACATCCGTGAGACCGATCCGATCTTCGCGGGCGAGGGGCTCGGCCATCCCGGCCTGATCCAGCGCGTCATGAACCGCGTGCTGGTGGACAACACGATGCTCGGCCCCTGGATCCATGTCGGCAGCCGCATGCAATTGCTGTCAGCCGCGCGCGCCGGCGACGAGATCACCGCGCGGGCAAAAGTCACCGCGAACTACGAGAAGAAGGGCCACCGCTTCGTCGAGCTCGACGCGCTGGTGGTCGCCAACGGCACGACGCCGCTGGCGCACTGCCAGCACATCGCGATCTACCAGCCGCGCGAGCAGGCGGCGGCGTAGGGAAGGAGCACAGCGCGTCCTCACACTCGCTGTCATTCCCCGCGAAGGCGGGGAATCCAGTACGCCGAGGCTCCTCCGTATCCCACGACCGTCTCTGGAATACTGGATCGTCCGCTTTCGCGGACGATGACAGCGGAGTTTGTGGCGACGACGGAACGCCCTTTACGCCGCTTTCCCCTTCGCATCCTGGATCGCGCGCCACACGCGTTCCGGCGTCAGCGGCATGTCGATGTGCTTGATGCCGTATTCGGAGAGCGCGTCGATCACCGCGTTCACGACCGTCGACAGGCTGCCGGCGCAGCCGGCTTCGCCGCAGCCTTTGCTGCCGAGCGGATTGGTCGTGGCCGGCACCGGGTGGTCGCCGACCGTCATGTTCGGAACGTCCTCGGCGCGCGGCAGAGCGTAGTCCATCAGCGAGCCCGTGATCGGCTGGCCGCTCTCGTCGTAGCGGACGTGCTCCATCAGCGCCTGGCCGATGCCCTGGACCACGCCGCCATGGAGCTGGCCCGCGACCAGCAGCGGATTGATCACCGTGCCGAAATCGTTGACCGCGCTGTAGCGCACGATCTGCACGACGCCGGTCTCAGGGTCGATCTCGACCTCGGCGACATGGCAGCCGTTCGGGAAGGCTGATGGCACCGGTTCGCTGGTGTGATCGACGTCGAGGCTGTCGGGTACGCCCTCCGGCATCTTGCTGTCGTGCAGGCGTTTGGCGAGCTCCATGATGTCGATGCTGCGGTCGGTGCCGGCGATCGTAAAGCTGCCGCCTTCGAATTCGATATCGGCTTCGGAGGCCTCCAGCATGTGCGCGGCGGCGCGCTTGCCCTTTTCGATCACGAGCTTGGCGGCGCCCACGATCGCCATGCCGGTCGCGGTGATCGAGCGCGAGCCACCGGTGCCGTTGCCGGTGTGGACGATGTCGCTGTCGCCCTGCACCAGCTTGACGCTGTCGAAGGGAACGCCGAGCTGCTGGCAGAGGACCTGCGCGAATGCGGATGCGTGGCCCTGACCGTAATCGAGCGTCCCGGTGATGAGCTGCACCGAGCCATCGGGATCGAACACGATCTTGCCGAGCTCGACGCCGGGAGGTGCGGTCACCTCCAGATAGGAGCCGACGGCGATGCCGCGCAGCTTGCCGGACTTCTTGCTCTCCTTCTTGCGCTTGGCAAAATTCTCGTGGTCGGAGATTTCGAGGGCCTTGTTGAAGACGGCCTGGAAGTCGCCGCTGTCATAGGTGACGCCGGAGGACGCGGCGAACGGCATCTGGTTCTGCTTGATGAAGTTGCGCTTCCGCAGGGTCAGCCGGTTGATGCCCATCTCGTCCGCGGCGCGGTCGATTAGCCGCTCCATGTAGTAGTTGGCCTCGGGCCGGCCGGCGCCGCGATAGGCGCCCATCAACGTGGTGTTGGTCAGCACCGTCTTGATGTCGACGGCCATCAGCGGCGTGCGATAGACGCTGGAAAAGTTCTTGCTGGTGTTGAGCGAGAGCGGACTGGGAGCAACGCCGGTGATGTAGGCACCGAGATTGCCGTAACCCGAGAGCTTGGCGGCGAGGAAATGCCCCTCGGCGTCCAGCGCGAGCTCGGCATGAATCTTCTGCGCGCGGCCGTGACTATCGGAGAGGAAGCTGGTCGAGCGCTCGTCCAGCCACTTCACCGGTCGTCCCAGCGTCTTCGCCGCGTACAGGATGCACATGTATTCGGGGTAATTGATGTTCTTCATGCCGAAGGAGCCGCCGACATTGGCGGTGAGAATGCGCACGTTTTCGTTCGGCACTTTCAGATTCTTGGCGAGATTGGCACGGTTGCCTGCCACCCCCTGCGTGGGCACCTGAAGAGTGTAGCGCTCGGTCTTCTTGTCATAGGAGGCAAGGCCAACGCGTGGCTCCATCGAGACCACGGCGACGCGGGTGTTCTCGATGTCGACCTTGGTCACGTGAGCAGCACTGGCGAAGGCCGCGTTCACCTTGTCGGTGTCGCCATAGTGGTAGTCGAGCGCGACATTGTTCGGGATGTGGTCGTACAGTTGCGGCGCGCCGGGTTTTGCGGCTTCCTCGGGATCGGTCACCGCCGGCAGCGGCTCGATGTCGAGTTCGACCGCCTCGGCCGCGTCGCGCGCCTGGGCCAGCGTCTCCGCCACCACGAAGGCGACGGGATCGCCGACGAAGCGGACCTTGTCGGTTGCGAGCGGCTGGCGGTTGGTCTGGAGCAGGGGCGAGCCGTCACGGCTCTTCAGCGGCAGGCCGCAGGTGAAGGGGCCGTAGCCGGCCGCATCGAGGTCTTCGCCGGTCCACACCCCGAGCACGCCCGGCATTGCTCTGGCTGCATCGATGTTGATGCCGCGAATGACGCCATGGGCATGGGTCGAGCGAACGATCACGGCATGGGCCTGGCCGGGCAGGTTGAAATCGTCGGTGTAGCGGCCCTTGCCGCGCACCAGGGTATCGTCCTCCTTGCGGCGGACCGGCTGCCCGACGCCATATTTTTGCAGTGCAATAGCGTTTTCGAGCGTGGAGGATTTGGTGTGTTCTTGCATGGAATTGACCTGAAAAGCCGGCAAATGCGCGGTTTGGGGGGCGCCTGGGGTCCGGACCCCTCAAAAATAACCCACCGGCCCGCTCACGACAACGCACGAATGGGCATGGTCCCATGTGATGCGTTGTTGCGCAGGATTGGTGCGCTGCTAATGTTTCAGGCGAAAAAGCAATTCCAGATCGGCCTAACCGGCCGCGGAAAGACAGTTTGTATGAATGACCACACGCGGCTCCGCGACGGCCTTGCGCCGCACGGTGAGCTGGGGTCGATGGCGGCGGCGTTCGCCACTGAACCGGCCGTCGGCGCGCAAGCGCCGGGAACCGGCGTCTACGCGGCGCTCGACCTCGGCACCAACAATTGCAGGCTCCTGATCGCCTGTCCGACCCACGACGGCTTTCGCGTGGTCGATTCCTTCTCGCGCATCATCCGGCTCGGCGAGGGCGTCTCGGCAACCGGGTGCATCAGCGAGGCCGCGATCGAACGCGCCATCGTGGCGCTTGGCATCTGCCGCGACAAGATCAACCTGCGCAAAGCGCGGCGGCTGCGGCTGATCGCCACCGAAGCGTGCCGCGCCGCCTCGAATGCCGAAGGCTTTCGCAGCCGCGTCGCTGCCGAGACCGGGATCGAGCTCGAGGTAATCGACCGCGAGACCGAGGCGGCGCTTGCCGTGCTCGGCTGCTCGCCGCTGGTCGATCCCAGGGGGCGCGGCGCAATCCTGTTCGACATCGGCGGCGGCTCGACCGAGCTGGTACGGATCGAGCGCGACGCCGCAAATCCGGAGCCGCGCATCAAAGCCTGGATGTCGATCCCGTTCGGTGTGGTCACGCTTGCCGAGCAGTTCGGGGGCCGCGACGTGACGCCCGAGATCTACGCCGCGATGGAGCGCGAGGTCGCCCATCACATCGCGCCGTTCGCCGAACAGCATGGCGGCGATCTCACTGATATGCATCTGCTCGGCACGTCAGGCACTGTGACGACGCTCGCCGGCATCCATCTCAACCTCGCGCGCTACGACCGCCGCCGCATCGACAGCGTCTGGATGAACGATACCGACGTCACCGCGACCATCAACAAGCTGCTTGGCATGAGCTACGAGGAGCGCGCCGCGAACAGCTGCATCAGCGTTGAGCGCGCCGATCTCGTCCTGGCCGGCTGCGCCATCCTCGACGCGATCCGCCGCGCCTTTCCGCTGCCACGCCTGCGCGTCGCCGACCGGGGCTTGCGCGAAGGCATGCTGGTCGAGATGATGCGCGAAGACGGCGCGCTCAGGAGCTGGTGAGATGGTCAAGGACACCACCGGCCGTTTGCACGTCCAGGTCAAGACCCACGGCAAGCGCAAATTGTCGTCGAAGCTCTGGCTGGAGCGGCAGCTCAACGATCCCTATGTGGTGAAGGCGAAGGCGCTGGGCTATCGCTCGCGCGCCGCGTTCAAGCTGCTCGAGATCGATGACAAATACCGGCTGCTGAAGCACGGCATGGCTGTGGTCGATCTCGGCGCCGCGCCGGGCGGCTGGAGCCAGATTGCCGCCAAGCGCGTCGGCTCGGTCGACGGCAAGGGCAAGGTCATCGCGATCGACCTGCTCGAAATCCCCGAGATTGCCGGCGTCGAGTTCGCGCAGCTCGACTTCATGGACAATGACGCGCCGGACAAGCTCAAGGCCATGCTCGACGGCGGCGCCGACATTGTCATGTCCGACATGGCTGCCAACACCACCGGTCATCGCAAGACCGACCAGCTTCGCATCGTCGGCCTGATCGAGACCGCTGCCGCGTTCGCCTGCGATGTGCTGAGGCCGGGCGGGACCTTCCTGGCGAAGGCGTTCCAGAGTGGCGCCGACGCCGAACTGCTCGCCCAGCTCAAGCGCGATTTCGCCACGGTGCGTCACGTCAAGCCGGCCGCAAGCCGTGCGGATTCCTCGGAGCGCTACGTCCTCGCGACGGGATTTCGGGGCGGGGCGACGCAATAGCGGACGAGAAGAGAGCCTACCCCAGCCGCTGATCCCGCACATCCTGCGTATCCTCGGTCGCCGCCTTGACGGCCGCCTTGGCCGCGCCCTTGCCGGCGCCCTTGCGGCTCGCGATCTCCACGGCTTTGCGGCCGGAAACTTCGTGGCCGGCATCGGCGGGCATCTGCCAGAAGAACCAGCTCGACGCCGCCGAGGTCACGGCGATCACGACGAAGGCCGGCGCAAACACGGTGGCGTCGAGCTCGCTGACGTGGCTGAACCACATCGTCGTCTCCACGGAGGCGGCGCCGACCGCGACGCCGGCCGAGACCGCGAGCTGCTGGTTGACGCTGACGAGCGTGGTGGCGCGGCTCATCTGCGCCTGCTCGACCTCGGCATAGGCCACCGTGTTGATCGCGGTGAACTCGAGCGAACGGAAGAAGCCGCCGACCACCAGGATGATCATGATGATCAGCAGGGGCGTCGTCACGGTGAAGAGGGCACAGGCGGCCAGGAAAACCGCACTGATGATCGCGTTCACCGTCATCAGGTTGCGGAAGCCGAAGGCGCGGATGATGCGCGCGGCCAGCGCCTTCATGCCCATGGCGCCGAGCGAGGAGCCAAACGTGACGAGGCCGGACTTGAACGGCGAGAGGCCGAATCCGATCTGCATCAGCAGTGGCAGCAGGAACGGCAGCGCGCCGATGCCGAGCCGGAACATGAAGCCGCCGAGAACGGCCGCGCGCAGTGTCGGCAGCCTCAGCAGCGTAAAGTCCAGCACCGGCGACCCCGTTCGCCGCGCGTGAAGGACATACAGCGTCATCGAGATCGATCCGCCGACGACCAGGGCGGCAACCGTGCTCCATGGCAGCAGATTGAGTCCGGCGACCGACAGCCCGAAGGCGATGCCGGCGAGCCCGAGGCCCGCGAGCACCATGCCGTAGAGGTCGAACGGCTCTCGTTCCTCGCTTTTGATGGGATCGATGAAGCGCAAGGCCATGAAGATGCCGAGCAGCCCGATCGGGATATTGATCAGGAAGATCCAGTGCCATGACGCGTAGGTGGTGATGAAGCCGCCGAGCGGCGGCCCGATCACGGGTCCGATCAGGGCAGGGACCGTCACCCACGCCATCGCGTTGACCAGCGCGCTCTTGTCGACCGACCGCAGCAGCACGAGGCGCCCGACCGGCGTCATCATTGCCCCGCCCATGCCTTGGAGGATGCGCGCGAACACGAAATCGGTGACCGATGTCGAGAGCGCGCAGCCGACCGAGCCGACCATGAACACGCCGACGGCAATCGCAAACACCAGGCGCGCGCCGAACCGGTCGGCGGTCCAGCCGCTCGCCGGGATGAAGACCGCAAGCGACAGCAGATAGGAAGTGATCGCGAGCTTGAGCGTCAGTGGGCTGGTGCCGATGTCGGCCGCAATCGCGGGCAGCGACGTGGCGATCACCGTCGAGTCCATGTTCTCCATGAAGAGAGCAGTGGCTACGATCAGCGGAATGATGCGTTGCTTGTCGACCATGACGGATTGGTAATGGACATCGGGAACGAAGGGCGAGAATTGCGGCTTATCACCGCCACTGGGCCGCGACCATTGCGGATCGACGCATAGCACCTAAATCCCGCGTGACCCCAAGCGGGTGCGCCCTGCGCCGGAGATCACGATGATCTGCTGTTCGCCAGTACGTGCCGCCGCGAAGGCTATCCGCCGCCGAACTTGCCCAAAAAAGCCTGTGCATGGCTGGCCGGCGGTCCGAATTGCTTTGATTCGTCGCCCGCCCGTGCTATCGACCCGCGTCAACCCCACCGATGGGCTCCGATTCTCCGGCGTTGCCGCAAGGTACGCCGAGGGCGGCGCTCATCCATAGCTATTTGCGGCAGGGCCGCGGAAGGAGTTGGCACATGGCCACGGTGCAACAAGGCATTCGCGAAGCCCTCACGTTCGACGACGTGCTGCTGAAGCCGGGCCTGTCGGACGTCATGCCGGGCGAGGTCGACATCCGCTCCCGCGTCACCCGCGCCATTCCGCTCAACATCCCGATCATGGCCTCCGCCATGGACACGGTCACCGAAGCCCGCATGGCGATCGCCATGGCGCAGGCCGGCGGCATCGGCGTCATCCATCGCAATTTCGATCCCGAAGGGCAGGCTGCCCAGGTGCGGCAGGTCAAGCGCTACGAGTCGGGCATGGTGGTGAACCCGCTCACGATCAGCCCGGACGCCACGCTGGACGATGCGCTCAAGCTGATGAGCGATCACGGCATCTCCGGCATTCCCGTCGTCACCGGTGCGGGCAAGTCCACGCCGGGCAAGCTGGTCGGCATTCTCACCAACCGCGACGTCCGCTTCGCCACCGACCGCCAGCAAAAAATCTCCGAGCTGATGACGCATGAAGGTCTCGTCACGGTGCGCGAGAATGTCAGCCAGGACGAGGCGCGGCGGATGCTGCATCAGCATCGCATCGAGAAGCTGCTTGTGGTCGACGAGCAGTATCGCTGCGTCGGCCTGGTCACCGTGAAGGACATGGAGAAGGCGGTCGCCCATCCGCTGGCCTGCAAGGACGCGCAGGGCCGCCTCCGCGTCGCCGCCGCCACCACGGTCGGCGATAGCGGCTTCGAGCGCACCGAGCGGCTGATCGATGCCGGCGTCGATCTCGTCGTGGTCGACACCGCGCACGGCCATTCCCGTCACGTGCTCCATGCGGTCAACCGCATCAAGCGCCTGTCCAATTCCGTGCAGGTCGTTGCTGGCAACGTCGCGACCTCGGAGGGTGCGCAGGCGCTGATCGATGCGGGCGCGGACTGCATCAAGGTCGGCATCGGCCCGGGCTCGATCTGCACCACGCGCATCGTCGCCGGCGTCGGCGTTCCGCAGCTCACCGCGATCATGGATGCGGTCGAGGCGGCGAAGAAGTCGGACATCCCCGTCATTGCCGACGGCGGCATCAAGTTTTCCGGAGACCTTGCCAAAGCGCTCGCTGCCGGTGCCGACATCGCGATGGTCGGCTCACTGCTCGCCGGCACCGACGAGACGCCCGGTGAAGTGTTCTTGTGGCAGGGCCGCTCCTACAAGGCCTATCGCGGCATGGGCTCGGTCGGCGCGATGGCGCGCGGCTCGGCCGACCGCTACTTCCAGCAGGACATCAAGGACACGCTCAAGCTCGTGCCCGAAGGCATCGAAGGCCAGGTGCCTTACAAGGGCCCGGTCGGCAACGTCATGCATCAGCTCGCGGGCGGCCTGCGCGCCGCGATGGGCTATGTCGGTGCAAAGGACATGAAGGACCTGCACGACAAGGCCCAGTTCGTCCGCATCACCGGCGCGGGCCTGCGCGAAAGCCACGTCCACGACGTCACCATCACGCGCGAAGCGCCGAACTATCCGGGCGGGGGTTAGTCTCCGCTCTCGTGCCGCTCGGCTGCGCGTTGTTTTTCGCGCGCTAGCCTCGCATGCGCTGTCATGCCCCGGCTTGACCGGGGCATCCAGTACGCCGCGGCCTTTTCGGCTCGATCACGGCCGCCTCTGGAATACTGGATCGTCCGATCAAGTCGGGCGATGACAGCGAGGGCGTAGTTGGTGTGTACCAAACTTCATTTGCGGCGCTGTCGCGCCACCACGCTCCACCGTTTTTGTATTGACGCAGCTGCCTCCCTCCGCTTCCGTCCACGCCGAAGTATAATTTGGAGGAAGCCATCATGTCCCAAGGCAAACGCATCGTTCTCGCCGCGCGTCCCGTCGGGGAGCCAAAGCCGTCCGATTTCCGCATCGAGGAATTCGCGGTTCCTACGCCTGCCGCAGGCGAAGTCCTGCTGCGCACGATCTGGCTCTCGCTCGATCCCTATATGCGCGGGCGCATGAGCGACGGTCCGTCCTACGCGACGCCGGTGCCCGTCGGTGGTGTGATGGAAGCCGGTACGGTCTGCGAGGTCGCAGCCTCCAACAATCCAAACTTTGCCAAGGGTGACATCGTGCTCTCGCGCGCGGGCTGGCAGACGCACGCGATCTCCGACGGCAAGGGGCTGAACAAGATCGACCCGAAGCTCGCGCCGATCTCGACGGCCGTCGGCGTGCTGGGCATGCCCGGCATGACCGCCTACACGGGCCTGCTCGATATCGGCAAGCCGCAGCAAGGCGAGACCGTCGTCGTCGCCGGCGCCTCCGGCGCGGTCGGCTCGGCCGTGGGACAGATCGCGAAGATCAAGGGCGCACGCGCGGTTGGAATCGCCGGCGGCAAGGACAAATGCGATTACGTCGTGAAGGAGCTCGGCTTCGATGCCTGCATCGATCACCGCGATCCCGATCTGGCGACGAAGCTGAAGGACGCCTGCCCGAAGGGTATCGACGTCTATTTTGAGAATGTCGGCGGCGCCGTGTTCGAGGCGGTGTTCCCGCTGCTCAATGCGTTTGCGCGCGTACCCGTCTGCGGCCTCATCGCCCACTACAACGACACTGAAGCGAAGCCGCCGAAATGGGCCGCCAGCATGATGCGCGCGACCCTGACCAAGCGGCTGACCTTCCGCGGCTTCATCGTCTCCGACTTCGCCTCCCGCCATGGCGACTTCCTGCGCGACATGTCCGGCTGGGTCCGCGAGGGCAAGGTCAAGTACAAGGAGTTCGTCACCGAGGGCCTGGAGAGCGCGCCCGAAGCCTTCATGGGGCTTCTCAAGGGGGCCAATTTCGGCAAGCAGCTGGTGCGGGTCGGGCCGGACAAAGCTTGATCGGCCGCTCTCGCCCCCTCGGGGGCCGGGTATGGTTAACAAAGAGTGACTGATCGGCCACACCCGCCCGTAAAAGCCGCAGGTGTGACCGTCGGTTCATTGACGGGCTCGCGAAGGCATTGAATCATTGCGCATATTTCAGGTGCGATGATGTTAGAGCTTGTTGTTTTCTGCGTAATCCTGCTGGCTGCCGGTTATTGGGCGACCATGTTTGTCATGGGCCGTCGCGACGACGTCATCCATGGCAAGTTCGTCCATACCGAGGACGTGTTCGCGCAATCCGCGATGCCCACACCCACGCCGCCATTCCCCAAGCGCCCGGTCAATGCCGCGCGGCCTGCCAATGTTCTGCCCGCCAATACCGGGGCCAAACCGGTGAACAGCGACGCGCTGCAGTCCTTGCTTGCCGCGATCCAGCAGGATCTCAAAAGCGTCGCTTGAGCCGCGATGGGCAGCGCTCATGCTCGCCGCCCATCTTGGGGCGATCGAACAAAGTTTAAGGCACGCGATAGCGGATTGTGTAGGCGTCCTGCGGCGCGACCGGGCTTGCCAGCGGCGAGGCGATGCGGTCGGCGAGGTGCCAAGGGCCGAACTGAGGGCCGAACTGAGGGCCGAACTGAGCGCCGGACTGTTCGGAGCGATGCGGCTCGGCCGGCAGGCGGAGGCGGAATTCGAAGGTGCCCTTGCCGGGCAGGTTCACGACCAGCACGCGGTCCGCAGTGCGGTGGTTGAGCGGTACCGCGCCACGCAGCACGGAGCGGCCATCACCGAGCTCCCGCACGCCCTCGACCAGTGCCAGCGTCTGGTTGCGGTCGGTATGCAGCTCGATCTGGGTGTCGGACGCCGCCGCCAAGGTCTCCTTGGGCATGCGGATCTCGAACTCGACCGCGGGTTTCGAGGGATTGAGGCCGAGATAGGCGAGCGCGGCATGGCGCATGTCGTAGGCGGCAAACGCAAACAGAGCGAGGGCGGCGAGCGCAGCGAGGCCATGCCTGAGGACATCGCGCCAAGTCCGATAGCTCATTCGGGAGTAGACCGTCATTGCCAGCGCCACCGCGAGCGCCGTCGCGATGCCTGCCAGCGCCGACATCAGGATGCCGAACTGGCCGTCGGCGGACTCGGTCAAAGCGCCGGTCAGGCTGCCGATCTGGCTGAAGAGGGTGTTCATGGCGGTCTCTCGCCTTGCGCCCCCGAGGGGCCAAAATCGCTTTAACTGTCGACAGTTGGTCGCCTCATCGGGAACGCCGGTTCAACTCGTTGATTGTCAGGACCAGCGGTGACCGCTAATGGACGCTAGCTGTGCCTTCCGCCGGATGGGAAAATCCCGAGAAATTCCGATGTCCATTCAAATGGTTTTGCTGCCGGTCTTCGTGCAAGTCGGCCTCACCTTCGCGCTCCTGATCGCCATGGCGATGGGACGCCGGCGCGCGCTCGTTTCCGGCGAGACCAAGAGCCGCGACATTGCGCTCGGCGAGCCGAACTGGCCGAAGGGCGCAACACAAATCGCCAATTGCTACCGCAACCAGTTCGAGCTGCCGGTGCTGTTCTACGCCCTGATCGCGCTGGCGCTCCCCTTGCGCCATGCCGATTTGTTCATCGTGCTGATGTCCTGGGTGTTCGTGGTGACGCGCTTCGTCCATGCCGGAATCTTCGTCTCCTCCAACAATCTCGGCCGCCGCTCCACGATCTGGCTCGCCGGCGTGCTCGTCCTGCTCGCGATGTGGATCTACTTCGCGTTGAAAATGCTGTTGCT
Organism: Bradyrhizobium sp. Kon56; assembly: GCF_055807635.1. Lineage (NCBI taxonomy): Bacteria > Pseudomonadati > Pseudomonadota > Alphaproteobacteria > Hyphomicrobiales > Nitrobacteraceae > Bradyrhizobium > Bradyrhizobium sp. Kon56. Next base: position 171,247 of record NZ_JBVVOU010000005.1, on the reverse strand, counting down.
GATCTAGGCGCTACTCGCCGATCCTGATCTGAAAGATTCAAATGACTCCCGCTGCCCGGCTGTCCGCAGCCATCGAACTGATCGACACCATCGAGAAGGACCGCGTGCCCGCGGCCAAGGCGCTGAAGGAGTGGGGCACCGCGCACCGCTTCGCCGGATCCGGCGACCGCGCCGCCATTGCCGGCCTCGTCTGGGACGTGCTGCGCCGCTATGCCTCGAGCGCCTACCTGATGGATTCGGATACCGCGCGTGCGCGGCTGATCGGCATGCTTCGCCTCGAGCGCAACATGGATACGGCGACGATGGCCGCGCTGTTCGACGGCAGCCGCTTTGCCCCCGCGCCGTTGACCGAGCCCGAGCAGGCCGCGCTCGCCTCGCGGTCGCTTGAAGGTGCCCCGGCCGCGATCGCCGGTGACTATCCGGAATGGCTGGATCCGTATTTGGCAAAAGCGTTCGGCGACGAACGCGTCGCGGAGGCGGCCGCGATGGCGAGCCGGGCGCCGCTCGACCTGCGCGTCAACACGTTAAAATCCAATCGCGACAAGACGCTGGGGGCGCTTGCTCACCTTCATGCGAAACCGACGCGTTGGTCCGCAACCGGCCTGCGCATCGAGCTTTCGGCCGATGCGCGCAACCCCGGCATCCAGGCCGAAGAGGATTTCATCAAGGGTGCCATTGAAGTGCAGGATGAGGGGTCACAGCTTGCGGCTGCGTTGACCGCGGCAAAACCCGGCGAGCAGGTGATCGATCTCTGTGCGGGGGCCGGCGGCAAGACGCTGGCGCTCGCCGCGATGATGCAGGGCAAGGGCCGGCTGATCGCGACCGACAGCGACAAGCGGCAACTTGCGCCCATTCACGAACGCCTGTCGCGCGCCGGCGTCCACAATGCCGATGTGCGCACGCCCAAGGGCGAGGCCGATCCGCTGGCGGAGATCAGCGCGACCGCCGACCTCGTCGTGATCGACGCGCCCTGCACGGGAACCGGAACCTGGCGCCGCAATCCCGATGCCAAATGGCGCATGCGTCCGGGCGCGCTGGAGATCCGCCTGCGGGACCAGACCGCGGTGCTCGATCGCGCGGTTCCGCTGCTCAAGGCCGGCGGCCGCATTGCCTACATCACCTGCTCGGTGCTCTCAGAGGAGAACGGCGACCAGGTGAGGGCGTTCACCGCCCGCCATCCCGAGTTCGCTGTGGTGCCGCCCGAGCAGACCGCGAGCGTGCTCTGGGACAAGGCGGAGGAGTTTGCGCAAGCCGCGCTGCAATCGCCGGAAGGCTGGCTGATGACACCGCGGCGGACGGGAACGGACGGGTTCTTCGTCTCGGTCTTGAAGAAGGCATAGCCCACCCCACGACATCGCGGATGACGCGACGCCTGTCTCACCAAACAAGAACCCCGCGAACCGGAACCCGGTCGCGGGGTTTTCTAACTCGACGTTCTGCCGGTACGTCCGTGGTCAGAACGGTGCGCGGGCTTTAGCCGACGCGGAGATTGTCAGCCGAGGACTTGCCGCTGCGACGATCGGCGACGATGTCGAACGAGACCTTCTGACCTTCGTTGAGGGTCGAGAGGCCAGCGCGCTCGACGGCGCTGATGTGCACGAACACGTCCTTGTCGCCGTCATCCGGCTGAATGAAACCAAAACCCTTTTGATTGTTGAACCACTTCACGGTGCCCATAGCCATGGGAATTTCCTTTGCTTAAGAAGTTAACACGCGGACCGGTACGCACTATTGCGCCCATAGTCCTGATCAGTCGATGTTGGAGAAATCATCTGAAGCGTGCGCGCCCGTCAGCAACGAAGCGAAGCGGCCCAGTCGTTCGGCCAAGTATCGATGATCACAATATAGCGAGATTTTGGGGCCACTTCAAGGCACCACCCGCCGCTCGGGATGTCGCCGAATTTTGCTATTTTGCGGTGCAAATTAACCCTTCCGGGGCGCCTCAATCGACGATAAACAGCGTCGCCCCCGTCGTCGTCGAGGATCGGTGCGCTGCATCGCCGAAATCCGAGACCTGGTAGCTCATCCCCGCCGTGAGCTTGAACTTGCGGCCGTCGCGCAGCTCGCTGTCGAGCTCGCCCTGCAGCACGTACAGCACGTGGCCGCGGTCGCACCAATGGTCGGCGAGATAGCCCGGCGAATATTCGACCATCCGCACCCGGAGATCGCCGATGTCGAGCGTACGCCACTTGGCTTGCCCGGTCTCGCCGGGATGGACGGTCGGCTCGACCTTGCTCCAGTCGGTGACGGTGAACGGGGAGGTGGGCAGCTTCATGATGGTGATCCTGAGGCGGCGACGGCAGTGCCGTTACTATCGGATGCTTTCGCGGTAGTCCTCATTTTTACAGTTCTTATTGTTTTCGGCCCTTATTTTTGCCCATGCATCAGCGCGCAATCTGCCGTCACCGGCATCCTGCTTGCGATGATGACCCAGACCAGCAGCGCGGCGGCACTGATTCCCGCGCCGAGCACGCAGACGCCGGACCAGCCGGCCATCGCGTACACCATCGTCGACGCGATCGCGCCAATCGCGCTTCCGACCGAGTAGAACACCATGTAACCGCCCACCAGTCGGCTCGCCGCATCGGGCCGCACGGCGATGATCAGGCTCTGGCTCGTCACGTGCACGGCCTGGAGTCCCAGATCCAGCACGATCACGCCGGCGACGACCAGCCAGAGCGAGCTTTGCAGGCAGGCGATCGGAGCCCAGGCACCCAGCATCAGCAGCAGTGACAGCCCGGTGGTCCGCTGGGCCCATCCGAGATCGGCAAGCCGCCCGGCATTGCGCGCCGCGAGCGCTCCGGCGAACCCGGCGACGCCGAGCAATCCGATGGTGGTATGCGACAGCGCGAAGGGAGGCGCCGAGAGCGGCAGCACGATCGACGTCCAGAACACGTTGAGATTGGCGAAGATCAGAAACGCAAACAACGCGCGCTCGCGCAGTATCGGCTCCTCGACAAACAGCGAGGCGGTTGAGCGCAACAGCGACAGATAAGAGGATCGGGCCAGCGCCGACTGCCGGCCGCGCGGCAGCACGCGCAGGAGCAGCGCCGCCATGGCCAGCATGAGGCCGGCCGAGACCAGGTAGACCATTCGCCAGCCGCCGAAATCGGCCAGCGCGCCCGAGGCGAACCGCGCCAGCAGGATGCCGGCGACGACGCCGCTCGTGACGGTGCCGATCGCGCGGCCGCGCCCGTCCGGTCTGGCCAGCGTCGCGGCAAAGGCGACGAGGACCTGGACGACGACGGCGAGCATGCCGACTAGCGCCATTCCCACAAGCAGCACGGCGGCATGCGCCGCCGTGCCGACGATGACGAGGCCGATCGCCGACAGCACGGTCTGGCCGACGATCAGGCGGCGGCGATCCCAAAGGTCGCCGAGCGGCACGACCAGGATCAGGCCGAACGCGTAGCCGATTTGGGTGAAGGTCACCACCATCCCGATCGCGGCGGGGTCGATGCCGAGATCGCGCGCCATGGCATCGAGCAGCGGCTGCGCGAAGTAGATATTGGCGACGCTCAGGCCGCAGGTCAGCGCCAGCAGCATCGCCATCCCGCGCGAGAGCCCGCGCCCGGCGGTGTCGTCGGCCTTTTCGTCGGCGTTGGTCGGTCCGGCTGTGGCGGCATCGTGGATTGTCATTGTCGTCTCCGGCACGTTCTATCTAGTCTTAAAATAAGACCAGTTGCACACCGCGCTGTCCAGTCCTATTTTAAGACCAATTTGGAGGGCGGCGAATGAAGCGGACCGGTTTTGCCGAGGCTGACTGCCCGGTGGCGCGTGCACTGGACGCAGTTGGGGACATTTGGTCGCTTCTGATCGTGCGCGATGCCTTCGACGGGCTGCGTCGATTTGGCGATTTCCAGAACAACCTCGGCATCGCCAAGGGCATGCTCACTGCGCGGCTGCACAGGCTGGTGGAGCTTGGCGTGCTCGAACTGATTCCGGCCTCCGACGGCAGCGCCTATCGGGAATATGCGCTGACCAAGAGGGGGCGCGAGCTGTTTCCAGTCGTGGTCAGCTTGCGCCAATGGGGCGAAGCGAATCTCTACGCGCGCGGCGAAGTCCATTCGGACCTGGTGGACGAGACGGGCCAGCCGGTCGGGAAGCTCGTGCTTCCGTCGCGGGCCGGCCGTCCGCTGGCATGGTCCGATACCAGGGTGAGAAAGGCCGGTCTGCGCAAGCGCTGATTCGCGTCGGCCTTGGTGCGTCCTCGAGCTAGAAGCGCGACTCAGGGCACCGGATGATTCGCCGATCCCTGCACGATCTTTCCGGCCGCGTTCACCCGCAGATATTCGCAGATCCGCTTTCCCCGCTCGTTCTCGTAGAACACCACCACGCTATCAGGGCTGACGAACAATTCGATCAGCGAGAAATGCAGATTCGGCAACAGGGCGAGCGCCTTGCCCCAATAGGCGCGCAACGCATCCTTTCCGCGCACGGTGCCGCTTTCATCGAATCCCATCGCGGGGATGCGGTCCGAGGTCATCACGGTGTCCTCGTCATAGAGCGTGAGCACGCGTTCGAGGTCGCGCGCGTTCCAGGCCTCGACCCAGGTGCGGCCGAGCTCTGCAAGCGATGACGGCTGATGATGGTTTGGCATGGCGTTCTCCCTGATCGGCCCTTGGTGAGTGGCGGGCCATATAGGTCAATAATACTTACCTATATCGATCTGTCCATACCCCAAAGAAGAATGTGGGCGCGCGGCCCGCGCGGTTGCGGGAAAAGCCCCCGTCGCGTATCTGCTTGCCATGACAGCAGCACAGACCGACCGCTCCGCGTCGACGCCCTCCGTGGCCTCGGCGCATGACAAGATTCTCATCGTCGACTTCGGCAGCCAGGTGACGCAGCTCATTGCGCGTCGCGTGCGCGAGGACGGCGTCTATTGCGAGATCGTCCCGTTCAACAAGGCCGAACAAGCCTTCAACGAGATGAAGCCGAAGGCGGTGATTCTCTCCGGCGGCCCTGAATCGGTGCATGAGGCCGGCTCGCCCCGCGCCCCGCAAGCGATCTTCGATTCCGGCGTGCCGGTGATGGGCATCTGCTACGGCCAGATGGCCATGGCGGAGCAGCTCGGGGGCACGGTCGAGGGCGGCCATCACCGCGAATTCGGCCGCGCCGATGTCGAGGTGAAAGCGCCGAGCAAGCTGTTCGAGGACGTCTGGTCGCCAGGCGGCAAGAACCAGGTCTGGATGAGCCATGGCGACCGCATCACCAAGATGCCGCCGGGCTTCTCGGTGGCCGGCACCTCGCCGAACGCGCCGTTCGCCATCATCCAGGACGAGACGCGCAAATATTACGGCCTGATGTTCCACCCCGAAGTGGTGCACACACCGGACGGCGCCAAACTCATCCGCAATTTCGTTCGCAAGATCGCAGGCCTGTCCGGTGACTGGACCATGCGCGCCTTCCGCGAGGAGGAGATCGCCAAGATCCGCGCCCAGGTCGGCAAGGGCAGGGTGCTCTGCGGCCTGTCCGGTGGGGTCGATTCCGCGGTCGCGGCCGTGCTGATCCACGAAGCGATCGGCGAGCAGCTCACCTGCGTTTTCGTTGATCACGGCATGCTGCGCCTTGACGAAGCGAAGACGGTCGTCGACCTGTTCCGCCACCACTACAACATCCCGCTCGTGCACGTGGATGCCTCGAAGCAGTTTTTGGGCGAGCTCGAAGGCGTCACCGACCCGGAAGTGAAGCGCAAGACCATCGGTCGCCTCTTCATCGAGGTGTTCGAGGCGGAGGCCAAGAAGATCGGCGGCGCTGACTTCCTGGCGCAAGGCACGCTCTATCCTGACGTGATCGAGAGCGTCTCCTTCACCGGCGGCCCGTCGGTGACGATCAAGTCGCACCACAATGTCGGCGGTCTCCCCGAGCGCATGAACATGAAGCTGGTCGAGCCCCTGCGCGAGCTGTTCAAGGACGAGGTGCGCAAGCTCGGCCGCGAGCTCGGCCTGCCCGAAATCTTCGTCGGCCGCCACCCGTTCCCGGGCCCCGGCCTCGCCATCCGCTGCCCCGCCGAGATCACCCGCGACAAGCTCGAGATCCTGCGCAAGGCGGACGCGGTCTACATCGACCAGATCAGGAAGCACGGTCTCTACGACGACATCTGGCAGGCCTTTGCCGTGCTGCTTCCTGTGAAGACCGTGGGCGTCATGGGCGACGGCCGCACCTACGACTTCGTCGTCGGCCTGCGCGCCGTCACCTCCACCGACGGCATGACCGCGGACTTCTACCAGTTCGACATGAAGTTCTTGGGCGAGACCGCGACGCGCATCATCAACGAGGTGAAGGGCGTGAACCGGGTGGTGTATGACGTGACCAGCAAGCCGCCTGGGACGATTGAGTGGGAGTAGTTTTTAGAGACCGAGGCATGCTGATGCGCGCCGCGTTGAAAGTGGTGATGGCCGCAATATTTGCCATGCCGGCTGCGGTGGCTCTGGCGAAGTCTCCGGACTGCGCGAGTTGGCCCAATAACATGGCCCTCGTGCACCTCAAGAACGCCGGCCTGATTGATATCCCATCAGTGATCGAGGCGCAGACCAAGGCCGTTCGTCTCGCATCCGAAAAGATCGGCAAAGACCTCTACCAGCAGGTTTACGACATCACGTTTCACACCAAGGATGGCAAGACGATCGAGGTCATCACGAAAAGCCAAGCATCAAGCGAGGAATGCTCGATGAGCGGCGTCGACATCTACGTGGTCTCGAACAAAATCGGCGGGTCGGCGGAGCTGCCATCTGACGGCAGGACTAAAAAGTGATCCGGTTGCATCGAAAGCTCAAGAACCGAAATTGACCTGCAGCGGATGCGTAGGGCGGATTAGCCGCAAATCCGGCCTCTCTCGCCGAGTCGCGCGCAAGATGGCAGATTACGCTTCGCTAATCCGCCCTACGATCTCTGTCACGGCTTCACGAACCGATACACGAAGCGATCGGTTTTGCCCTTGATGGCGGGATCGAACACCTTGATCGTGTGCGGGTCGTCCTTGGTCGCGAGCAGGGTGCTTTCCGCGTCCAGCACGAAGCCGGCCGCCTCCACCTCCTTGCGAACGGATGCAGGCTCAAGCCGATGCAGCGATTGGGCCTCGCTCGTGCCCGCCCCGAGCGCGGCGGCGTGGTCGACGATGACGTAGCACCCGCCGGGCTTCAGCCGCTCGTAGACGGCGCGATTGAAGTCGGCCGCCGTCGCGCCCCTGGCCTGGATCAGCGCGGTGTGGAGGTCGTGATAGAACAGGTGCAGCCACAGGACATCCGCTGGTCGCGTGACCTGCGGCATCGCCACGAGGTCCGCTGACACGGCTTCGACGTTGTCTCGGCCCGGCTCCTTCGCAAGCCTCCGCATAAGGCCGAGCGGATCGTTCTTGAAGTGCGCGACTTCGGCCGGCACGAAGCTGTCAACCCGTCCTTCGGGTCCCACGATCTCGGAGAAGACACGGGTCCAGTCGCCGTCGCCTGGGTAAACGTCGATCACGGTGGCGCCCGCATCGATACGTGCGAACCGGATCAACTCGGACAGCTTGGATTGGTCGTACATCTGGATTTCCTTTAGGCTTGGGCATTCGACACGCGCGCGGCTCGTGCCAGTGCCTGCGTGTCGACGTACTCCCGGATGTTCGTCAGTTTGCCGTTGCGAACGGTGATGGCGAAGACCCAGTCGTCCCTAAACGTCTTGTTCGTGGCTTTGATCTTTCCCTTTGCGAATCCGACGACCAGGACCCGGTCTCCTTGCGCCACGAACTCGCGGGGTTCGGTGGACGTTTCGATCGACTTGGATGCCCTCTCGAGCAAATCCGCCACCCCGTCGTGCCCGCGATGCGTTCCGGCCAGCGGCCAGTCCTCGCCGGGGATGATCCACTCGATGTCTTCGGCGATCAGCGCCAGCAGAGTTTCCCTGTCGCCTCGGCCGATCGCGGCGAAGAAGTCCTTCACGGTCTGGATGTTTGTCTCGATACTCATGGGAATTTCTCCATTTCGCTCCGATCGGATCGCGCTCGATCCGATCGCATGCTTGGTGTCCTCGTGTTCATCAGTCGAACTTGACCAAATCCTTGAAGATCAGGTGGCCCCAGCTGTTTCCGCGCGCCTGCACAAGCAGCCCGCCTTCCGAAAGCCCGCCGAGCTTGATCGGCGCGAAGCCGAGAGTTTCCGCAAGCGTGCCAATCGCCGCTGCGGCAGCGTCATCGTCGCTCGCCAGGAACACGACTCTCCTGCCACCATGGACGGCCGGATCCTGGGCAAGGACGGCAGCACCCAAATGGTTGAAGCCCTTGACCAGTCGACCGCCGGTGAAGGCTTGCGCGAGGGCCTTGGACGAAGGTTGTCCCCCCAGTTTCTCAGGCGGCACGCCGTAGGCGTTGGTCACATCGACGATCGTCTTGCCCTGCCAGGTGGGCAGCGCTTTCGCGACATCCTGGTGCGACTCGAAACGGACCGCCAAAAAGACGATGTCCGCCTTGACGGCGTCCGCCAGCTTTTTGGGAATGATCGAGGGTCCGATCACGGCCGCGGCGGATGTAAAGCTTTCCGGGTCGCGCGTGGTTGCAACGGAGACTTCGATGCCGTTGCGGGCAAACGCGCTGGCCAGGGCTTGGCCGATAGGGCCGAAGCCGATGATTGCGTAGCTCATGATGTTTCTCCGAACTTGTGTCGATGGCGCGGTCAGACCTGGGCCATGCCGCCATCGACGGCGAGCTCCACGCCGGTGATGTAAGAACTTTCATCGGAGGCGAGGAACGTGACGGCAGCCGCGATTTCCTCCGGCTTGCCCCTGCGACCCATCGGGACCTGTGAAGCAAATTGGCTGGCCGCTTGCTCGGCTTGCTCGCGGGTCAAGCCCGTCGTCGTCTCCAGGGCGGGGGTCTCCGTTGGCCCGGGGCTCATCGTATTGACGCGGATTTTGCGGTCCTTCAGCTCCAGCGTCCAAGCGCGCGAGAAGCTGCGCACCGCCGCCTTGCTCGCGGCGTAGACGCTGAACCCCGGCAGCCCCTTCACGTTCGACACCGAAGAGTTCAGGATGATCGAACCGCCGTCCTTAAAGAGGGGGAGGGCTTTCTGCACCGTAAAGAACAGGCCCTTCACGTTCACATCGAAGGTCTGGTCGAAATGGGCCTTGGTCGCTAGCGCGAGCGGCGCGATTGTCCCCGCGCCTGCGTTCGCGAAGAGAATGTCGATGTGACCATGTTTCTCCTTCACGACGGCATAGAGCCGGTCCAGATCTTCCAGGCGCGACACGTCGCTCACGACCGTCGTCACGTTTCTCTCGATGAAGGCTGCGGCCTCCTTCAGCTCTTTCTCGCGTCGCCCGGTGATCACCACGTGCGCACCTTCGTCCACGAAGCGCTTGGCCGTGGCCAATCCAATGCCGCTGCTGCCGCCGGTGATGACGGCGATCTTGCCTTCTAGTTTTTTCATGATGTTTATCTTTCATTGTGTGTGGGCCAGGCGCGGGACCGCGCCGGGATCAGAGTTGCGCCAGGCCGCCGTCGACGGCGACTTCGCTGGCGGTCATGAAGCTGCTGTCCGAGGAGGCGAGAAAGGCAGCCACCGCCCCGATCTCCGCCGGATCGGCCATGCGCTGCAGCGGAGTCATCGCGGCGAACACCTTCTGTCCCTCTTCGCCCAGCGCTTCCTTCGCGAGTTCGGTCGCGGTCGCTCCGGGCGACAGCACGTTGACCCGGATGCCGCTGCCTTTCAGGTCCTCCGCCCAGGTCCGCGCGAGGTTTCGCACGGCCGCCTTGCTCGCGCTGTAGGCGCTCATGGCCGGGGCGCCCGTCGTGCCGGCGCTCGATCCCGTCAGGATGATCGAACCGCCCCGGCGCATCAGCGGCAGCGCCTTCTGCACCGTGAAAATCGTACCCTTCACATTGGTGTCGAAGGCCTCATCGATGTGCGCGGCGGTGATCTTGCCGAGCGCAAGCTGACTTCCCGCGCCGGCATTGGCGAAGACGATGTCGAGGGTTCCGCGCTCGGCCTTCACCGCCGCGTAGAGGCGGTCGAGGTCGGCTTCATCCGAGACTGAGCCCTTCACCGCGCGGGCATTGGGCCCGAGGGCGGCGACAGCAGCGTCGAGGGCTTGCTGTCGGCGGCCGAAGATGAAGACGAAAGCGCCATCCTCGATGAAGCGCTTTGCCGCGGCGCGGCCGATGCCGGTCGCGCCACCCGTGATGACTGCAACCTTGCCGTCAAGCTTTCCCATGATGTCTCCTGTCGTGGTGTCGGGGCAGCATCTGCTCCCGAGGACCCCGACATAGGTCCGCCGGCCCCAGGCGTTGAGTGCGGAAGCGCGCACATCGGTGGTGCGAAATCGATCCGGCCGGACGACTAACGCCGACGGCGACGATCGGTGTCCGTCGCTCAGAATGGGCCCTGCTGGCCGGAACCGGCTATGATGACTGCCCATACTGCTGTAGGAGGCATCAGATACGGCTTGAAAGGCGCACCGCGCGGTGCGGGATTGCACCATGATCGACTGGGACGATGTTCGCTATTTTCTAGCCGTCGCGCGGGGAGGCTCGGTGCGGGCGGCCGCCGAGCACCTCGGCGTGAACCACGCGACCGTGCTGCGACGCATCGCCCAGCTCGAGGAACGCCTCGGGGTCCAGATGTTCGAAAAGCTGCCTTCGGGCTACCGGCTGACGGCTGCGGGCGAGGAGGTCCTCGAATTCGCCGACCAGATGGAAGCCTCGTCACACCAGCTGGAGACGCGCGTGTTCGGGCGCGATCAGAGCGTGCGCGGGCGTCTGCGGGTGACGCTGGCGCCGCCGATGGCGACACATTTGCTGATGCCTGATTTCGCCGATTTCGCGCGTCTGCATCCCGATATCGAGATGGATGTCCTGTCGTTCGGCGAACTGGCAAATCTGACCAACCGTGAGGCCGACGTCGCGATCCGCGTCGTCTACGACCGCAAAACCCTGCCGCAAAATCTTCATGGCATGAAGGGACCGGAGCTGTTCGGCGCCGTCTACATGTCCAGGGATCGACTGGCCGCGTGGCGTGCGGGCGCGCCGGATCCCTTCCGCTGGATCGTCATCAGCATGCACGGCATCCCGGATTGGGCCAGCGCGGGCGAGGTTCGCACCACGGGCGTTCCATTCAGGACCAGTGACGCCGGAGCGCAGATCGCTGCTGTCCGGCAAGGGCTGGGGATCACGACACTGCCGTGCTTCGTCGGCGATGCCGACCCGCTGCTGGTGCGGGTGCCCGGGACCGACCTGCACATGTACGGAACGGTCTGGCTCCTCACGCAGGGAGAGACGCGCAAGACCAAGCGCGTGCGGCTGTTCACGGAGTTCGTATCACGCAGGCTCGCCGCGTACGCGCCGCTGCTGGCGGGGCTGTCGGTGGCGGGCGAGTGACGCGGGGCGGGTCGTGGGCGGAAAGCTTGGCCTCGACAGATCAATGCGTTATCGTGCTTCCGAAACAATCGAGTGGGAGTAGGGTTGTGACTGCTATTGATCCAGCATCGCTGGGTGTTGTTTCCTGGAGAGGCAGCGCCGCTTAGGTCATGGGGTTTGGGGTATTCATCCATCGATTGGACTCGATCTACGACGACAGCCCCGCTGAGCAGTACCAATTTCCCAGTCAATATCTTCATCGCGTTGAAGCCTGCATCGGCGATTGGATAGTATATTACGAACCGAGCAAGGTTGCTGAAACGCGCGGTTACTTTGCAATTGCTCGGGTTCAGCAGGTTCTTCCCGATCCCGGTACTTCCGGGATGTATCTCGCTTTAATGGAACCGGGAAGCTATCTCGATTTTGCCAATTCAGTCCCATTCAACGGACCGACGGGTCCAGTAGAGCGCGGTGTTCTTAACGAACAGGGGCGGATTTCAGGACGCGCTCAGTCCGCAGTCCGCCCAATCTCTCCCGACGATTTCAATAGAATATGCGAGCTTGGTTTCGCGGAGAACGCGCCGCTGCTGCCGCGGCGCGACGGCGACCTTCCATCGCTCGATCTTAACGACCAGCCGCAGGTGCCATTCGCGGTTGAGCAGCAGCGCGACCGTGTTAGCGTAACGATCTCGAAAGTCCTGCGTGATCGAGTTTTCCGCCGCATCGTGCTGCCTGCCTATGAAGAGCGTTGCGCCGTCACCGGCCTCAAGCTCATCAATGGAATGGGGCGCGCGGAGGTCGCGGCGGCTCACATACGCTCCGTCGAGGCAAACGGGCCGGACATCATCAGCAATGGCGTTGCTCTTTCGGGCACCGCACATTGGATGTTTGATCGTGGTCTCATCAGCTTCGCGGACGATCTGGAGATATTGATCTCGCGCCAGACAAACGATCTGGAGGGAGTGCAATCGATCATCAACAAGACGGGGCGCGCTCTTGCGCCGCGTCGTGCGTCAGATCGGCCACCTCCGCACTTCTTAAAGTGGCACCGCGAGCATTGTTTCAAGCAATAAGCAAAACCATACGGCTCATGCGCTCGTACCCGCCCGCCGCTGAGCCGCAATCAGCATCTCCACAAACGCGGTCACCTTCGGCGGGCGGAAGCGGGCTGCGGGGTAGACCGTGTGGATGCCGCCGGATGGCAGTTGCCATTGCGGCAGGATGTGGATGAGGCGGCCCGCCGCGAGATCGTCGGCCACCAGGAAATCCGGCAGCACCGAAAGGCCGCCGCCGGCGAGCACCGCTGCGAGCACCCCCGGCGTCGTGTCGATGGCGATGCTCGCCTGCAGGCGCACGGCGCGTCGGTCGAGATCACCGCGCGAGAACTGCCACAGCAACGGCTCGCGCAGCGCCATGTTGGCGATGAACGGTAGCGTCACCAATTCGTCGGGATCGCGCGCGGCGGCGATCCGATCCGCGAATGCGGGAGCGCCGACCAGACATTGCCGGAACGATCCGATCTTGCGCGCCTGCAGGCTGGAGTCGACCAGCCACCCCACACGGATCGCCATGTCGATCTGGCCTGAGGCGAGATCGACGGTCTGATCTCCGAGCGTCAACTCCACGCGGCAGTGGGGATAGCGTGCCGCGTAGGCCGTGACGACGGCGACGACGACGGCGGTGCCGTAGTCGTTGGGCGCCGTGATCCGCAAGGTGCCGGTCGGCGCGGCGGCTGCCTGAGCGAGCTCGTCGAAGGCATCCTCCGCTTCGCGCAGGATCATGACGCAGCGCGCATGAAACATGCGGCCCGCCTCGGTCGGATGAACCCGGCGCGTCGTGCGCACGAGCAGGCTGGTGCCGAGATCGCGCTCCAGCTGCGCCACCTGCTGGCTCACCACGGCCTTGGTGATGCCGAGCCGTTCGGAGGCCCGCGTGAACGATCCGCTGTCCACGACGGCTGCGAAATAGGCCAGTCGGTTCAGGTTCATAGGTTCTGCCCGGTCAGATTTATTGTCAGTCAATACCATACATTATGTCTGTTTTGTTGATATTTATCTACCAATGTGCGCGTGCCACATTGCGGTTCAAGGAGATCGCCATGTCCGCGCCCATTCAAATCACCTACCTGTTCGATCCGCTCTGCGGCTGGTGCTACGGCGCCGCCACGCTGCTCGAACAGCTCGTGACCCGTCCGGATTTCGCTGTCGAACTTGCGCCGACAGGTCTGTTCGCCGGCGAGGGCGCCCGTCCGATGGACGACGGCTTTGCCGCTTATGCCTGGAGCAACGACCAGCGGATTTCGCGCTTGAGCGGCCAGCCCTTCAGCGAAGCCTATCGCCGCGATGTGCTGGGCGACCGTACGCGCCTGTTCGATTCCGGTCCGGCGACACTGGCGCTCACGGCTGTCGCGCTCACGGCGCCTGATCGGGAGTTCGCGGCGCTGAAGGCCTTCCAGCTCGTCCGCTATGTCGAGGGCCGCGACAGCACGGACATCTCCGTTCTGTCGGATGTGCTGCGCGCGATGAATTTGCCGGAGGTTGCCGCGCGCCTGGCGAGCCCCGACGCCGCGTTGATCGCCGCGTATCGCGCACGCCTCGAGGCCGCGCGTGCCGAGATGCGCCGGTTCGGCGTCAGCGGCGTCCCGGCCCTGATCGTAGGGGCCGGCGATGACCGCCGCCTCGTGCAGGCAAGCGCCCTGTTCGGCAGCCTGGACGTCCTCGTCGACGGACTGAAGGCGGCCTGAGCGCCGCGATCAACAGAGACCGGACCATCCAGCTTTCATTTCGCAATCGTAGACAAGCACCAGGAGACCAACATGCTGACAAGGAGAACCATCATGAAAACCACTCTCGCCGCGGGCGCCGCCGCCGTCTTCGCACGCGCAGGCCTCGGCCATGCCGCGGGCGGGCTCGCCTGGAAGCATTTTCCAGCCGGACAGAACGGCTTCTTCCGGGCGCCCGTTCTGGTGTCCGGGCCGAGCGAAGCCGTGCTGATCGATGGCGGCTTCACGCTGTCCGATGGCAAGGCTGTCGCCGACGCCATCAAGGCCACCGGCAGGAAGCTCACCACCATCTATATCAGCCAGTCGGACCCGGATTATTATTTCAGCCTCGGCGCGATCAAGGCTGTCTTCCCCGAGGCCCGCGTGCTCGCGTCGCCAGCGACATTGGCGGCCATTCACGCCAGCGTCGAAAAGAAGCTTGCCGTCTGGGGCCCGCAGCTCAAGGCGAACGGCCCGCAGGTGCTGGCCGATGTGGTCATCCCCGAAGCGTTCGACGGCAAGACGCTCAGCGTCGACGGCGAGACCATCGAGATCGTCAGCGCCGACGGCCTGGCCAACCGGCGCTATCTGTTCGTACCCTCGCTCAACGCGGTGTTCGGCGGCGTCCTGATCTTCTCCGGCGTCCATGTCTGGACCGCCGACACGCCGACCAGGGAGCAGCGTGCCGCCTGGATCGCCAATCTCGAAAAGATCGCGGCGCGCAAGCCGGCGATCGTCGTGCCCGGCCATTTGTCGGCGGATGCGAAGACCGACCTGTCCGGTGTCGAGCACACCATCGCCTACCTCAAGGCGTTCGACGAAGAGTTGGCCAAAACCAAGGATTCGGCGGCGCTCAAGGCGGCGATGGAAGCGCGCTTCCCCGGCCTCGGCATGGGCGTTGCGCTCGACATCGGCGCCAAGGTCGCCACCGGCGAGATGAAGTGGGGTTGAGATGGGGGCGAACCTCGACCTGATCCGCGCCACCTATGAGGGATCATCGTCGGAAGAGAACGGCCGCAACTTGCTGGCCGCTCTCGCTCCCGATGCCGCATGGACCGAAGCGGAAGGGTTTCCATACGCGGGCACCTATGTCGGGGCGGACGCGATCATATCAGGCGTGTTCCGGCGTCTCGCCACCGAATGGACCGGCTACCGCGCCGATGTTCACACCTATCTCGAAGACGGCGACCGCGTCGCCGCCTTCGGCGTCTACTCCGGGACCTACAAGGCGACGGGCAAGTCCATGCGCGCCAATTTCGCGCATCTTTATCTGGTGAAGGACGGCAAGATCGCCAGCATGACCCAATATGTCGACACCGCGATGGTGCAAAAGGCATTGGAGCCTGCCGGCCGGTAACAGCCGCATCACGTCGGAATGTAGGAGTGGGGAGCCCGCGACATGCGGGCTCCCCTTTTTCGTTCCGGCGTCTGCTAGATCTTGATGGAATTGTGCGCGGCCGAGGAAGTCCACCGCGCGCGTGAACGTGGTCATGGATATCCGTGCCAAACCGCAAGATCGGTCGAGCGTGTCATGGCCGTCAGCGACTAGATGGAGCCGCCACGGAGGAGGGACGATGAAGGCGGCGCTGCAAAACTATCAGGACCGCATGCGACGGGTGCTGGACCATATCGACCGGCATCTCGACGGAGATCTGGACCTGGACGGCTTAAGCGCTGTTGCCGCCTTCTCGAAATTTCATTTCGACCGGCAGTTCTCGGCAACCTTCGGATTATCTGTGCATCGCTATGTCCAGCTGGCCCGCATGAAGCGCGCTTCGCACCAGCTGGCCTATATGGACGCCCTTGATGTCACGGATGTTGCGATGGATGCCGGTTACGACGCACCGGATGCCTTCGCCCGCGCCTTTCGGCAACGGTTCGGGCAATCTCCGTCGTCGTTCCGGAAGTCTCCCGACTGGGAGCCGTGGCTTGCGGCCTTAGGGCCTCTCGACAACGCCAGGAGCAAGCTCATGCAGAAGACGTTTACCACCGACGACGTGACGATCCGCGATGTGCAACCCACCAAGGTGGCGATCATGGAGCATCGCGGCGACCCGGCTACGCTTCCCGCCACAATCCAGCGCTTCATCGCGTGGCGCAAGGCGGCTCACCTGCACCCCAGCACAAGTCCGACCTTCAATGTCTGGCGTTCCGAGCGGCGGCCTGCGTCACCCGCCGATTACAGCGTGGACCTTTGCGTCGGGACCGCACAAGCGATCGTGGCGAACGGCGAAGAAATCAAGGCCGGCGAGATCCCCGGCGGACGCTGCGCGGTGCTGCGCGTTGTCGGTTACACCGACAATCTGGAGCCCGCCGCGCTCTATCTTTATCGCAACTGGCTTCCCGCCAGCGGCGAAGAAGCACGCGACTTCCCGATCTATTGCCAGCGGCTGAGCTTCTTCCCGGAGGTGCCGGAGCACGAGACGGTCGCGGACGTTTTTCTGCCGCTGAAATAGCGCCGCTCGCGGCGGCCTGTCGCTTCCGATCACGGAAACGGGCAGGCCGCCATTCCCCGATCAATATCGCCACGATGTGATCCCGCGTTCAACTCGGGAAACGGGTGGCAGCTCGCCGGTGCCTGATGTCTTGTTCGGCTCCTTTTTGACATCAGGAGAGTCTCGCGGTGGAACTGGCCAACAAGACGATCATCATAACCGGCGCCAGCAGCGGTATCGGTGCTGCCGCAGCGTCGCTGTTCGCGTCCGAAGGCGCCGATGTGGTGCTCGGGGCGCGTCGCGGCCCCGAGCTGCAGGCCGTTGTTGCAAGCATCAAGAGCGCCGGAGGGCGCGCGACGTTTCTCGCCGGGGATGTTCGGGACACCGGCTATGCAGCCCGCCTTGTCGAGCACGCCGTCAAGACTTTCGGAAAGCTCGACGGCGCTTTCAACAATGCCGGCATTGTCGGCGAGATGACGCCAGTCCCCGAGATGAGCGTCGAAAACTGGACCGATGTGCTTGCGGTGAATCTCACCTCGGCGTTCCTCAGCGCGAAGGCGCAGATCCCGGCACTGCGCAAGCAGGGCGGCGGTTCGATCGTTTTCACCTCGTCCTTCGTTGGCTTCAGCAACGGGGGCCTGCCGGGAATGGCGGCGTACGCAGCCTCAAAGGCAGGACTGATCGGCCTGGCTCAATCACTGGGCGCCGAGCATGCGGCCGAAGGCATTCGCGTCAACGCGCTTCTGCCTGGAGGGACCATCACCCCGGCGGCGGGCGAAGGAAATCCCGACGCCCTGAATTTCATCGCCGGGCTCCACCCGATGAAGCGGATGGCCAGTCCCAAGGAGATCGCGCAGGCGGCGGTTTTTCTCCTGAGCGACCGGGCATCGTTCATGACGGGCAGCCCCATGACGGTTGACGGCGGCATGTCGGTCCGCCTGACCTGACCACGAATCCGCTCGGGCCCGATCGACGGGGCTCTGCGCCGTCGATCGAGCCAATTGATAGCGGGGCGCGCAGTGCGCGAAAGGCCTGCTTCACCCGTGCGCCTCCTGCCAGTGCGGATAGGTGACATAGGCGGTGACGGCGCCTTGCTCATGCGAGCGAATGGTGACCTGCGTGCCCTTGGGCATGTGGACGGTCTCGCCCGGACCGGCGGTCACGGTGCCGGCGTTGCTCGACACCGAGAGCTTCCCTTCGAGCACGATCATCACGTCGTCGACGGCGATTGTCTCGTCGAGGATCTGGTTCGGCGCGTAGCGGCCGTAGCCGATGGTGATCGGCGCGCCGTGACGCTGGTCGATCACGTTGCCGACGAATATGTCGCCATCCTGGCCGGGCGAACGCTCGAGCGTTGCGTCCGAGATGGCAAACTTGCGAACTTGCATGAGATGTCGTCCGTCTTTTCAAAGTGGGCGGGTTGAGGACGATAGAAGCCTCAGGCAAGTGTTTTGTTCAGCGCGCCTTGCGGGACCGTTTGACGCAGATGGTGCGACGATGGCTGGCGCGCAGGAGACGATTGGTGCCCAGCCCACGGCGACGGTCGCCTCGGCGCAAACACTGGATGTTCGCCACGCGTCTCCATGATACGAAACCCCCGTCGTTCGCTTCCGGAGCCAATGTTCATGTCTGCCACCGCGCCGAGTCAGTCGCCCGCAACCTCCGCCGAAACCGATCCCGAAACACTCGGCTGGATGAAAGGCTTCCCGCCGTCTCCGGACCGCACCATCAGCTTCCAGGATGGTTCGTTCCGCAGCTTCCCCGAGCTACGCTGGGCATGGAGCAACATCCGCCAGCTGGTGCCGACCGTGAATGTCTGGCGCGGGGCGGGGCCTGCATCGGTGTTGCCGCGGGAAGACCACGACATCGGTGCGTCGGCCTCGACCACCATGGACAGGCGGCCCATGACGTTCGCGAAGATGCTCGAGGAAACCTACACCGACGGCATCGCCGTGCTGCATCGGGGCAAGCTGATCTATGAGCGCTATTTCGGCGCGTTGAAGCCGCACAAGCCGCATATCGCGATGTCGGTGACGAAGTCGTTCACCGGCTTGCTCGCCGGCATTCTGGTCGCCGAGGGCAAGATCGATCCGCAGGCGCCCGTCACGGACTATGTGCCGGAGCTGAAGGCGAGCGCGTTCGGCGACGCGCGCGTGCACGAGGTCATGGATATGACCCCCGGGCTCGAATACACCGAAATCTACACCGACAAGAACTCGCATGTGTGGGGACTGCGGCGCGCCAACGGCATGGCGCCGATTCCACCCGACTATGACGGTGCGACCACCATCTTCGATTTCCTGGTCGGGCAAAAGAAGCAGGGCGAGCACGGCAAGGTCTTTGCCTACAAGACCGTCAACACAGACGTGCTGGCCTGGATCATCCGGCGCGTCAGCGGCATGACGTTGTCCGATCTGCTCTCCGAGCGCATCTGGCAGCCGATGGGCGCGGAGGAAGACGCGCATTACCACGTCGATCGCATCGGCACCGAAAGCGGCGGCGGCGGCCTGTCGACCTGCTTGCGCGATCTCGCCCGATTCGGCGAGACCATGCGCAATCACGGCCGCTTCAACGGCCGGCAGATCGTGCCTTCATCTGTCGTCGAGGACATCGCGCGCGGCGGCGATCCCGAAAAATTCAAGCCGGCTGGCTACACCACGCTAACAGGTGCCTCCTATCGCAATCAATGGTGGGTCACGCACAACGCCCACGGCGCCTATATGGCGCGTGGCGTTCACGGCCAGGGCATCTATATCGATCCCAAGGCCGAGATGGTGATCGCGCGCTACGCCTCGCACCCCGCAGCGGGCAACGCCGCCAACGATCCCGTGACGCTGCCGGCCTACATGGCGCTGGCGAAGGAGCTGATGGCGAGCGGGTGAGGCCGCCTACGGCAGCTCCCGCCAGCGCATCGGCAGAATGCCGTCCTGCCTGAAACTGTCGATGAAGCGGAACCGGGCGGCTTGCGGATTGGGACGGGCTTCGATCGGTGTGCCCAGGATCTGCACGACGTCGTTCTCGTCATAGGTGGGCCAGGGTGGCAGGCCTGATCCGTTGGGATCGCCGTGCGCTGCGAAATTCACCCAATAGGCCATCATGGTCCGCGCCAGAGCGCGGTCCTCTTCGGCCGGCGGTGCCGAGCTGCCGATCACCTGCTGCGGAGTGAGTGTGCCGAACACGAACGGAATTTCAGTCACGTGCGAGGCGATCGGCGTGTAGTGCGAGGTATAGCTGAAGTGATAGCCGTAGACCGGCGCTCGTCCCCCGCGCCGATGCAGACGCAGCCACTGCCAGCATTGCTCGCCGACCACGATGTCGCCCGTGAGCGCCGCCGCGGAAGTCCTGGCCTCCGCATCGGTCGCCGCGGGATAGACCTTCAAGAAATCGTTCATGCGCCCCTTCCCGAACATCGCCTCGGCCGCGGCGAGAAAGACTTGTGCCGATTGATCAGGGAGTGACTGCGAACGGAAAGGAAATTCCTCGGCCGCATTCCAGCCCGCCAGCAGCGGGATGTGCATCTGTTCGCCGCGCCGGAAGCGCCGCGCGGGCACATCAGGAACGACAAGACCATCGATACTCGGCGAGAAGGCCGTCACGACCGGGCTGTTCCTGAAACTCCACGGCGCGGCTGCATTCAACGAATCGGCCGGCATGCTGCGCAAAGCTGCGATCGACGCGTTGTCCTGTTGCCGGGCAAAAGCGAGACCACGCGCGCGGGCTTCTTCAAAGCCCTGAAGCGGGCCGTGTTTGCCATCCCAGAACGCGCCGCTCTGTCCTATGGCCTTGTGAAACAGTCCGTGCGCGAGCGGCGAGGCGATCAGGATTCCGACGGCCATGGCGCCGGCGGATTCGCCGAACACGGTGACGTTCTCGGGGTCGCCGCCGAAGCCGGCGATGTTGGCCTTGACCCAGCGCAGCGCCGCCAGTTGATCCTGCAGGCCGTAATTGCCTGAAGGCGCCTCCGCGTCGAGATCGGGGTGGGCGAAGAAGCCTAAGATGCCGAGGCGGTAGTTGAAGCTGACGACGACGACACCTTTCGCTGCTAGCGCGTTGCCATCGGTTGCGGGATTCGCCGAGGAGCCGAACTGAAAGCCGCCGCCGTGAATCCACACCATCACGGGCCGCTTCTCATCCGCGTGCTTCGCCGCGGTCCAGATGTTGAGATAGAGGCAATCCTCGTCGCGCGGTCCCGGCCGCGGGTCGTTTTCGAGCGCCGATAGACACCCCGCGCCGAACACAAGCGCATCGCGCACGCCATCCCAGGACTCCGGGGGCTGCGGAGCGCACCAACGCAGAGGCCCGACCGGCGGTGCTGCGTAGGGAATGCCTTTGAACGAGATCACGCCGCTTGCATCGCGCGGGCCGCCACGCACGGCCCCCGCTTGCGTGCGGACCACGCGTTGCAGCCCGGCTGCTGTCGTACTCGTGAAACCATGCATGGCCGTTTCTTTCGATAGCGTGGGCGGCGCCCGGACGCCCCCCGGGCAGGTTCAGGCGGCACCCTATCGACATTCCTCTTCGCTCGATTTAGATGTTCTGCCAATCAATTTCTAAAAACCGGCAAACATGCGGCAGCCGCTCCGTTTTCCATGGCCTGATCTTGATGTGGATGATGTCTCCGCGCCCGTTATCGCCGTGCGCGTCGACGTGATCGGGACCAACGACGAGGTGCCCGATCACAGGCACCGCAAGGGGCAACTTGTCTTTGCGCTGGGCGGCGCCGTGACGTGCCGCGTTCCCACCGGTCTGTGGATGGTGCCGCCGCATTGCGCGGTGTGGATTCCAGGAGGCATGCAGCACAGCAACCTCGCGACGGAAAACGCCCGGCTGTTTTTCGTCTACATCGAGCCTGAGGTCGTGGACCTGCCGGATCGGTGCTGCACGCTTTCGATCTCCCCACTGCTGCGTGAAGTGATCGTCGAGCTGGCCAATCAGATCGCGGATGACGAGGCGAGGGTGGAGCTTCTGGCGAGCGTCCTGCTGCGCGAGCTTCCCCGCATGCCGGTTCAGCAGCTGCATCTGCCGCTCTCGCCCGAGCCGCGGTTGAAGAAGATTGCCGCGGCGCTGGCGAAAAACCCTTCCGATCGCAGGACGTTGGCCGAATGGGCCGATCGCGTCGCGCTGAGCGAGAGCAGCCTCGCGCGTCTCGTGGTCAGGGAGACGGGCTTAAGCTTCGGGCGGTGGCGCCAGCAATTGCACCTGATCGTCGCCTTGCGGGAGCTGACGTCCGGCGCGAGCGTGCAGCAGGTGTCCGCCGATCTCGGCTACGACTCCGTCGCGGCCTTCATCACCATGTTCAAGAAGGCGCTCGGGAAACCACCAGGGAAATATCTGAGCGGTATTTTCCCTGAATATAAGAATTGACTTATATTAGCGTCGACCGATATTAATCCTGGCACGAAACGACAAGGAGGAGCGCCATGGAGATCGACGTCGTCAGGGTATTAGGGCTGGTTACGCGTTCGGTGAGGAATTTCGAGAAGGACGGGAAGGCAGCCAGTGCGGTGACACTGACGCGGCTTTACGAGACCAGCGTCGACGATCTCTGGGACGCAGTGACCAGCGAGCAACGCATTCCGCGCTGGTTCTTGCCGGTCGAGGGAGATCTCCGGCTCGGCGGAAAATACCAGCTCAAGGGGAATGCAGGCGGGACCATCACGGCATGTACGCCGCCGACCCATTTTGCGGCGACCTGGGAATTCGGCGGCGCGATGAGCTGGATCGACGTCAAGCTGACGGCAGAACGAAGCCAGGCGCGGCTGACGCTCGAGCACACCGCGATGATCGAGGATCATTGGAATCAGTTCGGTCCAGGGGCAGTCGGGATCGGCTGGGATCTCGCCATTGCCGGGCTGGAGCGATATGTTGCGACCGGGGCATCGGTCAACCATGAGACGGCCGAGGCATGGATGGGCTCTCCCGCGGGCAAGGAATTCATGACGAGCAGCGGCGAGTATTGGCGCGCAGCGCATGTCGCAAGCGGCGTGGATCCTGCGTCCGCGAAACAGCGGTCGGACCGTACCATCGCTTTCTATCGCGGCGAGACGCCGCCCGACGTGGCGCATCCGGGCACAGGAAGCTGATGCAAATCTTCGAGGTCCTTGCCGACCCCGTCCGCCGTCGCATCCTCGAGCTGCTTGCGCCCGGCGAGATGGCGTCCGGCGAGGTCGTCGAAGTGATCGGAGCGGAGTTCGGGATCACGCAGGCCGCCGTGTCGCAGCACCTCAAGGTGCTGCGCGAGAGCGGCTTCGCGACGGTTCGGGCGGAGGCGCAAAGACGGCTCTATTCGGTCGATGCTGCGGGCCTCCAAGCGGTGGATGCATGGATCGGTCAGTTCCGCAATTTCTGGGAGCCGAAGCTGGATGCGCTGGCGACGGAAATCGCGCGCGGCAAACGCGAGCGTCGTAACGCGCCAATGAGCAAGCGGAGCGGGAAGCGGGCGTGAAGGCATCGCGGCCACGCCTCATGGAGACGTTTCCGTTCTTTGCCCGGCGGGGGATGGGCTTAAGCGGCGGCATCTCGGTGTCGCCCGGGCTGGCGGCCCATCTGAGGCCGTACTGCAGGTTCGCGGCCTGCGCGGCGGCGACAAGCTGTACAAAGCCCCAGACGATTGCGGCGGGCAGCATCGATAGCTCGAAGCTCATCGCCATTGGCTGTCCCCCAATCTGCAAGAAATCAGCGCGATCCCGGGTGCCATCCGGGAGTTTGGGAATCTCGGGATCGAGGTGATCCCAGGCATATCCGCGCGAGCAGAACAGCACGACGGACGGTTTGAACGTGCTGGCATCGTGCAGCGTGCCGACATAGATGCCGATTAAGTCCAGCTTCTCGTCCGGCTTGTTGTAGATAGGCGAGCCGCAGTTCGGACAGAACCCTTTGCGCTTGACCGCGCCGCTGACGGCAGTGCGCTCGATTTCGCGCACCTCGCCTGTCACCGCGACTGCGCTGCGCGGGAACACGAAGATGGAGCTGTGGCCGCTGCCGGTATCGCGCTGACAGTCGCTGCACTGGCATTGGAAGCCGCGGATCGGCGCGGACGCAATGGTGTAACAAACCGCGCCGCAGGCACAACGACCTGAATATGTCATTCGTCTCCCTCCCAACGGGCCGGCGCGATTTCACACAAGCCGGATATTTGCCGGCCCGCTCACTCGCGCGACATCTTCTCGAACCTCTTCACCAGCCGCTCCCGCTTCAGCCGCGACAGGCGCTGGATCCAGAACATGCCGTCGAGCTGGTCGATCTCGTGCTGGTGGCAGACAGCACGCAAGGCTTCCGACTCCTCTTTGTGCATGCTGCCGTCGAGATCCCGATAGCTGATCCGCACGCGGGCGTGGCGCTGGACCTCGTCGTTGACGCCGGGCATCGAGACGCTGCCTTCGCGATGCAGGATCATCTCGGGTGAGGCCCATTCGATCTCCGGATTGACATAGGTCTGTGCACCGTCCCTGGCGTCGAGCTCGAGCACGACGACGCGCAAGGGCACGCCGACATGCGGCGCCGTGATGCCGATCCCGGGCGCGGCGCGCATGGTCTCGAGCAGATCATTTGCAAGCTCGCGGAGCGCATCGTCGAACGCGGTGACGGGGTGAGCCGGCATCGCGAGCCGGCGGTCGGGATAGCGGACGATCGGGCGAATGGTCATGCAAGCTCCTAGCACTCACGGATGGTTGAAGCATCCCGTTCTTGACGCCCTACCAACTGGAAGGTAGCTAGGGACCATGACCCACGTTTCCTCGACAGCCGACGACATCCTGGCCTGCGCGCGCAGCTTGATCATCGCGGGCGGCTACAATGGTTTCAGCTACGCCGACGTGGCCGAGGTGGTCGGTATCCGCAAGCCGAGCATCCACCATCATTTCGCCAGCAAGGTCGATCTGGTCCGCACGCTCGTGTCGCGCTACCGCGCCGAAGCCGAGGCGGGACTGTCCGCGCTCGAGCGCAATGTCCCTGATCCGCGCGACCAGCTCGAAAACTATGTCGCGTACTGGAAGGCGTGCATCAATGATGCGACAGCGCCGTTCTGCGTGTGCGCGCTGCTGGCCAGCGAGCTTCCGATCCTGCCGGAGGAGGTTGCGCTCGAAGTCCGTGCGCACTTCCGCTCCTTGGCTTCCTGGCTGACGGCCGTCATGGAGCGTGGCAAGCGGAAAGGGCAACTCAAACTCTCCGGCACAGCCCGCGTCGAGGCCGAAGGATTCATGGCGACCATTCACGGCGCCATGCTGTCGGCGCGTGCCTATGGCGATCCAAAGATGTTCGGTGTGATTACCACCCCGCTGCTGGACCGGCTGTCCAACAAGCACTGAGAGACATCGGCGAGACGATGACGATAGCCAGCAAGTGGGCTGGATCGAAGACGGTTTCGTTGTGTGTAAGAAAACTACCAACTAGTAGGTATAGGAGAGACTGCGATGGCGCGATATCAATTGAATCCGGTTCATTGCGACCGCGAGCGATGGCTGAAGCAATATTACTTCGTGCGAGCGGCGTTCTCGGTTGCCTGGGTCGCTGCTGCGTTTGCCGCCGGGGCTTCTTCTCCAGTGATCGCCGGCGCCTTGCTCGTCCTCTATCCCGCATGGGACGCCGCTGCCAACTTCGCGGACGCGGTTCGCAGCGGCGGACTCGCTCAAAGCCGCCCGCAGGCTCTGAACGTTGTGGTCAGCCTGGCGACCACCGTCGCGGTGCTTGTGACCTTGCAGATGAGCATGAACCGGGTGCTCGGAATCTTCGGGGCATGGGCGATCCTGTCGGGATTGCTCCAACTCGGAACGGCCATCCAGCGCTGGCGGAGTTTTGGCGCGCAATGGGCCATGGTGCTCAGCGGGGGCCAGTCGGCTCTCGCAGGCGGCTTCTTCATCTTTCAGGCCACGATGCCCGCGATTCCCTCGATCGCGAATGTCGCGGGCTATGCTGCAGTCGGTGCGCTCTACTTCCTGGTCTCGGCGGTCTGGCTCACGGTCGGCGAGTGGCGGCGTAGCGCGGCTGTTTGAAGCCTTGCCATTCAAGCCTTGTCGCGGACGCTCACCCGTCCGGATAGGGCGTGCCGTCCTTGTGCACGAATCGGCCGTCGGAGTTGGCGCTCATCATGTCGATGTCGGAGCAAATCGTGAGATCGTCGGGCGAGCGAGAGCCGACTTCGAGATAGAGGGCGATGGCGCTCGAACGGTTGATCAAGTGATGGCCGTTGCCGCTGTTTTTCGCGAAGGCGGCGCAGTCACCGGCGCGGAGCACGATCTCGCATTGGTCCTCGATCAGCGTCACTTCGCCTTCGAGGACATAGACGAATTCGTCCTCATGCGAGTGCCAATGTCGCTGGCTCGACCAGCTGCCCGGCGGCAAGCGCATCAAGTTGACGCCGAAATCGGACAAGCCTCCGGCATTGCCGAGCCGCTGCCGGACCCGATCGGCGCAAGGTGCATCGAAGGGCGCGGGGTAGCTGGAGCCCTTGCGGGCGGGTACGGCAGCGAGGTCGATTTTCGGCATGGGCACTTCCCTGCAGTTCTTTAGCGTCGCGTGGCCTGGCACATCACGGAGCGCGGGGCTCGTCGTCGAACCCGGTCACGGACTTCGCCGCATCCGCACGGCCAGTTCCGCACGGCAAGGCCGGATGGCGCGCGAGAAGGCGGACGATCGCGTTCGCGACGGGACGAATTCAATAGCGGCGGGATGATGCCATCATGCAGGTGTTTTGCCCGACGAGTCAAACGGCGGGTCTTCCTTCGCACTGCAAAGAGCTGCGCTGTAAGTCCTTGATCCCAAAGCGCCCGGCTACTGTGCATGGGGTTGTTTTCGCATTTTTTGTTTGGCAGGTCACAAAAGCGTGCCGCAAAAACTTGCGTCGGCCTGTCGGCCCACCATGTTCCCATTCGTCTTCCACCCAGACAGATCTGACGGGAGACCAAAATGAACGCTTCCTCCTATCGCTGGGTGATCGTCGCCGCGGGCGGCTTGCTCGGGTGCGTCGCCATCGGCGGCATGTTTTCGCTGCCGGTGTTCCTGCAGCCGATCGCAAAGGATACCGGCTGGTCCGTGACCGGCATCTCCAGCGCGATGACGATCGGCTTTCTGGCGATGGCCTTCACCAGCATGGCCTGGGGCACGTTGACGGACCGGTTCGGGCCGCGGCCGGTGGTGCTGACGGGATCGACGGTGCTGACCGTGAGCCTGTTCGCGGCGAGCCACGCAACCTCGCTGCTGGCGTTTCAATTCGTCTTCGGGCTTCTGGTCGGGGCTTCCTGTGCGGCGATCTTCGCGCCGATGATGGCGACCGTGACCGGCTGGTTCGACACCCATCGCAGCCTCGCGGTCTCGCTGGTGTCGGCCGGCATGGGCATGGCGCCGATGACGATGGCGCCGCTCGCGGCCTGGCTCGTCTCCGGCCATGACTGGCGCACCTCGATGCAAATCGTGGCGCTGGTGGTCGGCGCCATCATGATTCCGGTCTCGTTCCTGGTGCGCCGCCCGCCGGCGCTCGCGCACGCCTTGGCCGCGCCTGCGGGCGAGGGCGCCGTGCAAGGTGAGATGTCGATGGGAGAGGCGCTGCGCTCGCCGCAATTCCTGATCCTGCTCGCGACCAACTTCTTCTGCTGCGCCACGCATTCCGGTCCGATCATTCACACCGTCTCCTATGCCGTGAGCTGCGGCATCCCGCTGGTCGCGGCGGTGACGATCTACAGTATCGAAGGCTTTGCCGGCCTCGGCGGACGCATCGCCTTCGGCCTGATGGGTGACCGCTTCGGCGCCAAGCGCGTGCTCGTCTCGGGCCTGCTGTTGCAGGCCTTCGGCGCACTCGCCTATGTCTTCGCGCATCAGCTCGCGACGTTCTACGCCGTCGGGGCCGTCTTCGGCTTCATCTATGCCGGCACCATGCCGCTCTACGCGGTGCTGATCCGCGAAAATTTCCCGCTCAAGATGATGGGCACCGTGATCGGCGGCACCGCCATGGCCGGCAGTCTCGGCATGGCCACGGGCCCGCTCGCCGGCGGCCTGATCTACGATGCGTTCTCGAGCTACGCCTGGCTCTATATCGCCTCCTGGGCGATGGGCCTCGGCGCCTTCCTGATGGCGATGAATTTCAAGCCGTTCCCGAAGCCGCAAGCGGAGTTGGCGCCGGCGGCAGCGTAAGCAGGTTCATCGAGGCGCAGCGCTAGAGCTGCGCCTCGATCGCGAGCTTGTCGACGATGGACCACACGTGCCGTATTTTTCCGTCGCGAAATCGATAGAACACGTTTTCGCAAAAGGACACGCGCCTGCCGTTCACATCCAGCCCCAGAAACGTTCCAGCCGGTGTGCAATCGAACTTCAGCCGGGCGGCGATGTGGGGCGGATCGCAGACCAGCAGCTCGATGTTGAAATGCAGATCCGGAATTGTGCGAAAATCCTGCTCCAGCATGGCACGATAGCCGGACAGTCCGAATGGTCGCGCATTGTGGGCGACATCATCGTGGACGAACTGTCCGAGCGCGGGCCAATCCTGCCGGTTCAGGCAGGCGATGTAATTGCGGTAGATGTCGGCGAGGTCGGACCTGGTCATGGCGTGCTCCTGCGGCTCCGGCCCTAACGCGGCAACGAGAGAAAAGGCGCCGGCGCTCACAGGCGTTTTTCGAAGAACAGGTCCGGGTAGGGGTCGTCATTGAAGCGGGGGATCTCGCTCCAGCCGCTTCGTCGGTAGAGCTGGCCGGCTTCCGCCAAGGCGCTGTTGGTGTCGAGCCGCAATAGCTTGATGCCGAGCCCGCGCGCGGCGTTCTCGGTCATGTCCATCAGGCGCCGGCCGAGCCGCAATCCGCGCGCCGCCGGTGCGACCCACAGCCGCTTGATCTCGGCATAGCCGTGATCGGTGCCCTTGAGCCCGACGCAGCCGACCGGTAGCGTGTCCGACATCGCGACGATGAACGTGCCGCGCGGGCGGCGCATATCCTTGGCGTCGGGATCGCGCGACAGCGAGACGTCGAACCCCTGCTTGAAGCGGCGGCCGAGCTCGCGATAATATTCGCCGAGGCAATAGCGCGCCTGTTCGCTCCGTGGGTCCATCTCGTCCAGCGTGACGCGCTCGCGCGTCAGCGCGGAAGCAACCAAATCCATCGCCGCCAGCAGCGCCTCGCGTTGCGCATGTTGGGCGAGGAAGCCCTCGGCCTGCGTATTCGACAGCGCCTCGTAGGCCGCGAACTCGCGCCGGCCCGCACGCGTCAACGTCGCGACGCGACGGCGCGCATCGTCCTCATGCGCATTGGTCTCGACCAGCCCTTCGTCCTCGAGGCAGCGGAGGAGGCGGCTCATCAGGCCGGAATCGAGGCCGAGATAGTCGCGAATCTCGGCCACGTCCGAACGTCCATGCCCGATCGCGTTGAGCACGCGCGCCGCCCCCAGTGGCCGCCCGCGTCCCAGGAATGACGTGTCGAGCGCGCCGACAGCGGACGTGACGGCACGATTGAAGCGGCGGACGCGGGAAACAGGGTCGAGCATGATATATCTGACTTTAGTCAGACATATCATCGAAGTCAATCAGTGCACGTTTTCGCTTCACCAGCGAACTGCGCTTCAATCCAGGCCCAGGACCTTGCGGGATTTCCGCGTGAGTTTCGCCGCGATCAGCGCGTGCGCCTGCGCCAGATAGGCCGTGAGCTCGGCGTCCGGCAGCGCGTTGTTGCCGACGAGTTGCACCCATTTGGCGCGCGCCAGATAGGGCGCCGGCCGCGCAAGGCCGTGCTCGATCAGCATGGCATAGGCCATGTTCGAGACCTTGAACATGTAGCCGCCGGAGCGCGCGGCAAAGCCGCCGCCGAGTGCGAACATCTTGCCGCCGACCTTGAACACGGAGGTGCCCTCCCACTGCACCACCTTGGTGACGGCGGGCAGGCGCAGGCAGCGGGTTTCGAAAGTTTTGGGAGTCATCGCCTAAGCGATAGCACAGCGTACGCGGCTTGCAACGCCGCAACGATGGAGCGCCTCTGCGTGCCGCACCGCGTCCGCGATACGAGAGGAACGACCCCACTTGTATCGTGCCGTCCGATCCCCCACACTCCACATCACTCAATCAGTCACAGGAATAAGGTCATGGCTCGCATTCGCTGTATCACCGAGATGGGGATGGGCGTCGACGTGCACGGCAGGGACGCCACCAAGGCGGCGAAGCGTGCCGTTTCTGATGCCATCAGGCATTCGAGCCTCGGCTTCTTCCGGATGATCGACAAGACTGCGAACGACATGTTCGTCGACGTCACGATCGCGGTGCCGAATCCCGAAGCCGTCGACAAGGACGCGGTCGCGAAGGAACTGCCTTACGGCACCGTCACCGTCAACGCGGTGAAGGGCGGGCTGGAGATTCCCTCGGCTGCGGAGCAGGGTAACGACCCCATCCTCATCGCCAATGCCGCCGTCATCGTCAGCTTCGATAAGGACTAGGCCGGTGTCCGACGGTGACGTGACCCTACTGGATCGCCCGATCTGGAGCGCGCTGACGACCAGCCACAAACATCTGGCCGAGGGTGGCCCGGGAGCGCTGCGCTATCCGGTGGACGTGACGCCTTTTGCCGACATGGTCGACATGTCCGAGACGAGCTTTGCCGAGCTCGGCAATCTCCTGTCGGGCTCGCAGGTCGCCGCGCTGTTCACACCCGAGGCCGTCGACGTTCCCGCCGGTTTCAAGGTCGTGCTGGCCGGACCCTGCGAGCAGATGATCGGCTCCCCGGCCGATAGCCCGCTTCGCGATGCCGAGATCGTCCGGCTGGGTGCAGCCGACGTTCCCGCCATGATGGCATTGACGGATTTGACGAAGCCCGGTCCATTCGCGCGGCGCACGCACGAACTCGGGACGTTTCTTGGCATCCGCGCCGGCGGCGAATTGGTCGCGATGGCCGGCGAGCGCATGAAGCCGGGCAATTTCGTCGAGATGACGGCCGTCTGCGTCCACCCTGATCATCGGGGGCGGGGCTACGCGCAGGCGCTGCTGGCGGCGGTCGCGCGGCAGATCGAGGCGCGCAGCGAAATTCCGTTCCTGCACGTGTTCTCGAGCAACTCGTCGGCCATCGCGCTGTACCAGCGGCAGGGGATGCGGACTCGGCGCCGCCTGCACGTGACTGCGTTCATGAAGCAGAGATGAGCCGCGCCGTCCGGTCAGGCTTCATATCTGGCGAATTCACGCTATATCGATCCCAACCATCATTGGGGAAACACATGGACGCCAGAACACCTGATTTTTCCGCCACGCGGACAGCAATGCAGCGTTACGTCGATCAGGAGATCATTCCGGGTGCATCCTGGGCGGTGCTGCGGGGCCGCGAGGTCGTCGATCAGCAGTGCGTCGGTTTCGCCGATCGCGAGACCAGCACCGCGCTGCGGCCCGATCACATTTTTCGCGCCTTCTCCAATACCAAGATCTTCGTCACCTGCGCGATCATGCTGCTGGCCGAGGAAGGCCGCATCGGGCTCGATGACGTTGTCGAGAAATTCCTGCCGCAACTCGGCAATCGCAAGGTTCTGAAGCCGGGCGCTTTGAGCCTTGCCGACGTCGAACCGGCGAAGAGCCCGATCACGATCCGGCAGCTTCTGACCCATACCTCCGGCCTCAGCTACGGCATCTTCGATCCCGGCACGGTGCTGTTCAAAAGCTATAACGAGGCACGCGTTCTCAATCCGTTGACGCCGCTGACTGACATGATCGACCGGCTCGCCGATCTGCCGCTGTCCTTTCATCCCGGCGCGTCCTGGGAATATTCGGTTGCGACCGACGTGCTCGGGCGCGTCGTGGAGGTCGTCTCCGGCAAGCCGCTCGACGCCGTGCTCAAGGCGCGCATTTTCGAGCCGCTCGGCATGACCGACACTGGCTTCCACGTGCCGGACGCGCAGCAGGGCAGGCTGGTCGCCCTCTACAACGGCGCGGATGTGCTCGATCCCATGAAGCCCGGCCTCACCCGGGCCGACGACCTGCCTTATCCGCAGGCCTATCGGCGGCAGTTCCCGCGGCTGTCGGGTGGCGGCGGACTGGTCTCGACCTTGCCCGACATGCTCGCTTTGATACAGGCGCTGCTTCCCGGCTCGGATGCTCTGCTGAAGCCGGAGACGCTGCGGCAGATGACGACGAACCAGCTGCCCGCCGGCGAGAACATTCGCTTCGCCAATCTCGGCCCGATCCCCGGCAAGGGCTTTGGCCTCGGCGGCGCGGTCACCTTCGCGCCGATGCCGTTCGATCCCCCGAATTCGACCGGCGAATTCCAGTGGGGCGGCCTCGCCGGCACCCATTGGTGGATCTGCCCGCAGGCCAATACCGCCGGTGTGCTGATGACGCAGCGCTACATGGGCTTCTGGAATCCGTTCTTCTTCGAGTTCAAGCGTCTGGCCTATCAGGCCGTCGGAGGCTGATCGCGAAAAAAATTGCAGGTTGCCGCGAATCCTTTCCGGTCGTCGCGCCCTCTCTTGACGGTCGAGGCATTTTGCTTCGGCTCATCTCGGAGGATGTGATGGCATTTTACAGAAAGAACATCGGCGGCCTGCATCAGGCCGTGCGGATCGCCTTAGGCGTCGCGGTGGCGGTCGCGGCATTCGTGTATCTTACCGGCGCTGCGGCGTGGCTGGTTGCGCTCGGCGGCGCCGGCTTCGCACTGACCGGCCTCGTCGGCTATTGTCCGATTTGCGCGATGGCCGGCATCGGAAGAGGAGGCGCGTCGTGAGCGCGGCCGGGATCTCGCCGGACCTGTTCGAGGCCGCGCGCCTCGGCGATCCCCAGGCGATCGCGTCTCTGCTCGAGACGGCGCAACCGAACATCCGCCGCTACGCCCGCGCCACCTGTCGCAGCTCGGCGGACGCCGAGGATGCGACGCAGGAGGCGCTGTGGATCCTGTTTCGCCATGTCGGCACGATCCGCTCGTGGCTGGCGTTTTCGGCCTGGCTGTTCAGTGTGGTCCGCCGCGAATGCCTGCGGCTTGCCCGCAAGGCAGGCCTCGCGCCGGCGATCGACGACGGAGAGGCAGAGGCGCTGCTGCTGTCGCGTCCTGAAGCCGATTTGCGGATCGACATCGCGGCGGCCTTCGAGGCGCTGCCGCCGCACTACCGCGACGTCGCGCTGATGCGCGACGTCAAGGAAATGACCATCGACGAGATCGCCGTCGCGCTCGGCGCGACCCGGCAGACCGTGAAGGCACGTCTGCATCGCGCCCGCGCCCTGATGCGCGAATATCTGACGAGATGAGCCATGACCGATTATCAAAGCCGTGACGACCTGAAATCTATCCCGGCCTTCGTGGCGCTCGCGCCGGTCGAGGCCAACGCGTTCCTTGCGTTCAACCACGCGGTCGAAGGACGGATTGATCCCGCTAAAATATCGCGAGCTGATCTCGCTCGCAGTCGTGCTCACCACGCAATGCGCCTATTGCCTCGACGTGCACACTGCGCAGGCGGCGAAGGCCGGTGCAACGCGCGAAGAAGTCGCGGAAGCCGCGTTGATTGCGGCCGCGGTTCGCGCCGGCGGCACGCTCGGCCACGCGTTGCTGGCGCAGCGCCTGCTCGGCCGGGTCTTGAGCGGCTGCTCGCGCTGCCGCATGCCCGGGCGATGATCGACATGCCGATCGGATTGAAATGGAGTGGTTATCGCATCTGCGATTTGCGCGCACGCGAGCTGGTCGGTCCCGCCGTGTTTCTCGGCGCCCGCCGCGATCTCTGGACGTTCGCCGATATGGCGGCAGCCAATCGCCACTACTGGGAGCGCGAGGGCAAGGGCAGGGGCGTATCGGCGCAGCTCTGGAACATCAGGGACAAGATCAGGGACGTCGACGCGATCATGACGCCGGCGCGGCAGGCGACCATCGGCGAAGCGCATCCGGAATTTGGCTGGGCGGGTCCGGCTTGCAAAGAAGACATCGGCGGAGGGCCGCGGGCAGCGCATCGCACTCCTGCAGCAGCGCGGCTTCGGGCGCTTGCCGACATGGCTGACGCAACGACATGGCACCGGCATCGGCCGTGACGATCTGATCGACGCCTGTGCCTGCGCGATCGCGGCACGCGACAGCACGCAGCGATTCGGCGGGGAGGAGCCCGATCCGCGAGGCTTGCGGATGGAGATCAATTATTGAGGTCGTCGGGGTGCGAGGGACCGGGAAAAAGCTGCAATTTATTTGAAGCTTGCAGGAACAGACGACGGCTGGCCCGCGTTCCTCGTGCGAACCGAACACGGAGAAGCTCGTCCGATGAGGGATGTCAGTCAGTTCGCGACCGCGATGCTTGCGCTCGTCTTCACCGGAGCACTGCTCGTCACCGGCCAGCTCTTCATCGAGCAACGCGCACAGCGCGATGTGATGCACGCCACCAACCATTTGCTGCGGCCATTGTGACCTGTACGGGAAAATGACCTGACTACTCGACCTTGCGTCGTTCGTCCGCTCGCCTAGACTGGGCGGCATCTCATGAACGAAGCCGGGGTCCTGATGTCCGATCTGTCCGCCTTTCCCATCACCAAGCGCTGGCCGGCCAAGCACCCGGAGCTGCTCCAGCTTTATTCGCTACCGACGCCGAACGGCGTCAAGGTCTCGATCATGCTGGAAGAGATCGGGCTTCCCTACGAAGTCCATCTCGTCGATTTCGGCAAGGATGACCAGAAGACGCCGGAATTCCTCTCGCTCAATCCGAACGGCAAGATCCCGGCGATCCTCGATCCCGATGGTCGCGGCGGCAGGCCGCTGCCGCTGTTCGAGTCCGGAGCGATCCTGCAATACCTCGCGGAGAAGACCGGCAAGCTGCTGCCGCAGGACGCCGCGCGCCGTTATCAGACCATCCAGTGGCTGCATTTCCAGATGGGCGGCATCGGGCCGATGTTCGGCCAGGTCGGCTTTTTCCACAAATTCGCCGGCAAGGACTTCGAGGACAAGCGGCCGCTCGAGCGCTACGTGGGCGAAGCCAAGCGGCTGCTCGGGGTGATGGAGATGCATCTTGCCGGCCGGCAATGGTTCATGGACGACGATTACACCATCGCGGACATCTCCATGCTCGGCTGGGTGCGCAACCTCATCGGGTTCTACGGCGCCCGCGATCTCGTCGAGTTCAGCCAGTTCAAATCCGTCGCCGCCTGGCTCGACCGCGGGCTGGCGCGTCCGGCGGTCGAGCGCGGGCTGAATATTCCGAAGCGGGCCGGAGGCTAGAACAGCCGTCCGCCGTTCGGCACGGGCTTGCTCGGCTGCACCAGCACGACCTTGCCGTCGGCATCGGGGAAACCGAGGGTCAGCACCTCCGAGACAACGGGGCCGATCTGGCGCGGCGGGAAATTCACGACCGCAGCCACCTGTTGGCCCACTAGCGTTTCAAGCGGATGATTTTCGGTGATCTGCGCCGAGCTCTTGCGCACGCCGATCGCGGGACCGAAGTCGATCCACAGCCGCCAGGCCGGCTTGCGCGCCTCGGGGAACGGCTTTGCATCGACGATGGTGCCGACGCGGATATCGACCGCGAGAAAAGTGTCGAAGTTGATGGTCGGCGATGCGGTCGCGGCTGGATCGTGGGTGACGTGCATGGAGTGTCCGTTCGAAGAGCTGGCATCGTTTTCGCAATATTGTCGCGCGAACCGGAGTTGCGTACAACGCCTTGGGATCACGATACGACGCATGCGCGAGGAACGCTTTGCCCAACATCATCTACGGCATCAAGAACTGCGACACCATGAAGAAGGCGCGCGCCTGGCTCGACAGCCATGGCGTCGCCTACGCGTTTCACGACTACAAGACGGCGGGCGTGGAGAAGGACAAGCTCAAGCAGTGGAGCGAGAAGGTCGGTTGGGAGACGCTGCTCAACCGCGCCGGCACGACTTTCAAGAAGCTGCCCGATGCCGACAAGGAAGGCCTCTCCGAGAAAAAGGCGCTGGCGTTGATGCTAGCGCAACCATCGATGATCAAGCGGCCGGTGCTTGAAGTCGGCGGCAAGCTGCTGGTCGGCTTCAAGCCGGAGATCTATGCCAAGGAAGTCACGACCAAGGAAGCCGCCGCCAAATCGCGCTGACCGCTAGTTCAGCTCGATGATCTCGGTGGGAACACCTGAGCCCTGCTGGTCCGCGAACTCGACCAGTTCGGCCGGCGCGATGCGGCCCGGGGTGCGATGGAACAGGTCGTGGTCGATCACCGCGCGCAATCTCGGGCGCGGCAGCGCGTCATTTCCGCGCATCAGATTCTTGATCTCGAAGCCGCCGTCCTCGCAGAAGGTCTTGAGCGACGCGATGATGTGACAGACCTTGCCGTCGCTCTGGAACGGCAGCAGCAGGCGCTCATAGGCGACGATACGGCCGTAGATGTCATCGACGTCGGCAACGCTGTAGACAGGCAGCCCACGCGCCACGCATTCATGATAGACCGGCATCACCAGGGGCGCGAGACGCGGCCCGATATAGTCGTCGAGCAGAACGCCCTTGCCGGTGTGTCCATAGGCGCGCGAGATGCGCGTGCCTTCGCTCTGGATGGTCAGACGCGGTGTCGGCATCGACGCATCCACCGTATAATAGATCAGATCGGAGAGCTCTTCCTCGAGCCGCGCAGGCTGGTACTCCCAGATCGCCGGGGCCGTCTGCTCGCGCGCATAGAGCCGCAGCCACGTGTTCAGGAGATCACGCTGCCTGATCGACTTGACCACGGAAGGAGCCGCGCTTGCAAAATCCAAGACAATATTCCCGGCGAATAGAAATTCCGGACGCATGAAACCCGCGCATGATCCTCGCTGCGGGAAAATTTTCTATGAAGGCTGGCGCATGGAACGAAAGACCGTTAACGACGGCTTGATGACCGGCGCTTTGCGAACCGGGAAGCCGGGCAGGCGCGACATCAAAACATGTCCGACTAAGGGAGCATAAGTCTCCCGGCCGGAGGCCTGACCTGCTCAGCTTTCCGCCTTGCCTAACCCCCGTCACCTCCGGCATATTCCGCGCCCGGAGGCGGCGTTCCGGATGGGCTCCAGGGAGTGGCTCCAAGGGCCTCCGGAAAGCCGAAGCAACAAGGATAGCCACGCGCGTTGTGCGGGCAGGGGGAAAACTGTTTGGCCGATGAGTTCATTCTCGAAACGGAAGGCTTGACCAAGGAGTTCGCGGGCTTCTTCGCCGTCCGCGACGTTGCGCTCAAGGTTCGCCGTGGGAGCATTCACGCGTTGATCGGCCCGAACGGCGCCGGCAAGACGACGTGCTTCAATCTTTTGACCAAGTTCCTCAAACCGTCTGCCGGAAAAATCCTGTACAAGGGGCAGGACATCACCGCGATGGCGCCCGCCGACGTGGCTCGCCTGGGGCTGGTTCGCTCGTTCCAGATCTCGGCGGTATTTCCCCATCTCACCGCGCTGGAAAACGTGCGCGTCGCGCTTCAGCGCCAGCACGGCAGCTCCTTCGATTTCTGGCGCTCCAAGTCCGTCCTCAACCAATTCAACGATCGCGCGCGCGAGCTGTTGAACGATGTCGGCCTCAGCGAGTTTTCCAATACGCCCGCGGTCGAGATGCCCTACGGGCGCAAGCGCGCACTGGAGATCGCAACCACGCTCGCGCTCGACCCGGAGATGATGCTGCTGGACGAGCCGATGGCCGGCATGGGCCACGAGGACATCGACAAGATCGCGGCGTTGATCAAGCGCATCTCCGCGAAATACACCATCCTGATGGTCGAGCATAATCTGAGCGTCGTTGCCAATCTCTCCGACATCATCACCGTGTTGACGCGCGGCCAGGTGCTGGCGCAAGGCCATTACAGCGAGCTCACCAAGGACGAACGCGTCAAGGAAGCCTATCTGGGAGCCGGTCATGGCTGAGACTGCAACGGCGGAAGCTCCCGCAAAGGCCGCGAGCGGCGGCAACCTCCTCCAGGTCCGCAACCTCGAAGCTTGGTACGGCGAGTCCCACATCCTGCACGGGATCAACTTCGACGTGAACGCGGGCGAGGTCGTCACCCTGCTCGGGCGCAACGGCGCCGGCAAGACCACCACGCTGAAGTCGATCATGGGCATCATCGGCAAGCGCACCGGCTCGGTGAAGTTCAATAACCAGGACATCATCCGCACGACCTCGGACAAGATCGCGCGGATGGGAATCGCGTTCTGCCCGGAAGAGCGGGGAATTTTCGCCAGCCTCGATGTCCGCGAGAACCTGCTGCTGCCACCGGTGGTGCGTCCCGGCGGATTGCCGCTCGAGCAGATCTTCGATCTGTTTCCGAACCTGAAGGAACGGCTCAACAGCCAGGGAACCAAACTCTCCGGCGGCGAGCAGCAGATGCTCGCGATCGCGCGCATCCTGCGCACCGGCGCGAACTTCCTGATGCTGGACGAGCCGACGGAGGGTCTCGCGCCCGTCATCATCCAGCAGATCGGCCACACCATTGCGCGGCTCAAGAAGGAGGGTTTTACGATCCTCCTGGTCGAGCAGAACTTCCGGTTCGCATCCACTGTCGCTGACCGCTATTACGTGGTCGAGCACGGCAAGATCATTGACGGATTTTCCAATGCGGAGCTCGCCGCCAACATGGACAAGCTCCACACCTATCTCGGTGTCTAGAACTGCCAACAAGAAGATTCATAGGGAAGTAGCATGATGACAAAGTCGATTGCGTCGTTTCTGCTCGGCACGGCGCTGGCCGTGACCACCGCGGGCGTAGCCTTCGCGCAGGACAAGACCGTCAAGATCGGCGCGCTGTCCGATCAGTCCGGGCTCTATGCCGATCTTGGCGGGCCGGGCTCGACGCTCGCCGCGCAGATGGCCATTGAAGATTCCGGTCTGGCTGCGAAGGGCTGGAAGATCGACATCATCTCGGGTGATCACCAGAACAAGCCCGACATCGGCACCGCGATCGCGCGGCAATGGTTCGACGTCGACAAGGTCGACCTCATCGTCGACGTGCCGAATTCCGGCGTGGCGCTCGCGGTCAACAACGTCATCAAGGAAAAGAACGGCGTCTATATCAACTCGGGCGCGGCGACCTCGGATTTGACCAACGCGCAGTGCTCGCCCAACACGGTGCACTGGACCTACGACACCTACATGCTTGCCCACACCACCGGCCAGGCGCTGGTGAAGGCCGGCGGCGACACGTGGTTCTTCCTGACCGCGGACTACGCCTTTGGCGCGGCGCTGGAGCGCGACACCACCGCTGTCGTTACCGCAAATGGCGGCAAGGTGGTCGGCGGCGTCAAGCACCCGCTGAACACGCCGGACTTCTCGTCCTTCCTGCTGCAGGCGCAGGCTTCCAAGGCCAAGATCATCGGCCTTGCCAATGCCGGCGGCGATACCACCAACACGATCAAGCAGGCGGCCGAGTTCGGCATCGTCAAGGGCGGCCAGAAGCTCGCGGCGCTGCTGCTGTTCCTCACCGACGTCAAGGCGATCGGGCTCGAGACCGCACAGGGCCTCAACTTCACCGAGACCTTCTACTGGGACATGAACGACCAGACCCGGGCGTTCTCGAAGCGCTTCGCCGAGAAGATGAAGAACAACGCGCCGCCGACCATGGTGCAGGCCGGCGTCTATGCGGGCGTGCGTCACTATTTCAAGGCACTGGAAGCGCTCGGCGGCAACCCGCATGACGGCGTCAAGGTCGTCGAGAAGATGAAGTCGATGCCGACGGAAGACGATCTGTTCGGCAAGGGCGAGATCCAGCCCAACGGCCGCACCATCCACAATGCCTATCTGTTCGAGGTGAAGAAGCCCTCCGAGTCCAAGGGACCGTGGGACTTCTACAAGCTGGTCGGCACGGTGCCGGGCGACCAGGCCTTCACGCCGCTGTCCGAGAGCAAGTGCGCGCTCTTGAAGAAGTAAGCTAACCGCCCGCAGGCCATCAGGCCTGCGGGCGACTTTCAGGGAACGCCGAAGGGACCAGGTGCGGGATCGATGCAGGCTCTTTACGCTCAGCTACTGGTAGGACTGATCAACGGCTCGTTCTACGCGCTGCTCAGTCTCGGGCTTGCCGTGATCTTCGGCATGCTCAACATCATCAATTTCGCCCATGGCGCGCTCTACATGATGGGCGCGTTCGTCGCCTACTTCCTGCTGAACCTCGGCGGCATCAACTACTGGTGGGCGTTGCTGCTTGCGCCTGTTATCGTCGGCATCTTCGGCATGATCCTGGAACGGACCATGCTGCAATGGCTGACCGGGCTGGATCATCTCTACGGCCTGCTGCTGACCTTCGGCATTGCGCTGATCGTGCAGGGCGTGTTTCAGAACTACTTCGGCTCCTCCGGCCTGCCTTACGCCATTCCGGACCAGCTCAAGGGCGGCATGAATCTCGGCTTCATGTTCCTGCCGGTCTATCGCGGCTGGGTCGTCATCTTCTCGCTGGTGGTCTGCATCGCGACCTGGTTCCTGATCGAGAAGACGCGGCTCGGCGCCTATTTGCGCGCCGCCACCGAAAACCCGACGCTCGTGCGCGCCTTCGGCGTCAACGTGCCGCGCATGATCACGCTGACCTACGGCCTCGGTGTCGGCCTTGCAGCGCTCGCCGGCGTGCTGTCGGCGCCGATCAACCAGGTGCGGCCGTTGATGGGCGCCGACCTCATCATCGTGGTGTTCGCGGTGGTCGTGATCGGCGGCATGGGATCGATCATGGGCTCCATCATCACCGGCTTCGCGCTCGGTGTGATCGAAGGCCTGACCAAATATTTCTACCCCGAGGCCTCCAACACCGTCGTGTTCGTGCTGATGGTGCTGGTGCTCTTGGTGAAGCCAACGGGATTGACGGGAAGGGCGGCCTGATATGACAGCCTTGACGGACGACACGCTGCCGGTAACCCCGCGCGCGATCCGCGACGAGATGATCGTGTTCGTGGTGATGGCGCTGCTGCTGGCTTCGGTGCCATTCACGGGGGTCTACCCGTTCTTCGTGATGCAGGCGCTGTGCTTCGCGCTGCTCGCCTGCGCCTTCAACCTGCTGATCGGCTACGGCGGTTTGCTGTCCTTCGGCCATGCGATGTTCCTGGGCACGGCCGGCTATTGCAGCGCGCATGCGCTGAAAGTATGGGCGCTGCCGCCGGAACTCGGCATCCTCGTCGGCGTCGCCGGTGCCTTCGTGCTCTCGCTCATCACGGGCTATATCTCGATCCGCCGCCAGGGCATCTATTTCTCGATGATCACGCTGGCGCTGTCGCAGCTCTTGTACTTCATCTACCTCCAGGCGCCGTTCACCCATGGCGAAGACGGCATCCAGGGCATCCCGCAGGGACGCATGTTCGGCCTGTTCGATCTGACCAAGCCCACCGTGCTCTACTACGTGGTTCTGGTCGGTTTCCTCGCCGGCTTCCTGCTGATCTTCCGCATCATCAACTCGCCGTTCGGCGAAGTCCTCAAGGCGATCCGCGAGAACGAGCCACGGGCGATCTCGCTGGGTTACCGGACCGATCAGTACAAGTTCCTGGCTTTCGTCCTGTCGGGCACGCTGGCCGGCTTTGCCGGTGCGCTGAAAGTCTTCGTGGCGCAGAATGCCTCGCTCACCGACGTGCACTGGTCGATGTCGGGCGAAGTCGTGCTGATGACGCTGGTCGGCGGACTCGGAACCGTCTTCGGTCCCGTGGTCGGTGCCTTCGTGATCATCGCCATGCAGCAATATCTGGCGGGGTTCGGCCAATGGGTGACCGTGATCCAGGGCTCGATCTTCGTGATCTGCGTGCTCACCTTCCGCCGTGGCGTCATCGGCGAAATCGCGCATTACTTCCGGCGGTCGCTGTAAGTCGTTGATATAATAGAAGATGTGTTGACGCGCGAAAGCGGTGGATGATCCGGCTCCACGGGCGTGAGGTGGCACGCGCGTGGATCGAAAATGGTCTATGACAGTTTCATGACGGCCCGCTTGGGCCAGGCCATCATCCAACCGGTAGTCTCTCCCCCATGATGCGATTGTTTCGCGCTTTCCTGCCGAAGGAAGAACGGTTCTTCGACCTGTTCGACCGCCACGCCCAGACCGTGATCCAGGGCTCGATCGCGCTCCAGAGCATGCTCAACGGGGGCGAGGAGACGCCGGTCTATTGCCAGCGCGTCAACCAGTTCGAGAACGATGCCGACAACATCACCCGTGAGGTGCTGACCGCGGTGCGCCGCACCTTCATCACCCCGTTCGACCGCGGCGACATCAAGAACCTGATCACCTCGATGGACGACGCCATCGACCAGATGCAGCAGACCGCCAAGGCCGTGATGCTGTTCGAGGTCCGCAGCTTCGAGCCGCCGATGCGGGAGATCGGCGG
Organism: Bradyrhizobium sp. Kon56; assembly: GCF_055807635.1. Lineage (NCBI taxonomy): Bacteria > Pseudomonadati > Pseudomonadota > Alphaproteobacteria > Hyphomicrobiales > Nitrobacteraceae > Bradyrhizobium > Bradyrhizobium sp. Kon56. The sequence continues at coordinate 129,552 of NZ_JBVVOU010000005.1, read as the reverse complement.
GCTTCTGATCGAATGCGCCAATCTGGTCGGCCGCGCGCTGCCGCTGATGCAGAAGATCGGTCAGAACGTGGCCATGCTGACCGCGATCACGGAAGAGCTTGGCAAGCTGGAAGGCCGCGTCGACGATCTCCATGATATCGGTTTGAAGGAACTGTTCCTCAAGCATCGCGGCGGCAACGCGATGGATTTCATCGTCGGCGCAGAGATCTACGACCATCTCGAGAAAGTCGCCGACCGCTTCGACGACGTCGCGAACGAGATCAACAGCATCGTCATCGAGCAAGTTTAGGGCAGGGGCCACGCCGTGGATGTTGCGTTGGGTCTTCCCGTCCTGGTCGGATTGATCGCCGTCGCGCTGCTGTTCGACTTCCTGAACGGCCTGCACGACGCCGCCAATTCGATCGCGACCATCGTCTCGACCCGCGTGCTGCGGCCGCAATACGCGGTGTTCTGGGCCGCGTTCTTCAACTTCGTCGCCTTCATGGTGTTCGGGCTGCACGTTGCCCAGACTATCGGCACCGGCATCATCGATCCCGCGATCGTGGATGCTCAGGTGATCTTCGCCGCGCTGGTCGGCGCCATCGTCTGGAACCTGGTGACATGGGCGCTCGGCATCCCATCGTCCTCGTCTCATGCATTGATCGGCGGCTTGTTTGGTGCCGGCGTGGCAAAAGCCGGCCTTTCAGCGGCGGTCTGGAGCGGGTTGTCCAAGACGGTGATCGCCATCGTGCTGTCTCCGCTGGTCGGCTTCCTGCTCGCGATGGTGCTGGTCGCGATCGTCTCCTGGGCCTCGGTGCGCTCCACGCCCTTTGCCGTGGATCGCGCCTTCCGCATCCTGCAATTCGCCTCCGCCTCGCTCTATTCGCTCGGCCATGGTGGTAACGACGCTCAGAAGACCATGGGCATCATCGCCGTGCTGCTCTATTCGCAGGGCCAGCTCGGCGGCGAATTCTTCGTACCCTTCTGGGTGGTGCTCTCGTGCCAGGCCGCGATGGCGATGGGGACGCTGATGGGCGGCTGGCGCATCGTCCGCACCATGGGCCTGCGCATCACTAAGCTGACCCCGATGCAGGGCTTTTGCGCCGAGACCGGCGGTGCCGCGACCCTGTTCATGGCGACCTTTCTCGGTGTTCCGGTCTCGACCACCCACACCATCACCGGCGCCATCGTCGGCGTCGGCGCGGCCCGCCGCCTCTCGGCGGTGCGCTGGAACGTCGCCAGCTCGATCGTCTATGCCTGGGTGATCACGATGCCGGCCTCGGCCATCGTCGCCGCACTGAGCTGGTGGGCGGTCAAGATCTTCGTCAGGTAACCAGCTTCAGTCCGACAATGCCGGCGACGATCAGCCCGATGCTGGCGAGGCGGAACGCGGTGGCCGGCTCGCCGAACAGGATGATGCCGAGCGTCGCGGTGCCGACCGCACCGATGCCGGTCCAGACCGCATAAGCGGTTCCAATCGGCAGCGATTTGAGAGCGAGCCCGAGCAGGATGATGCTGCCGGCCATGGCGCCGAGCGTGAGGATTGACGGAACGAGCCTGGTGAACCCCTCGGTATATTTGAGGCCGATGGCCCAGGAGATCTCCAGCAGACCGGCGACGAACAGGATGCTCCAGGCCATGACGACCCTCCATTCAAGGCAGGGTCGTCCCCGCGACTGGTGTGCTGATAGCAAGGGAAGGCCGTCCCTCCCAACCCAAGCCCGATATGGGGCTGGCCGGAAGCCTCCGCAATCACCAGATCAGGCTTGATCAGGCTCATTTTCCCTGCCAAACGCTGCCGCAATGTCCGACATCGCCACCACAGCCGAATCGACGGCCCGTTCCTCGCTTGCCGCTGAAGTGTCGCGGCGGCGTACCTTTGCGATCATCTCGCATCCGGACGCCGGCAAGACCACGCTGACCGAAAAGCTGCTGCTGTTCGGTGGCGCCATCAATCTGGCCGGCCAGGTCAAGGCCAAGGGCGAGCGGCGCAACACGCGTTCGGACTGGATGAAGATCGAGCGCGAGCGCGGCATCTCGGTCGTGACCTCGGTCATGACCTTCGAGTTCGAGGGCCTCGTGTTCAACCTGCTGGACACGCCGGGCCACGAAGACTTTTCGGAAGACACCTATCGCACGCTCACGGCGGTCGATTCCGCCGTCATGGTGATCGACGCCGCCAAGGGCATCGAGGCGCGCACCCGGAAGCTGTTCGAGGTCTGTCGTCTTCGCGACATCCCGATCATCACCTTCATCAACAAGATGGACCGCGAGAGCCGCGACGTCTTCGAGCTGCTCGACGAGATCGAAAAGACGCTGGCGCTCGATACCACGCCAATGACCTGGCCGGTCGGCCGCGGCCGCGAGTTCCTCGGTACCTACGACGTCGTCAATGGCGGCGTGCGCCTGCTCGAAGGCGGCGGCGCCAAGACCGGCGCGGCGCAGCAGATCGAGATCGCCGAGCTCGCCAAGCTCAACGCCAATCTCGACGTATCGGCGGTCAAGGACGAGCTCGAGCTCGTCACCGCGGCTTCAAAACCGTTCGAGCTCGAAGCCTTTCGCGAGGGCCATCTGACGCCGGTTTATTTCGGCAGCGCGCTGCGCAATTTCGGTGTCGGCGACCTGCTGCAAGGGCTCGGCAAGTTCGCGCCCGAGCCGCGCGCGCAGGAGAGCGACCAGCGCAAGGTCGAAGCCACCGACCCGCGCATGAGCGCCTTCGTGTTCAAGATCCAGGCCAACATGGATCCCAATCACCGCGACCGCATCGCCTTTGCCCGCCTGTGCTCCGGCAAGCTCAGCCGCGGCATGAAGGCGAAGCTCGTGCGCACCGGCAAGAGCATGCCGCTGTCCAGCCCGCAATTCTTCTTCGCGCAGGACCGTTCGGTTGCGGACGAGGCTTATGCCGGCGACGTCGTCGGCATTCCCAATCACGGCACGCTGCGCATCGGCGACACGCTGACCGACGGTGAGGATTTCAACTTCGTGGGCGTGCCGAGCTTTGCGCCGGAAATCGTCCGCCGCGTGCGTCTCACCGATGCCATGAAAGCGAAGAAGCTGAAGGAAGCGCTTCAGCAGATGTCGGAAGAGGGCGTGGTGCAGGTATTCCGCCCGCGCGACGGCGCACCGGCGTTGGTTGGCGTCGTTGGCGCACTCCAGCTCGACGTGCTGAAGGCCCGGCTGGATGCGGAATATTCCCTCCCAGTCGAATTCGAGGTCAGCGAGTTCCAGCTCGCGCGCTGGGTCTCTTCGGACGACCGCAAGAAGCTCGATACCTTCATCGCTGCCAACACCTCCAGCATCGCCGACGATGTCGACGGGGATCCCGTCTATCTGGCGCGGAACGAGTTCTATCTCGGCTACACAAGGGAACGTGCCGAGGGCATCGAGTTCACCAACGTCAAGGACGTCAAGAAGAAGGGCTAGGGCGTAGCTCCGTCCGCTCCTCACCCTCCGCTGTCATGCCCCGGCTTGACCGGGGCATCCAGTACGCCGCGGCTTCCCGGCTCAATCACAGACGTCCCGGAGTACTGGGTCGCCCGGTCAAGCCGGGCGACGACACCGAGGTTGAACGCGAGCACGTGAACGCCGGCGATCTTGACGTTGTCGGAGGTAATGCCACGTTTTACTCTTGCGGTATTGTGAGATCGCATGATGTGGCGCGGCATCCTTGTTTTTCTCCTGCTGGCGATCTCGATCGTTGCCGCCGACGCGCGGCCGCGACAGATCAACCCAATTCCGTTTTCGCACGAGCCATGCAGTGTGCTCGACGGCCGGCCCTGCACGCCGTCCTATTGCAGCCCGCTTGAGCCTGGTCCCTGTATTCCCGAGATCGACTATCCCTATGGGCAGAACCTCCAGCTCACGATCCAAAGCGTGCCAGCGGACGCCGATCGCGCCAAATATCAGAAGCCCGATCACGATCTCGATACGATCGGCGATCTCTTCGCCGAGCTGCGCACCTGCTGGTCACCGCCATCGGACAATGCGCGCGCGGGCATGCAGATCGCCGTGCGTTTCAGCTTCAACAAATCGGGCGGCCTGATCGGCCCGCCGCGCCTGACCTATGCGACCGCAGGCGTCCCCGCCGAGACGAGAACCTCCTACCTCAATGCGATCAATTCATCGTTGAACGCCTGCCTGCCGCTGAAATTCACCGGCGGCCTTGGCGGTGCCATCGCCGGGCGGCCGATCGCGATCCGGTATGTCGACAATCGCGAGATCGGCAAGTAGCGCATCAGTTGCGACCCGCGGCCAATCGATGATACGCCATGGGCTGGGGCGCTGGTTGAGGGGAGAATCTCGTGGGTCTGCTGGTTATGATCCTGGGGCTTGCGCTGTTTTTTGCGGCGCATGTGTTCACGACGAAACGCGATGCACGCGCGCAGGCCATCGCGAGAGTGGGCGAGGGGACCTACAAGATCCTCTATTCGCTTGCCTCGCTTGCGGGGCTCGCACTGATCATCTGGGGCTTCGCGCATTATCGCGCGACCGGCTGGATCGACGTCTGGTATCCGCCGAAGGCGCTGAAGCACATCACGCTCGCACTGATGCTGCCCGCGGTCATCCTGGTGGTTGCGTCCTATCTGCGCGGCCGCATTTACGCGACACTGAAGCATCCGATGCTGGCCGGCATCAAGCTGTGGGCGGCGGCGCATCTTCTGGCCAATGGCGATCTCGGCTCCATCATCCTGTTCGGGTCCTTTCTGGGCTGGGCGGTGTATGACCGCATCACGCTGAAGCGTCGCACCGATGGCGGCGGTCCGCCGATTCCGGTCGGCGGCGTCACCAACGATCTGATCGCGGTCGTGGTTGGAATCGTCGCTTATCTGGCGCTGGCTTTTGCGTTCCATCCCGTCGTCATCGGCGTTCCCGTGATGGGCGGCTAGCCGATCAGCACAAGACAGGACCGCATGCCCGTGCGCGGAAGATAACGAAAGTAACAAGCCAAGGGCAATCCGATGGACTGGCCGCATTCTCAGATCCCGCCAATGCGGTTCGAGGCGCGCTTCGGCGATCGGGTGGTACCGGCATTTTGCGATCGGCCGTCGAGCCTGTGGGCGATGATTGCGGACGCCTGCGCCCGCAATCCCGACGGCGAAGCGCTGATCTCAGGCGGTGTCCGGCTGAGCTGGCGGCAGGCCGTCGAGCAGGCTGCGCGGATCGCGGCGGGATTTCGCAAGCTCGGATTGCAGCGCGGCGATCGTGTCGCGATCCTGCTCGGCAACCGCGTCGAATTCCCGCTGCTGCTGTTTGCTGCCGCGCATGAGGGGCTTGTCACGGTGCTGCTCAGCACGCGGCAGCAGAAGCCGGAAATCGCCTATGTGCTCGCCGACTGCGGCGCCAAGATCCTGATCCACGAGGCGGCACTTGCGGAGCGGCTGCCGGACGCACTGGACGTGCCCGATGTGATCGACCGCATCGCCATCGACCACGATCCGGCTCTGTCGGATTTCGCGGTGCTCGTCGACAACGCCCCGGCCGCGGCGCCGGTCGAGACGAGCGAGGAGGACACCGCGATGATCCTCTACACCTCGGGCACGACAGGCAAGCCGAAGGGCGCGATGCTGGCCCATTGCAACATCGTCCATTCCTCGATGATCTTCATGTCCTGCCTGCAATTGACGGCGGCCGACCGTTCGATCGCGGCAGTGCCGCTCGGCCATGTCACCGGCGTGGTCGCCAACATCACGACGATGATCTGCTGCGGTGGCGCGTTGATCATCATGCCGGAGTTCAAAGCCGGCGAATATCTCAAGCTCGCCGCGCGCGAGCGCGTCACCTACACGGTGATGGTGCCGGCGATGTACAATCTGTGCCTGCTCCAGCCCGATATCGAGAGCTACGATCTGTCGAGCTGGCGCATCGGCGGCTTTGGCGGCGCACCGATGCCGGTTGCCACCATCGAGAAGCTCAAGGCGATCATTCCCGGCCTCGCGCTGGCGAATTGCTACGGTGCGACCGAGACCACGTCGCCGTCCACGATCATGCCGGGCGAGTTGACGGAAAGCCATATCGACAGCGTCGGACTGCCGTGTCCGGGTGCACGCATCCTGGCGATGGACGCGGACGGGCGTGAGCTGCCGCCTGGGGAAATCGGCGAGCTCTGGATCCAGAGTGCCTCCGTCATCAAGGGCTATTGGAACAATCCGAAAGCCACGGCCGAAAGCTTCACCAGCGGGTTCTGGCATTCCGGCGATCTCGGCTCGGTCGATGCGGAGGGATTTGTCCGGGTGTTCGACCGGCAGAAGGACATGATCAATCGGGGTGGCCTCAAGATCTATTCGGCCGAGGTCGAATCGGTGCTGGCCGGCCATCCCGCCGTGGTCGAGAGCGCGATCGTCGCCAAGGCCTGTCCGGTGCTGGGCGAACGCGTCCACGCCGTGGTGGTGGCGCGTGCGCCGGTGGACAGCGAGGCCTTGCGCGCCTGGTGCGCGGAACGGCTGTCCGACTACAAGGTCCCGGAGACCATGGTGATCACCGCGGAGCCGCTGCCGCGCAATGCCAATGGCAAGGTGCTGAAGCGACAGCTGCGGGAGCTGTTGGGAAATTGACCCGGGGAGGCGGTCTCTCGGGCTGTCCCGGGTGGTTAACGCCTTGATCGGGCTCGCTTTGCCTTGCCACCGCCATATCGTTAGGGTACCCCGCCGCCACGTGGGGACGGGATTCCTGACGCGAACGCTTTGGCGCGCGCACCCGGACGGGCATGGGATTAGCATAAGTGTCTGAATTATTTGACGAAGTCGACGAGGAAGTACGTCGCGAACAGCTCAAGAAGCTGTGGGATAAATATTCGATCGTCTTTATCGCACTGATGGTGCTGATCGTCGCCGCCGTGGGTGGCTGGCGCGGTTACCAATATCTTGAAGCCAAGAAGGCTGCCGAGGCCGGTGCTGCCTTCGAGAAGGCCGCTGAGCTGTCCGAGCAGGACAAGCATGCGGAGGCCGAGGCGGCCTTCACCGAGCTCGCTGCCAAGGCTCCATCGGGCTATCGCACCCTGGCGCGGCTGCGTGCTGCGGCCGAGGCGGCGGCCCGCGATCCCAAGGCAGGCGCCAAGCTGTATGACGACATCGCCGCCGACCGCAGTGTAGGCGGCGAGTGGCAGGATCTGGCAAAGATCCGCGCCGCCGGTCTCCTGCTCGACAGCGCCGGCTATGCGGACATGCAGCAGCGGCTGGAAGCCTCGACCGCACCCAAATCGACCTTCCGTCACACCGCCCGCGAGATGCTGGCGCTGTCGGCCTGGCGCAACAACGATGTGACTGCGGCCCGCAAATGGCTCGACGCGATTGCCGAGGACGGCGAAACGCCGCCCGGCCTGCGCTCACGCGCCGAGGCGCTGCAGGCCCTGCTGCCGCCCGTAGCGAAGAGCTGAGCCGAGAGCTGAGACGAGATACCGACATGCGCCGCACGCCACGCTTGATCGCAACCGCCGTCCTGATCGCCTTCACGGGCGTGCTGGGCGGTTGCTCCAGCTTCGATCCGAGCGACATGCTCGACTTCCTCGACACCAAGAAGAAGCTGCCGGGCGACCGCAAGCCGGTGTTCCCGGAAGGCGTGCCCGGCCTCGAGCAAGGCGTTCCGAAGGATATGTACAAGGGCGCCCAGCAACAGCCCGATCCGAACGGACCCGCCGTTGCGGCTCTGCCCACCGAGCCTGCGCCCGAGCCGAAGCCGGCGAAGGGTGCCAAGGCGAAAAAGACCAGGCAGCCGGCCACCGCAGCCGTCGCGCCGGCTGAGGCGCCCGCCGGCGAAGTCGACGGCGAGGCCCAGCCCGAGGCCGCGCCGCCCGCGGCCACGCCGCCGCCCAGGCAGAAGATCGTGCGCAAGCGCACCACCGCGCCGCCGCCCGATCAATCCGTCCAGCAGGCGCAACCGACCCAGACCACCCAGCAGCAAACGCAGGGCGCCTTCCCGGCGCCCATGCCGAGCGGCAGCTTCTCGCGCTGATTTTTTCATTTCATTGACAGGCGCGGCTCCGGCAGCGCACGAATGACCCATGTCCTTTAAGATTGCCATTATCGGCCGACCCAATGTCGGCAAGTCGACGCTGTTCAACCGTCTGGTCGGGCAGAAGCTCGCGCTTGTCGATGACCTCCCCGGCGTCACCCGCGACCGCCGCGAGGGCGAGGCCAGGCTCGGCGATCTCGACTTCACGATCATCGACACCGCCGGCCTCGATGAGGGTGCCAAGGGCTCGCTGACCGCCCGCATGCAGGAGCAGACGGAGGCCGCGATCGCACAGGCCGACGCGCTGTTCTTCGTGATTGATGCCCGCATGGGCCTCACGCCCAACGATCGCGCCTTCGCCGATTTCGCCCGCAAGGCCAACAAGCCGGTGATGCTCGTCGCGAACAAGAGCGAAGGCAAGCACGGCGATGCCGGCGCGATGGAGGCTTTCGCGCTCGGCCTCGGCGATCCCATCCAGATCTCGGCCGAGCATGGCGAGGGCCTGGGTGAGCTCTATGACGCCTTGAGAGAGCTGATGCCGGAGCCCGTCGAGGAGGATGAGGTCGAGGACGACGAGCCGCTGACGGAGGAAGAGGCGGCCACGCGTCCGATCCGGGTCGCGATCGTCGGCCGGCCCAACGCCGGCAAGTCGACGATGATCAATCATCTGCTCGGCGAGGAGCGCCTGCTGACGAGCCCGGAGGCGGGTACCACGCGCGATTCCATCGCGGTCGAGATCAACTGGAAGGGGCGCGAGTTTCGGGTGTTCGACACCGCAGGTCTGCGCCGGCGCTCGCGGATCGAGGAGAAGCTCGAGAAGCTCTCGGTCGCCGACGCACTGCGCGCGGTGCGCTTTGCCGAAGTCGTCGTGATGATGATGGATGCGCAGAACCGCTTCGAGGAGCAGGATCTTCGCATTGCCGACCTGATCGAGCGCGAGGGTCGGGCCGTCGTGCTCGCCGTCAACAAATGGGACCTGATGGAAAGCAAGGGCGGCGGCGCGATCTCGAACCTGCGCCGCGATGCCGATCACTTGCTGCCGCAGATCAAGGGCGTGCCGATCGTCGCCGTCTCCGGCTTGATGGGCGAGGGCATCGATCGATTGATGCAGGCGATCCAGGATGCCTATGCGCTTTGGAACAGGCGTGTGTCGACCGCGGCGCTGAACCGCTGGTTCGAGGAGGCGGTCCAAGCCAATCCGCCGCCGGCCGTGTCCGGACGACGACTCAAGCTGAACTACATCACGCAGACCAAGGCCCGCCCGCCAAGCTTCGTGTTGTTCTGCTCGCGTGCGGACGCGGTACCGCAGTCGTATCTGCGATATCTCACCAATTCGCTGCGTGAGGCCTTCGAGCTGCCGGGCACGCCGGTGCGCATCACCTTGCGCGAGAAGGCCAATCCGTTCGCCCACAAGCGCAAGCGGCCGTCGTGAGCAACGACGCCGGCGAGGCGATGGCGCAGGGCGCAGCGCCAGTCCGGCGCGGTGCGGTCGCCTTCATCTTCGTCACCATCCTGCTCGACATGCTCGCGCTCGGCGTGATCATGCCGATCCTGCCAAAACTGATCGAGAGCTTCGTCGACAACGACACGGCCCATGCGGCCCGCATCTTCGGCCTGTTCGGCACCGCCTGGGCGCTGATGCAGTTCGTATTCTCGCCGGTGCTCGGCGCGCTGTCGGACCGCTTCGGGCGGCGGCCGGTGGTGCTGCTGTCGAATTTCGGGCTCGCGGCAGACTATGTGCTGATGGCGCTGGCGCCGTCGCTGGTCTGGCTGTTCGTCGGCCGCGTCATCTCGGGCATCACCTCGGCCAGCATCTCGACCGCCTTTGCCTATATCGCCGACATCACGCCGCCGGAGCGGCGCGCAGCGGTGTTCGGCAGGATTGGCGCTGCATTCGGCGCCGGCTTCGTGCTGGGCCCGGCGCTGGGCGGCCTGCTCGGCGATATCGATCCGCGCCTGCCGTTCTGGGCCTCGGCGGCCTTGAGCTTCGCCAATGCGCTCTATGGGCTCTTCGTCCTGCCGGAATCGTTGGCGCCGGACAAGCGCGCGCCGTTCCGCTGGAGGAGCGCCAATCCGCTCGGAGCGCTCCGCCTGCTGCGTTCCAACGCCGTGCTCGCTGCGTTGTCCGTCGTCAACTTCATCGCGCAGGTCGCGCATGTCGTGCTGCCCTCGACCTTCGTGCTCTATGCCACTTATCGCTACGGTTGGGATTCGAAAACCGTGGGGTTGACGCTGGCGATGGTCGGCATCTGCGCCATGGTGGTGCAGGGGCTCGCGATCGGCCCGATCGTGCGCGTGCTCGGCGAACGCAACGCGTTGTTGATGGGCCTGTGCTGCGGCGCGGTCGGCTTCGTGATCTTCGGCGCGGCGCCGACCGGGCCGCTGTTCTGGATCGGCATTCCCGTGATGTCGCTGTGGGGCATTTCGGGCGCCGCCATGCAATCGCTGATGACGCGGCTGGTCGCGCCCGATCAGCAGGGCCAGTTGCAGGGCGCGACCGCGAGCGTGCAGAGCGTGTCGCAGCTCGTCGGCCCGTTCCTGTTCACGCTGACGTTTTCATATTTCATCGGCGTCAGCGCGCCGTGGCAGCTGCCCGGCGCGCCGTTCCTGCTCGCGGCGGTGTTGATGGTGATGTGCGTGGCGATCGCGGTGCGGGCGCTGGGAGCGACGAAGACGGTTACGTAGGGTGGGCAAAGCGAAGCGTGCCCACCGCCTTCTTCAGTTGTGGAGAGATGGTGGGCACGGCGCTTTCGCGCCTTTGCCCACCCTGCGACACCAATGCCTTTACTTCTTCACCAGCGGGCACTCGCTGTCCTTGAGCGGCTTGGCCGCATCTTCCGCCGGGATGGTGGCGATCAGCTTGTAATAGTCCCACGGTCCCTTGGATTCTTCCGGCTTCTTCACCTCGAACAGGAAGGCGGGAATGATGCGGCGTCCGTCCTCGCGCAGCGGGCCCTTGCCGAACAGCGGATCGTCGGTCGGAAGCTCCTTCATCTTGGCGACGACCTTGGCGCCGTCATGCGGATTGCCGCCGAGCGCGTCCATGGCCTTGAGGTAATGCAGCACGGCGGCATAATTGCCGGCCTGCGTCATCGAGGGCATCGCCTTGTTGGCGACCTTGTCCTGAAAGCGCTTCGAGAAGGCGCGCGTGCCTTCGTTGAGATCCCAATAGAAGGATTCGGTGAAGGTCAGGCCGTGCGCGGTCTTCAGACCGAGCGAGTGGACGTCGTTGATGAACAGCAACAGCGCGGCGAGCTTCTGGCCGCCTTCGACGATGCCGAACTCGGCCGCCTGCTTGATCGAGTTGGTGGTGTCACCGCCGGCATTGGCGAGACCGATGATCTTCGCCTTCGAGTTCTGCGCCTGCAGCAGGAAGGAGGAGAAATCCGACGTGTTGAGCGGATGCTTGACGCCGCCGAGCACCTTGCCGCCGTTCGCGGTGACGACCGCGCTGGTGTCACGCTCGAGCGCGGCACCGAAAGCGTAGTCGGCGGTCAGGAAGAACCAGCTGTCGCCGCCGGCCTTGGTCAGCGCCTTGCCGGTACCGTTGGCGAGCATGTAGGTGTCGTAAGTATAGGAGATGGTGTTGGCGTTGCAGGCCTTGCCGGTGAGGTCGGCACTGGCACCGCCATTGTTGAGCAGGACCGCGTTCTTTTCCTTGACGACGTTGCTGACGGCCAGCGCCACGCCGGAGTTCGGGGTGTCGGCGATCACATCGACCTTCTGGGTGTCGATCCACTGCCGCGCGATGTTGACGCCGACGTCCGGCTTGTTCTGGTGGTCGCCGCTGATCACATCGATCTTCCAGCCCTTGGCACGAAGACCGGAATCTTCCACCGCCATGTTGACCGCCGCCACGGCGCCGGGGCCGCCGATGTCGGCATAGAGGCTGGACATGTCGTTGAGCACGCCGATCGTGACCGACTTGTCCTGGGCGAAGGCGGATGTGGCAAAACCGAAGGCGGCACAGGCCAGAAGGGCCGCAGAGCGGCGCGCGAACGTCGTCGTCATAAAAGATTTCCTCCATTGTCAAACATGCGGACGGCTCTCTTGAATGGGAGCCTTGTTCCGGCTGATGGCTCTACCGTGTCCCACGGCCGGCGGCAATGCGCCTAAAGCCGGATGACGCTGCGTCGCAGCGTCATCCCTCCGTTAACTTTTGGAGAAAATGCGTCGAGACGCTATTTCAGCGCGTCCGATGTCAGCTTGAATTTCTGGATGCGCTTCCCGGTGTCGACCTCGGCGGTATAGACGTTACCCTTGGCGTCGATCGCCATGGCATGCACCCAGTGGAATTGTCCGGCATTGCGGCCGTTGTGCCCGAAGCTGCCGACCACGTTGCCGTCCTCGCGCTTGATCACCCTGATCTCGTTGTTCTCGCCGTCGGCGCTGAGCAGCCAGGTCTGCTTCGGGTCGGGCCAGATCGCGACATCCCACACCGCGCCGTTACCGAGCGTGTTCTTCTCAAAGAAGAACTCCTTCACGAAGCTGCCGTCCGTCTTGAACACCTGGATGCGGTTGTTGATGCGGTCGCAGACGTAGACGAGGCCGTCATTGGCGAGCTTCACGCAGTGGACGGGATTGCCGAACTGCTGGGACACTGGCGCCTTGGGATCATACGCCGCCTGCTTGGTGTCGTCGGGCTTGTTGCCGTAGGCGCCCCAGTGCCGCTTGTAGGCGAGCGTGGTCGCGTCGAACACGATGACGCGGCGATTGCCGTAGCCGTCGGCGACGTAGATTTCGTTGGCGGCCTTGTCGATCGCGGTCTCGGCGGGCTTGCCGAGCTGCGTCGTGTCGTTGCTGCCGAGGCTCGGCGCGATCTTGCCGATCTGGGCGACGAACTTGCCGTCGAGCGTGAATTTCAGGATGGCGTTATCATTGTCGGCATTGCCACCGACCCAGACGAAGCCGCGCTCGTCGACCTCGATGCCATGCTCGCGGCCGACCCATTCATAGCCTTCGCCCGCGCCGCCCCACGATCGCAGCAGATTGCCGTCGCTGTCGAATTCGAGCACCGGCGGCGCCGACACGCAGCATTTGGAACGCGGCGGGGTGAGGCTCGCGCCTTTCTCGTCGTCGGTGAGGGAGCGGGGACGATGGATCACCCAGATGTGGCCCTGCCAGTCGACGGTGATGCCGCCGACCTGGCCGAGGATCCAGTTGTTCGGCAACGGCTTTGGCCAGGACGCATCGACCGCGAAGGTCGGGACATCGCCGGCGGTCGCCGCGCCCGGAAGCGCAAACGCGACGGCCACGATCAGAACGGAGAGGACGCGAGAGACATTTGCGAGCGCACGCTTAAAGCCTGCGCGATTCCGCCATGGCGCCATGGCAACCTCCCTTTATTGGCTTGCGGCTTGCTGCCGCTTGAGCGCGGGCAGTCAATCGCGGGGAGGCCGTCAAGTCAATCAGGCCGGCGAGCGGAAGCTCATCAGGCTGCGGGTCTTGTAGTCGTAGAACTTGCCGGTCTCGGTCCAATCAGGCGCGCACATTGGCACGATGAATTCGGCGACCTGCTCGGCTGTATCGAGCGTCGCCGGATCCTCGCCCGGCATCAGCGTCGCGCGCATCCGGGTGCGGACGGGGCCCGGATTGAACAGATTGACGCGCAGCTTGGTGTTCGCGGTCTCCTGCGCCCAGGCGCGCGCCAGCGTCTCCAGCGCCGCCTTGGAGGCCGCGTAGGGGCTGACATAGGCGGTCGCCTTGTTGGCGGCGCCGGAAGTGATGAACACCGCGCGACCGGCGTCGGACTGCTTGAGCAGCGGCTCCATGCAACGGATCAGCTGGAAGTTCGCGGCGACGTTGACCGCCATCACGTCGGTGAAGGCCTTCAGCTCGATATGGCCGATCGGTGAGGAGGGCCCAAGCACGCCGGCATTGCCGACGAGGATGTCGAGCTTACCGTACCGCTCATGCAGGCCGGCACCTAGGCGCGCGATGCCGTCGGAATCGGTGAGGTTGAGCGGCACCAGCGTGGCGCTGCCGCCGTCCTTGCGGATCTCGTCGTCGAGCTCTTCCAGCCCGCCCTGCGTGCGCGCGACCGCAACGATATGCGCGCCGGCCTTGGCCAGCGCCTTGGCCGTGGCGAAGCCGATTCCGCGCGAGGCGCCGGTGACGAGAGCGATGCGGTTGGCGAGGGGATTTGTCATTGAAAGGTTCTATCCAGCGTCGTCCTGGCGAAAGCCAGGACCCATACGCCGTGACGTTTATGGCTAGGGAAGATGATTGTCACACCTTCTTCGTACCAGAAAGGCCTGTGGTAATGGGTCCTGGCTTTCGCCAGGACGACGAGCCTAGCTCGCCTCCGCCAGCAACGACAATTGCCGCGGCTGCTGCTCGGTCTGGGTCTGGTCGGTGAGGTGGGTCGGATAAGCCCCGGTGAAGCAATGATCCGAGAATTTCGGATTGGCGGGGTCGCGGCCGGGCTCGCCCATGGCGCGGTACATGCCGTCGATCGACAGGAAGGCGAGCGAGTCGGCGCCGATGATCTCGCGCATCTCTTCCAGCGAATGTGTCGCCGCAAGAAGACCACCACGGTCCGGCAGATCGATACCGTAATAGTCGGGATAGAGGATCGGCGGCGAGGCGAGGCGGAAATGCACTTCCTTGGCGCCGGCATCGCGCATCATGCGGACGATCTTCTTCGAGGTGGTGCCGCGTACCAGCGAATCGTCGATCAGGATGATGCGCTTGCCTTCGATCGCGGCGCGGTTGGCCGAATGCTTCATGCGCACACCGGATTCGCGGATCGCCTGCGTCGGCTGGATGAAGGTGCGGCCGACATAGTGGTTGCGGATGATGCCGAGTTCGAACGGGATGCCGGAATGCTGGCTGTAGCCAACCGCCGCGGGCACGCCGGAATCCGGCACCGGCACCACGACATCGACCGGCACGTGGCTCTCGCGCGCAAGCTGAGCACCAAAGGCCTTGCGCACCTCGTAGACCGAGCGGCCGTGGACGATGGAATCCGGACGGGAGAAGTAGATGTACTCGAAGATGCAGGGACGCGGCGCGATCGGCGGGAACGGCTTGTGGATGTCCTGCCCGTTCTCGTCGAACACGATGACCTCGCCGGGCTCGATGTCGCGGACGAAGCGTGCGCCGATGATGTCGAGTGCGCAGGTCTCGGAGGTCAGGATCGGACAACCATCGAGTTCGCCGAGCACCAGCGGACGGATGCCGCGCGGATCGCGCGCGCCGACCAGCTTCTTGTTGGTCAGCGACACCAGCGCATAGGCGCCCTCGATCTCGCGCAGCGCGTCGATATAGCGCTCGATGAAGCGGCTGCGCCTGGAGCGCGCGACCAGGTGCAGGATCACCTCGGTGTCGGTGGTCGACTGCATCATCGCGCCGTTCCTCACGAGCTCGCGGCGCAGCGTCAGGCCGTTGGTGAGATTGCCGTTGTGGGCGACCGCAAGGCCGCCGGCATTCAGTTCGGCGAACAGCGGTTGCACGTTGCGCAGGATGGTCGCGCCGGTGGTGGAATAGCGGACATGGCCGACTGCCATTGTGCCGGGCAGGCGGTCGATCACCTCTCGGCGGGAGAAGGTGTCGCCGACGAGGCCGAGGCGGCGTTCGGAATGAAAGCGGCCGCCGTCATAGGAGACGATGCCGGCTGCTTCCTGGCCGCGGTGCTGAAGGGCATGGAGGCCGAGCGCCGTGATGGCGGCGGCATCGGGGTGGCCGTAGATGCCGAAGACGCCGCATTCCTCGCGCAGCGTATCCCCCTCCAGATCGTCTTGAAGTTCCAGCGCGGCCGGGCCGAGATCAAGTAGGGCGTCCTGGTCAGGATTTCGCATCTCGTCCGAGCCTCTCGTTAGGGCTTAATCAACGCGCCGCGGGTTTCTCGATCAGCTTTTTAAGGCTGTCACGAGCCGGTTTGCTGTATCCGTCGCCACTGCCCGAAGGCTGCTGCTCGGAATCAGTTTGCTCTTCATCTGGTTTGTTTTTCTTGAATCTCTTCAAGATGGTGTTCTCGGGGTCGTCAGGCAAGAGGGCCATCAGCCAATCCCCGGTTCCCTGCAGCACCACGCGGGATTTGGCCCCCGTGACCCAATCCGGGCGCTGCTTGTCCGGCACGAGCCAGGTGAAGAACAGGAAGGCGACCACGACGATCAAAAGTCCGCGCGCCAGCCCGAACAGAAAGCCGAGGGTGCGGTCCAGTGCGCCGATGCGCGAATCCAGGATCATGTCGGAGATCCGGACCGTGATCACGGAGACCACGACCAAAGTGCCCACGAACACGCCGGCAACCACGACCACGCTCGCGACGGTATCGTTGTTGAAATAGGTCTTTGCGGTCGGCAGCAGCTTCGAGAATGAATAAAGCGTGACAATCGCCGCCGTGCCCCAGGCCGCGATCGACAGGATCTCGCGCATGAAGCCGCGAACCATGGCGAGCAGGCCCGAAATCAGCATCACACCGAGCAGGATCAGGTCGAGGATGGTTACTGGCATCGGCTGGTCTGGTCCGCTCGTACTTCAAGGTGCTCAGCGAATCGGTGCTTGGCCGCCGCCCTAAGTGAGGGCCAGACGACGTTCCCGGCAAGGCCGCAACCACGCAATCCCATGCTGCTTTTGTGACGGCTGTATAGCGGCGAGGGCGGGGGACGTCACCACCGGCTAACCCTCTCCACGGCGGAATCTTGCTGGTGTGGCATTTTTCTCTGCCGGTGCGCTCGAGTCGCCCCGCCGGGAGCCGCGTGCGGCGATCTCGGCGACCAATGTCGTCAGGCTGTTGATCGCGTTCAGCGACAAGCCGGCATCGCCGCCGGCTTCGCCCCGGGCCGATTCGGGCAGAACGGCACGCTGGAAGCCGAGTTTTGCCGCTTCTTTCAGCCGGGCCGGGGTCTGCGCTACCGGGCGCACCACGCCGGACAGCGAGATCTCGCCGAAATAGACCGCATCGGAGGGCAACTGCGCATTAACCAGCGAGGACACCAGCGCCGCCGCGGCGGCCAGATCAGCCGCGGGCTCGTGGATGCGCAGGCCGCCCGCGACGTTCAGATAGACGTCGTGGCCGGACAGCTTCACCCCGCAATGGGCTTCCAGCACCGCCAGCACCATCGATAGCCGGCTCGGATCCCAGCCCACCACGGCCCGGCGCGGGGTGCCGAGCGAGGTCGGCGCCACCAGTGCCTGCAATTCGACCAGAACGGGTCTTGTACCCTCGATACCCGCGAAGACTGCGGTGCCGGGCGTGCCGAGATCGCGCTCCGACAAAAACAGCTCGGAAGGATTGGTGACTTCGCGCAGGCCAAGCCCGGTCATCTCGAACACGCCGATCTCGTCGGTCGGCCCGAAACGATTCTTCACGGCGCGCAGGATGCGGAATTGCTGCGAGCCTTCGCCCTCGAACGACAGCACCGCATCGACCATGTGCTCGACCACGCGAGGGCCGGCGATCTGTCCGTCCTTGGTTACATGGCCGACCAGGATGATGGCCGCGCCGGTCCTTTTGGCAAAACGGATCAGGGCCTGCGCCGAGGCGCGCACCTGCGTCACCGTGCCGGGTGCCGATTCCACCGTGTCGGTCCACATGGTCTGAATCGAATCGATCACGATCAGCCGCGGCACCGCGCCCTCAGACAGCGTCGAGACAATGTCCTCGACCGACGTTTCGGCGGCGAGCTGCACCGGCGCATCCGACAGCCCGAGCCGTTCGGCGCGCAACCGCACCTGCGCGACCGCCTCTTCGCCCGAGATGTAGACGACGCGGTGTCCGGCGCGCGCGAGCAGGCTTGTGGCCTGCGTCAGCAGCGTCGACTTGCCGATGCCGGGATCGCCGCCGACCAGCAGCACCGAGCCGCGGACAAAGCCGCCGCCGGTCACGCGATCGAGCTCCGTCATGCCGGAGGACAGGCGCGGGGCGTCCTGGGTTTTTCCGGACAGGCTCTCGAGCGCGAAGGTCCGCCCCTTGCGCTTGGAGCGGATCGACACCGGCACGCTGCCGGTCGTGTCCTCCTCCGCGAGCGTATTCCACTCGCCACAGGACTCGCATTTGCCCTGCCAGCGGTTATAGGCCGCGCCGCAGTTCTGGCAGACGAAGGAAAGTGTGTTCTTGGCCATGGGGACAGCGAGTCCGGGGACAGCGAGTCGGGGGTTTCAGGTTTGCTGATAGCACGGAATGACGGGTCGAGAGAGTGAGCCCCGGCGCCCCCCCGAAGCCCGGCTACGGCTGCGCCGCGTTCCAGAGCATGGAGAGGCCGGCCGCGATCATGATTGCGTCCATCACCAAGCGGAACATCTCCGGCTTCAAGCGCAGCACGAAGCGTTTGGCGATGAAGGCGCCGGCCATCAACGACGATCCTGCGACCAGGCCTTTGACGAACACATCGCCAGTCAGCGCGCCGAAACGTTCGAAAGTCACGGATTTCGCAACATAGAGCCCGAGCGAAGATGCCGCTTCGGTGGCGAGGAAAGCGCCGCGGGACAAGCCGTAGAACAGGAATAGCGGCACGCTGAGCGGGCCGGTGGAGACGACGATGCCGGTGAGATAGCCGAT
The DNA here is from genome assembly GCF_055807635.1 of Bradyrhizobium sp. Kon56. Classification (NCBI taxonomy): domain Bacteria; kingdom Pseudomonadati; phylum Pseudomonadota; class Alphaproteobacteria; order Hyphomicrobiales; family Nitrobacteraceae; genus Bradyrhizobium; species Bradyrhizobium sp. Kon56. Next base: position 111,122 of record NZ_JBVVOU010000005.1, on the reverse strand, counting down.
GACGGCCCCGCCGATCGCCAGATGCCAGAGATTGGCCTTGAGATCGTGCCGCGCCAACCAGTGCCGAACCGGCACCATCGCGATCAGGAAGACGCCGATGGCGAGATCGACGGCGTGCGAGGGCAGGGCCAGCAGCGTCCGCGCGCCGAGCACGGCGGCTGGAATGCCTGTCACCGAATAAGCCGTGCAGGCCCGCCAGTCGACCTCGCGCCACCAGGCCAGGATTCGTGACAAGTTGGCCATGACGGCGGCCAATGCCATGATCGGCACCGCCTCCTTTGGCCCATAGGCATAGACCAGCACCGGCATCAGCATGATCGACGAGCCCGTGCCGACGATGCCGGAAATGGTGCCTGCGACGAGGCCGACGATCAGGACGAACAAGAAAGCCAAACCAGTCTCCACGAATCGGGAGAGTTTAGCCGCGGCCAGCGGCGCGGGCGATCCGCGAGGCGAGAGAACCTTATCTTGCCGAGAGCCCGGCGTTAACCATCGCCGACGGTTCCAGTCTGAGCGAAATCGCTTCGAAGTTTCTTAAATCTTACTGGGTACCTCTCTTGGGCATAGTGACCTGGGGGAAGAAGAGTATGGGTAAGCGAGCCAAACGCGGAAAGGCGCAGACGTTCGCAATCCCGATGGCCGCGAGAGTTGCAGTTGGCGCCGTCGCCGTCGCAGCGTTGGGGTACGGCTTGCTGTCCCGACCGGCGAACGTGCAACCGGCACGAAAGCCGTCCGCGCACGAAGCCCAAGCGTCATCAACTCCGGTTTACGTCTCAACGCCTGTTCATGCATCAGCTCCGACGCCGGCTTCGGCTCCGCTTACGGCCCCGGCGCCTCTGGTCGAACCGCCCAAAGCGGCTGACGTTCCCGGAGCATTCGTGCGGCAGGTGGTTGACTACGCCAGCCGCCAGACGCCGGGCACCGTGATCATCGATACCAAGAACACATTCCTCTATCTCGTTCTGAACGACGCGCAGGCACTGCGCTACGGCATCGGTGTTGGCCGCGAAGGTTTCACATGGTCCGGTGAGCAGACTGTGGCTCGTAAGGCAGAATGGCCGGATTGGCATCCGCCTGCGGAGATGGTCTCGCGTCAGCCTTATCTGCCGCGGTTCATGGCAGGAGGTCCTGGCAACCCGCTCGGCGCTCGGGCGATGTATCTGGGCGACACCGAATATCGAATTCACGGCACCAACAAGCCCGATACGATCGGGAAGCGGGTCTCGTCCGGCTGTATCCGACTGACCAATGAGGACGTCGTTGACCTCTATGATCGCGTGAAAGTCGGCGCGAAAGTGATCGTGCTTCCGACGACCGTTGCCCGCCGAGCACCCCAGGGAGCGCCAGCCGACGCCGCTTTCCGATTACCGGACCCGGCATCACCGCCGAACCGGCCCTCGGCAACTCACGCGCAGATGCCGTCATCTGGAGCGAAGATCGCCGAGGCGCAGTAATTCGTCCTCCGTCCTCATCCTGCAACGGAGGACAAGGAGGCAATTCAAGTCGCCTACGAGGTCATCCGGTCGGAAGCTTGTGACAGGCACAAACAATTTATGGCTTGTAGGGCGGAGGACAGACCACCACCTCGCCCGAAGAACTTCTCCGGCACGGCTCAGTCACCCCGATTGCGGTATGAGTATAATCGTAGCTCAGAGCTGCGCCGGTTAGAGCAGCACCAAGGATTGCAATTTGCCATCGCAATTTCATGCCGTCGACGTCCCCGAAGAGGGGCGTCGACGGGCTGCCCCTTCATATCGAAGCCCGAGCTGTCTCCCGTAGGCCCTTCGCATCGCATGACGCGCTGCTGCGATGAAGTCCACGCTCCACCGTGTCGACGACCGCTTCTGAAAACATCCCGCCAGTGTTTGCCCGACGCGTCAAATCAGTGTTTCGGAGCATGCGTAACCCATTGATTTGCCAGCCATCGGCTACTGTGCATGGGGTTGTTTTTCATGTTTTTGTTGAGTTGGCGCGGCAAGTCGGTGCTCGCAGCACATGGGGCAAGTCCGGCTGCGCGCTGCTGACAGCATGTTGGCAGCAGGGTCCGGCTACGACCATCTCCTGACAAAACAAAGAGTGGGTCATGCGGGTCGAGGGAAGCTGTCATTGCGGTGAGACGGTGTTCGAGGTGACGGAGGCGCCCGCGAGCGTCACCCGTTGCACCTGTTCGCTCTGCGCCAAGCGCGGCGCGTTGTGGGCCTATTACACGCCGGCGCAGTTTCGGCTGCTGTCGCCCGCGGAGAACCTCGCGACCTATCTCTGGGGCAGCCGAACGGTCAAACACCATTTCTGCGCAAGCTGCGGCTGCGGTACCTATTCGGAGTCGCCGGACTGGTCGACCGGCAAGCCCGATTTCGACAATCCGAGGGTCGCCGTCAACGCGCGCCTGTTCGACGAGTTCGATCTCGAGACCGTGCCGGTGACCATAATCGATGGCAAGAATTTATGGTGAGCATGCGCTCTCGCGCATGTCTGCTGCTCGTCCGTGCTCTTGAGGCCCTCTTGAAAAGCTGATCTGTTTCCGGCCCGACAGAAAAAGGGGAGGAAGCCGATGATGCGTCTTTTCGCGCGAGTGATGCTCGCGATGTGTCTGGCCGTTGTAGCCGGCTTCAATGCGCAGGCGCAGACCAGGCCCAAGGTCACGACATCAGGACCGGATTTCCCCAAGGCCGCGCTGTTCGTCGGCAACAGCTTCTTCTATTACAACAACGGCATGCCCGGGCATCTCTCCTTCATGGAGCGGGCTGCGGACCCTGAAAACAAGACGGCCTATCGCAACACCATGGCGACGATCGGCGGTTCCGGCCTCGATTGGCATGACATGGACAACCTGCTGCGGCCGGGTGGCCTCGGCGCCTATTCGTTCGACGAGCAGAACAACGTCGTCTTCAACAAGCCGGGCAGGCAGTACGACGCCGTCGTGATGATGGATTGCAGCCAGTGCCCCATCCATCCGCAATTGAAGGACGCGTTCACGACCTTCGTAAAGAAGGACAGCGAGATCGTCCGCGCCAACGGCATGCGGCCGGTCTTGTTCATGTCCTGGGCTTACGCCGACAAGCCTGAGATGACGGAAGCGTTGGCCGAGGCCTACACAATCGCAGGCAATGCCAATGATGCGCTGGTGATCCCCGCAGGTTTTGCCTTCGCGCGCGTGCGCAAGCTGCAGCCCGAGCTCAATCTGTATGCGCCGGACAAGCGGCACCCGAGCCCCGCAGGCACATATCTGGCGACCTGCGTGACGTTCGCCGCGCTGACCGGCCGCTCGCCGGTCGGCAATTCCTACACGATGGGACTGGACGGCCCGACGGTGGAGCTGCTGCAGAAAGCAGCGTGGGACACGGTGCAGGAGTATTACGGGCGTTGACCTAGCGCAGCACGACCCACGCCGGTGCGTGGTCGCTCGCGCCTTCTTCGCCGCGAACCTTCTTGTCCACGCCGGCTTTTGCCAGGCGTGAGACGAGGGTAGGGCTGAGCAGGACATGGTCGAGCCGCAGGCCCGCATCTCGCGGCCAGCGGTTTCGCTTGTAATCCCAGAAGGTGTAGATGCGCTGCTCGGGGTGCAGTTCGCGGATCGCGTCACACCAGCCTTGTGCCAGCAGCGAGGCAAAGGCCGCACGGCTCTTCGGTTGGATCAAGGCATCCTTGTCCCACGAGCGCGTCGGATAGATGTCGAGCTCATCAGGTGCAACGTTGTAGTCGCCGGCGAGCACCACGGGCAGCTCCTGCTTGAGCAAGGTTCTGGCATGGCGCTTGAGCCGCGCGAACCAGTCGAGCTTGTAGTCGAATTTCGGTCCCGGCTGCGGATTGCCGTTCGGCAGGTAGATGCTGGTGACGATGACACCGCGTACCGCGGCCTCGATGTAGCGGGCTTCGTGATCGGCAGGTTTTCCCGGCAAGCGATCGCGGGTGAGAATGGGCTCGGCATTGCGGGCCAGGATGGCGACGCCGTTCCAGGTCTTCTGTCCACACCACACTGCGCCGTAACCGGCCTTTTCGATCGCGGTCGCCGGAAATTCGCCATCACTTGCCTTCAACTCCTGAAGTGCGACGACATCTGGCTTCGCCGTTCGCATCCATGCCAACAGATTGGGCAGGCGGCGATTGATGTTGTTGATGTTGAATGTCGCGATCTTCATGTAGAGCTACCGGCTCCTGCCTTCCGTTACCGGAGAAACAATGTCCAAGTTGAGCTTTGCCGTCATCGCCGTCGCCGTTGCGTTCTCCGGGGTTGCCTCGGCACAATCATCCGATCCGCGCGGCGCGTGCAAGGCCGACTACGACAAATTCTGCGCCGGCATTGCGCCGGGCGGCGGCATCGTTGCCTGCCTCAACGGCAAGCGCGACAAGCTCAGCGCAACCTGCAAGACGGCGCTGGACAGCAGGAAAAAGAAGTAGGCGGCAAGTCGCTCAGCCCGGCAGCGGCGGCGCGCTTGCGGGCTGTTCGATCGATGGCGGAGCGGGCGTCTGCTGCTCGACCGCCTGCGCGGAAGCCGGCCTGGCCAGCGGCTCCGCCACATTTCCGCCCTTGTAGATGCGGGCGTAGCGGCGGCCGAGGCTGGTCAGCACCTCGTAGCCGATCGTTCCGAAATGATGCGCGAGCTCGTCGACGGTGATGCCCTCGCCGAGCAGCGTCACCATGTGGCCGCGCCGCGCCGCATTCGGCGGCAGATCGGTGATATCGATCGCGATCAGGTCCATCGAAACGCGGCCGGCGACCGGACAGCGCTTGCCGGCGACGATGACCTCGGCGCCGCGGGTGCCGTCATTGGAGCTTGCGGCGCGGAAATAGCCGTCGGCATAACCGACCGCGATGATCGCGAGTTTCGTCGGTCGCCGTGCCGTCCAGGTGCCGCCATAGCCGACGCTCTCGCCGCGCTCGACATTGCGGATCTGCACGATGCGGGCCTTGAGATCGACCACCGGCTGCATCGGATTGTCAGCCTCCGGCGTCGGGTTGACGCCGTAAAGCGCGGCGCCCGGCCGCACCATGTCGAACTGGAAGGGCGCGCCGAGGAAGACGCCGGACGAATTGGCGAGCGCCGCCGGCACGCCGGAGAATTCGCTGGCGATGCCGCGGAAGGCCGCGAGTTGCTTGGCATTCACCGGGTTGTTGAGCTGCTCGGCCGAAACCAGATGGCTCATCACCAGCGTAATGCCGTGATCGCCGGCGTTGATGCGGGGGATAATGGCCTGCGCTTCCGCGAGCGTCAGGCCGAGTCGATTCATGCCGGTGTCGATGTGGATGGCGGCGCCACCGGTCCAGCCGGTGCGGCGGCAGAACACGTCCCATTCGGCGAGCTCGTTGAGATCGCCGATCACGGGGCGGCAGTTGATCTGGGCGTAGTGCTCGCCGGTGTTCTGGAAATAGCCGCCGAGCACGTAGATCGCAGGCTCCGGCACCGCCGCGCGCACCTTGCGCGCTTCCTCGATGGTGGCGACGAAGAAGGTCTTGCAGCCGGCCTTGTTCAAGGCACCCGCGACCTGCTCGGCGCCGCAGCCATAGGCGTCTGCCTTGATCACCGCCGAGCATTCGGCCGGCACCGCCGTCTTCTCGAGCTTACGCCAATTGGCGATGATGGCATCGAGATCGACGGTGAGCACGCCGCCGAAGGTCGCGAGCGCGGCAGCCTGATTGGCCTCCGCGGAGAGAAGGCCGGATTGCGGGATCATTTTCGGGTCGGACGCCGTTGTCATGGCGCCGTTTTACGCAAGAGGCCGGTCAGGTTCAACCCAGGGAACTCAATAGTCGCCGCCGCCGCGGTCCGGCACCTGGCTGTCCGGCGCAAGGTCGCCGAACCGGGTGACCGACGCTTCGAAGGCCAGATCGACGGTGCCGGTCGGGCCGTGGCGCTGCTTGCCGATGATGACTTCGGCCTTGCCGTGCGCAAGATCCATGTCCAGGCGCCATTTTTCGTGCTCGGGTGTGCCCGGGCGCGGCTCCTTGTTTCCGAGGTAATATTCCTCGCGATAGACGAACAGCACGACGTCGGCGTCCTGCTCGATCGAGCCGGATTCGCGCAAATCCGAGAGCTGTGGCCGCTTGTCGTCGCGCGATTCGACCTGGCGCGAGAGCTGCGAAAGCGCAATCACGGGCACGCTGAGTTCCTTGGCGAGCGCCTTCAGACTGGTCGTGATCTCGGTGATTTCCTGCACGCGGTTTTCGCTGCGCTTGCCCGAACCCGACAAGAGCTGGATGTAGTCGATGACGATGAGGTCGAGGCCCTTCTGCCGCTTCAGCCGGCGGGCGCGCGCCATGAGCTGCGCAATCGAGAGACCGCCGGTCTCGTCGACATAGAAGGGCAGCGACTGCAGCTCGATCGAGACCTCGCGGATCTTCTCGAAATCGGCCTCCGAGATGCCGCCGCGGCGGATCGAGGAGGAAGGGATGCCGGTGCGCTCGGCCACAATACGCGTGGCGAGCTGGTCGGCCGACATTTCGCAGGAGAAGAAGCCGATGACGCCGCCATGGGCGGCCTTCATGGTGCCGTCGGCCTGGAGTTCTGGAACGTAGGCCCGGGCGACGTTGTAGGCGATGTTGGTTGCAAGCGACGTCTTGCCCATGCCGGGGCGGCCGGCGACGATGATGAGGTCGGAGTGCTGCAACCCGCCCATTTTGGTGTCGAGGTCGCGCAGGCCCGTCGAGATGCCCGACAGCTTTCCGTCGCGCTGGAACGCTTTCGCGGCCAGATCGACCGCAAGCGTCAGCGCCTGCGAGAATTTCTGGAAGCCTCCGTCATAGCGGCCGGATTCGGCGAGTTCGTAGAGGCGGCGCTCGGCGTCCTCGATCTGCGCCCGCGGCGCGAAGTCGACCGGGGCGTCATAGGCGACATTGACCATGTCCTCGCCGATGCCGATCAGGTCGCGTCGCAATGCCAGATCGTAGATGGTGCGCCCATAATCCTGCGCATTGATGATGGTCGTCGCTTCGGCGGCGAGGCGCGCCAGATATTGCCCGATGGTCATGCCGCCGATGTCGGTGTCGGCGGGCAGGAAGGTCTTCAGGGTGACGGGCGTCGCGATCTTGCCCATCCGGATCAGGCTGCTGGCGGTCTCGAAGATGGTCTGGTGCAGCGGCTCGAAATAATGCTTCGGCTCCAGAAAATCGGAGACGCGGTAAAACGCGTCGTTGTTGACCAGGATCGCGCCCAGAAGGCTCTGTTCCGCCTCGATGTTATGCGGCGCGCTCCGATAGGCCGGGGTTCCGGCTTCGGGCGCGAGTTTGAGAACGTTCGAATCAGTCAGGGCCATGGTCGAGCGATAGCAATTTTCTGGGGCGGATGCGGGGCCGGGATAAAGCGCCGCCTCAGCCCAAAGCGGAAGCAAAAGCTCGCCGCTATCAACCGATCATTAAAATGGTGGATGATTGACCGCCGCAGCACGCGCCGCGCTTGACGGATTTCGTGGAACCAGGTCGCGGCCTAGATGCGGTCGTTACGCACCCCGGAAAACGCCGGATGAAGTGAACCTGATGGGGTGCCGGGCAGACACATCGAGACGCGCGGGAATGACCCACGGCCAGGCGCTTTTGGCTCGGTTCAGACCAGCAGGAGGTAGACCAGTGCAACCAGGGCCGCCCCGACGCCGGTAGCGATCAGGGCGTAATCGGTGCGGAGGTCGTCCTGCACGTCGAATGAGGTTTTGGTCTCGTTGCTCATGGCGACGGTCTAAGCCAGGGCTGACGAGACTTTTGTGAAGCAGATCACATCTCCCCGGATTCTTTCGGGGGGTACAGCCGGAACAGGTTAGCGGGCGGGGGGTTGTCTCCTGATCTGCCACCAGGGAACGAGGCAAGCGATGCGGCCAGAACGGCAGCCCCGGAATTGGCGAAGCGAAGCAGGCAGCCGACTTTGGCTGTCGGGGCTGATCGCGGCCATGGAGCACGCTGAGCGGCCGGAAGTGCGTCGGGAACCGGTCGCCCCTGAAATCCTGAAAGCGCTGCGGATGCAATTGGCCTTAACGGCCTCTTCCCCGTCCGCTCCGGTTTCGACCCTGCGCCACTAGGACTCATTCACCAGCCAGCTTCAGCCTCGGCGTGGCGCCGGCTTCGACGGCCCGCAGTCGGGCTTCTTCACGAGCGATGTAGTTGCGCGTCATCGGCACGACGCCCTGACGGCGGGTGAGTTGAATCTGGAAGTTCATCATATGCTGCTTGCGGAACGTCATCTCGCTGGCTGCTAGATAAAATTCCCACATCAGCGCGAAGCGCTCGTCATACAGCTGCACGGCTTCTTCGCGTCGCGCCATGAAGCGCTCGCGCCATGCCTTCAGGGTTTCGGCGTAATGAAGGCGCAAAATCTCGATGTCGCAGACCAGCAAGCCCGCCCGCTCGATCGCCGGCAGCACCTCCGAGAGGGCGGGGATGTAGCCGCCGGGAAAGATGTATTTGGCGATCCAGGGATTGGTGGAGTCCGGGCCCTGCGAACGGCCGATCGAGTGCAGCAACATGACGCCGTCCTTATCCAGCAGCTCGGCGCAGCGCCGGAAGTAGGTGTCGTAGAAGCGGGCGCCGACATGCTCCAGCATGCCGACTGAGACGATGCGGTCGAACGGACCGGCGATGTCGCGATAGTCCTGAAGCAGGAATTTGGCCGATCCGGTCAGGCCCTTTTCGGCTGCGCGCGCATTGGCGATCTGCAACTGCTCGGTCGACAACGTTATGCCGGTGACGTCAGCACCTGCGATCTCGGCGAGATAGAGCCCAAGTCCGCCCCAGCCCGAACCGATGTCGAGGACGCGCTGGCCGCTCTTGACGAGCAGCTTTGCGGCGACGTGCCGTTTCTTGGCAAGCTGTGCATCGTCGAGTGTGCTCTCCGGCGTCTCGAAATAGGCGCAGCTATATTGCTTGTCGGCGTCGAGGAAGAGCGAATAGAGCCTCGCATCGAGATCGTAATGATGTGCGACGTTGCGGCGGGATCGCGGGCGCGGATTGAACTGCTTCAGGTGCCGCACCAGATAGCGCAGGTGCCACCAGGGTTTTGCCCAGTGCGGCAACAGGTCGGGTTGACCGAGCAGGATCGCGAGAGCATCAGCTATGGTGCCATGCTCGACAATGAACTCGCCGTCCATATAGGCCTCGCCAAGCCCGAGCTCGGGATTGACGAGGATCTTCCGCTCTGCGTCCGCGGTGACGAAGCGGACTGCGACCGGTTCGCCCGAGCCGTCGCCGACGGTGAACTTCGAGCCCTTCGCCGTGGTCACCGTCATCGACCCGCGGCGGATGAATTGAGACAGGAATTGACGCAACAATCGGTCCATCGGCACCCATCCTCTCGAGCGAACCTGAAGAGATGCGACTAACCCGGCCTTTCACACCCTACGCCCGGGCATCTCAGCGGTTCCTATGCGCTTGCATCTAGATCTAGGGAGGTGTCCCGGGCCCGCTATTGCGCTGTGCTCAAAGCGGATATTCCAAAACCGCTTAATCACATCCTTGCGCGCGGTGCCTGCTTCCATTCGCGGCTCAATCGGATAAAAGGTGACCCGCCGCGGCGCCGCCTGCCGGCTGCACCTCTCGGAATTCAATGGAGATGATGGGAATGTCGAGCCGAGCGCTCAGCCTCGCGACGATCTTGCTTCTGATCGGCTTCGGCGCGACCGATACCGTTTTCGCGCAGGCGACGAACCTCGAGGCCGGCAAGGCCCCATCCCAGCTTTTCGCGCAGACCTGTAATGCATGTCACAAGAGCCCGCGCGGCCTTTTGAAAACAGTGGCGCCGGGCTCCTTGCCGGGCTTCCTGCGCCAGCATTACACGACCAGCCCCGACATGGCCGGCGTGCTTGCCTCCTACCTCGTCTCCAACGGGGCCACCGACACCCGCTTCCAGGCGAAGGACGGCCATAAGGACGGCAAGGACAAGAAGGACGGCGCCAAGGATAAGGACAAGGAAGCCAATACCAATCCCGCGCAGTCTCCTGAACATCAGGGCCGCCGGCAACGTTCCCAGGAGTCCGCCAAGCCGGAAGGCGAGGGTGCCGCTCCCGCGGCCGAGGGCGCGCGTCAGAAGCGCGCCGCGCGGCCGGCCGAAGAAGGAACGAAGGAAGGTGCGAAGCCCGAGGGCCAGGCTGTCCCCGAAGGGCGCAAGGCCAAGCGTCTCGGCAAGCGCGGCAAGCCGGGAAGTGATGAGGCGCCGAAGGTCGATGCCGCGGCGCCGACGGCAGACGACAAGAAGAGCGAGCCGAAGGTCGAGTCCAAGCCTGAGACAAAGCCCGAGACTGCGAAGGTGGATTCCGGCGAAGCTAAATCCGAAGGCAGCAAACCCGAAGGCAGCAAACCCGAAGGCAGCAAGCCGTCCGACAAGCCCGCCGAGGCCAAGCCGGAAAGCGCCAAGGTGGAGCCGCGCGGCAGCGAAGCTCCGGCGTTGCGGCCCGATCCGGTGCCGCAGGTGACGCCGGCCGCACCGTCCGCCGCGAAGCCTCCCGAGCCAGCTGCGCCCAAGGCGGCGGAAGAGGCTGCTCCCAAGCCCGCCGCGAGCGCCGAACCGCCAGCGAAGTCGCAGGAACCGGCGCCGCCCGCGACCGCTGCGACTCCACCGGCGCCAGCCGAATCGTCCGGTCCGCCGACGCCGCCGATTTCGCGATAGGCGACCACATTTTTAGACATGCGAAGGCCGCGCTCTCGCGCGGCCTTCGTCGTTTCGGCTACAAGCTCAATCTGTTGTCGCCCGCGGTCGGCGAGAAGCGGATCTGCCGGGCGAGGGTGATCAAGTCGGGCCGTCAGGTCTCCGTCGCCGCAGCCGGCGTTTTCTGCGTCAGCGCCGGGGTCGAGACCATACGGCGACGGCGCTCGCGTCGATCGCGATGCTGAGCGAGGATTGTGCCGCCACAACGAAAAACCCGGCCGCCTGAGGCGACCGGGCTTCGAAAGCCTGCGCGAACGCGAGGCTTACTTCTCGGTCTCTTCCGCGGCCGGCGCCGGCTCGGCGTCGTCCTGCAGGGCTTCCGGGTCGAAGAACTCGCCGGCGGCTGCGATCGCTTCGGCCGCAGCATCCCGGTCTTCGTTCCGGCTCGAGATGTCCTCGCCGCGGTTGATGCGCTCGGCCTCGTCCTGGCTGCGCGCCACGGTGACACTGATCTCGACCTCGACCTCGGGGTGGATGGCGACCGTGATGGTGTGCTTGCCGATGGTCTTGATCGGCGCATCGAGCTGAACCTGCGGGCGGGACAGCGAAACCCCGTCGGCTTCGAACGCCACGACGATGTCGCGCACGTTGACCGAGCCGAACAGTTGACCGGCTTCCGAAGCTTGACGGATCACGATGATGTTCTTGCCCTGGATCTTCTCGGCGACCTTGGACGCCTCGCCCTTGGACTCAAGGTTGCGAGCCTCGAGCTCGGCCTTCATGCCGTCGTACTTGGCACGGTTGTCGGCGGTGGCGCGCAGCGCCTTGCCGCGCTTGAGCAGGAAATTGCGGGCATAGCCGTCGCGAACCTTCACGACTTCGCCCATGTGACCGAGCTTGTTGACGCGTTCCAGCAAAATGACTTCCATATTCGTTCTCCTTTGATGTGTTGAGTGAGGTGGAATTTCGAACTTGAACTTTCGGACTTGAACTCAAGAGGTCGGCAGCGGCGGTGGCTGGCGCGTGCGAAGGAAGCGTTCGCGGAGGCCGAACACGGCATCGGCGAGGCCGAGGATCACCATCGCGATGACGGGCCATCCGAACACGACGACGACGGCGTAGGTCGAGCCGAGCCAGAAGGTGCGGCTCTTCAGCGCCAGCGTCAGCGTATGCAGCACGGCAAAGCCGGTCAGCGCGTACCCCATCATCAGCGCAGCCGTCGCGATTTGCGCCGCGATCGCAAGCAGTCCGCCGGTGAAGCAGAAGGCGAGCGCGACGCAGAGCGCCACGAGCGTCATCGGCGGCAGCTCCGCGGTCATCAGGTCCGGCCAGGGGCGCCGCAACCGGCCCGACGTCGCCGTCACCTTGGTGCTGAGCCAGAGGTTGAGGGTCAGCGTCATCATCGCAACGATGGTGGCACCCGCCGGCAAGATACGCACCAGTGCGCCGACGAATTGGTCGGTCTCGCCGGAGCTCTGCGGGTCGGCGGCGCGGAGGAGGCGCATCAAGCCACGGCGCAGCGTGCCGGTGATGGTCTCCGCGTCGGTGCCGATCGTGAGCAGCGCGGCGATCGTGGTCAGTGTGGCGAAGCCCGCGATCCACAGCAGGATACGGCCGACCGGATACCACTCCAGCGCAGGCTCGGTGGGCGGCTCGGCGGCGGGCTCCGGCGCGGCGGCTCCGACCGGCCGGCTGAGCAGGACGAGATGGCCGAGCCACCAGGCCGGCAATGCGACGGTGAGGGCGAAGGCGATGCAATAGGGCAGGCCGAACAGGGCGCCGAGGCCAAGCGCGGCGGCGATGCCGCCGAGGCTCGCGCAAAGCGGTCCCCAGCCGATCGAAGCGACCATCAGCGGCAGCGGTGCGAGATAGAACAGGACGAGCGAGATCAGCGCGCCCGAAATGATCGAGGCGAACATCAGGGCCGACGCAGCGCCGGCGATCAGAGCTATCAATCCAAAGGCCATCATCAGCTGTCCCGCTCCCTTCGAGCGGTTAGAGGCATCTCGCCCCAACCATCGGCGACCGGACGACCCGGAAGCCTTATGAGAAACTAGGTCGTACGGCCGGCGGCGATGTCGCCGCCGGCCGAATTCGTCTTAGCGAATGACGTAGGGCAACAGGCCCAGGAACCGCGCGCGCTTGATGGCGCGGGCAAGCTCACGCTGCTTCTTCGCGGACACCGCGGTGATGCGGCTCGGCACGATCTTGCCGCGCTCGGAGACGTAACGCATCAGCAGCTTGGAGTCCTTGTAGTCGATCTTCGGAGCATTCGCGCCCGTGAACGGGCAGCTCTTGCGGCGACGGAAAAACGGGCGGCGTGCACCAGCTTCAGCCATTGTTCTTACTCCCCATCCGTCGTGGTGGTGGTGGTGGTTTCAGCGTCTTCACGCGAACGGCGCGGACCGCGGTCACCGCGGAAGCCGCCGCCTTCACGATCGCCGCCACGGAAACCACCCTCGCGGTCGCCACGGAAGCCACCGCCTTCGCGATCGCCACGGAAGCCGCCGCCACGGTCGTCACGCTCGCGGTCACGGTCGGCCTTGCGCATCATCGCGGACGGGCCTTCCTCGAGCTCCTCGACGCGGACGCTGAGATAGCGGATCACGTCTTCGCTGATGCGCTCCTGGCGCTCGATCTCGGCGATCGCCGCGGACGGCGCGTCGATGTTGAGCAGCACGAAATGCGCCTTGCGGTTCTTGTTCATGCGGTAGGTGAGGGAGCGTACGCCCCAATTCTCGGTCTTGCTGACCTTGCCGCCGAGACCTTCGACGATGCCGGTCATCTGCGCAGTCAGCTCTTCGACCTGCTGCGTGCTCGCGTCTTGGCGCGCGAGAAAAACATGCTCATAGAGAGCCATGGAAGTCCTTTCCTCATGTTGGCGCATCGCCCGGCGTCAAGCCCTTAAGAGGCCTTCGGAAAGGACTCTGGGATTAAGCTCAGAAGGCGGAAACACGGGACGACGGGCCGACTGGCCCTGCCACACCAAAATCACGAATGATTTGCTGAGACCGTCCGTTCAGCTCCCGGCCGGGGTCTGCGGATGGGCGCCTTATACGGATTTCGGCTGACTTGGCAAGGTTGCAGGCGCCGTTTCGGCGCGGGGATCGCAATGCGGGCGGCCGGATCCGCCGCCGACCATCATACCGGCTTGATTTATTTGTTTGTATATCATACAAATAAATCAACCGGAGCGAACTCCAATGGCAGAAAAGCCGGCCCACGAGCCCCTCAAGGAGGCAGGCGATCCCAAACACGCCGCCCGCGCCACGCGGTCGGCCGGCCGCAAAATGCGCTCGCTGCTGCTTGATGCCGCGAGCCCGCTGTTTCGGGAGCGGGGGCTGTCGGGTACGGCGATCACCGACATCGCGGCCGCTGCGAACGCGTTCCCGAGCCAGATCACCTATTATTTCCGTACCAAGGAGGCGCTGTTCGTCGAATGCGCCTGCCGCGAGCTGCTGTATCTGGCGCGGGCGACCGAGCAGGCGGCGCTGAAGGCGCGCGCGCCGCGGGATTATACCCACGCGCTGGCCGAGACCGTGACGACGAGCGATTCGGTGGCCTTCTTCGCCGAGGCGCTGACGCTGACGCGGCGGCGCCAGGATCTCGCGCCGCTGGTCGAGCGCACCATCGAGCGCCTGCACAGTGAAGGTGCGCGGGCCTATGCGAGCCAGGTCGCGCGGCACGGCTGGCGCTCCCTGCGCGCGCCCGACGAGAGTTCGCGGCGGTTCTGGGCCGTCGCCATCGGCGTCATCCTTGAGGGCTACGCCATGGGCCGTTCGCCCGAGGCGCTGTGCGCCGAGATGCTGCGCGTGCTGGGCGAACAGGCGAAATCCTCTGATGACACTGCGCGGCTGCGCCTCGTCGACGCGCGCGACGCATCGAGCAATTCGAATGAGGAGGATTAGGCCATGACTGCGCTTCGCATGCGTGCCCGCGATTTCCTGACCGACGAGCAACTTGCCGACGTGCGCCGGCGCGTGACCTGGAAAGGCGTCGCGCTGATCGCGCACGCCTGGGCGCTCATCATCGCGGCAATCGCCTTGGTCGCGTGGTGGCCCAATCCGATCACTTATGTGCTCGCCGTTGCCATCATCGGCTCGCGCCAGCTCGGGCTCGCGATCCTCATGCATGACGGCGCGCATGGCTGCCTGTCCCCCGACGAGAAGACCAATCTGACCCTAAGCCAGTGGTTCTGCGCCTATCCTCTGTTTGCGGAGACGCGCAGCTATCGGCGCTATCACCTTCAGCACCATGCGCGCACCCAGCAGGAGGACGATCCCGATCTCGTGCTGTCGGCGCCGTTTCCGATCACGAAGCTGAGCTATCGCCGCAAGTTCATTCGCGACCTCACCGGGCAGACCGGCTACCAGCAGCGCAAGGCGCAATTGCTCAACGCGCTCGGGCCGAAGGACTGGCCATCGCGGCAGCGCGCGGCGCATTTGTGGGAGAAGCTTGGCCCGCAATGTCTGGTCAATGGCGCGATGTTCGCAGCGCTCACGGCGGCCGGCGTGTGGTGGGCCTATCCGCTGCTATGGCTGGTGCCGCTCCTGACCTGGATGATGGTCATCACCCGCATCCGCAACATCGCAGAGCACGCGGTCGTACCTGACAGCAGCGATCCCCTGCGCAATACCCGCACCACCTATGCCAATTTCCTCGAGCGCTTGTTCATCGCGCCGTACTACGTGAACTACCACCTCGAACATCATCTCTTGTTCTACGTGCCCTGCTACAATCTGCCGAAGGTGCACCGCTTGCTGAGTGAGAGCCGGCATGCGGGCCGGATGGAGGTGCAACCGAGTTACGCCGCCGTGCTGCGGCTTGCGACCGCGAAGCCGAACCGCGATGACCGGCCGGGGCAATTGGTCAACAGCGCGCGCCGCGCGCAGGCGGGGTCCGAGGTCGATGCCAACCAGACGGCTGGCGGATTCTAGGAACCCGTCACTCCGGTTGAAGGCTGCCAGTCGAAGGCTGATCGAAGTTCCCATCTTGGCTTGACATTCCGGCCCCGGACAGTGTCTACGGCCCCCTTTGGAGCTTGATCCGGAACCATGGCCTAAGGCCGCGCGTCATCGGCTGCCGGTTCTCGCAGGGATCACGCCCGACAAGCAGGGAGCGCCGATGACGGCAGCATTCACATTTCCGGGGCAGGGTTCCCAGGCGGTCGGCATGGGCAAGGCCCTGGCCGATGCCTTTCCGGTGGCGCGCGCCGTGTTCGACGAGGTCGATGCCGCGCTGGGGGAGAAGCTGACGGCGACCATCTGGGATGGTCCGGCTGAAACCCTCCAGCTCACCCAAAACGCCCAGCCGGCCCTGATGGCGGTGTCTATCGCCACCCTGCGGGTGCTGGAGGCCGAAGCCGGGTTTTCCGTGCGGCGGGATGCGGCCTTCGTCGCCGGCCACTCGCTCGGCGAATATTCGGCGCTGGCCGCGGCCGACAGCCTGACGATTTCCGACACGGCGCGGCTGCTTCGCATCCGCGGTCTCGCAATGCAAAAAGCTGTGCCGGTCGGCGTCGGTGCGATGGCCGCTCTGCTCGGCCTCGACTACGAGGCCGCCGTGGCGGTGGCGGAGGAGGCCGCTCAGGGAGAGGTCTGCCAAGCCGCCAACGACAATGGCGGCGGGCAAGTGGTCGTCTCCGGCGACAAGGCTGCGGTCGATCGCGCCGTCGAGATCGCCAAAACCAAGGGCGCTAAGCGAGCAATGCTGCTGCCGGTGTCCGCACCGTTCCATTGCAAACTGATGCAGCCGGCTGCCGACGCAATGGCGGAGGCGCTGGCCGGGGTCACGATCAAGGCGCCGGCCGCCCCGCTGGTGTCGAATGTGCTGGCGAGCGCGATCACCGATCCCGACGAGATCCGCCGGCGCCTGGTCGAGCAGGTCACCGGCACTGTGCGGTGGCGCGAGTCGGTTGCCTATATGGCGGGGCAGGGCGTCACCCGTTTCTTTGAGATCGGTGCCGGCAAGGTGCTGACGGGCCTGGTCAAGCGTATCGCAGGCGGTGCCGTCGGCGTTGCGGTCGGTGGTCCCAACGACATTGCTGCTGCCAAAGATGCATTGGCTGCTGCCAAGCAGGCCTGAAGCGCGATAATTCGTCGTCGCGCGCGAGTTCTACAGTTGACGCACGACCCTTTCGGAAAACCGCTGCGCGCGTTTCCGGATCGTGCCTTGGAGGAGTTATCGATGTTCGATCTGACTGGCAAAAAGGCGCTCGTCACCGGCGCAACCGGCGGCATCGGCGGCGCGATCGCGCAGGCGCTGCACGCGCAGGGCGCCACCGTCGCGATATCGGGGACGCGCAAGGAAGTGCTGGATGAGCTTGCAGGCAAGCTCGGCGAGCGCACCCATGTGCTGCCCTGCAATCTCTCCAAAGTCGAGGAGGTCGAAGCGCTGGTGCCCGCTGCGGAGGCGGCGATGGGACAGGTCGACATCCTCGTCGCCAATGCCGGCATCACGCGCGACAATCTCTTCGTGCAGCTCCGTGACGAGGACTGGGAGGAGGTCATCAACATCAATTTGACCTCGACCTTCCGGCTTGCCCGCGCCGCAACCAAATTGATGATGCGCAAGCGCTTCGGCCGCATCATCGCCATCACTTCGGTGGTCGGCGTCACCGGCAACCCGGGGCAGGGCAATTATACTGCGTCGAAGGCAGGCCTGATCGGGATGATCAAGACGCTGGGTGCCGAATACGCCAAGCGCGGCGTCACCGCAAACTGCATCGCTCCCGGCTTCATCAAGACGCCGATGACCGATGCGCTCAACGACAAGCAGCGCGAAACGATTCTGACCAAGGTTCCGGCCAATCGCCTGGGGACGCCAGAGGACATCGCGGCGGCCGCCGTCTACCTGAGTTCGAACGAAGCGGCCTATGTCACCGGCCAAACCATCCACGTCAACGGCGGCATGGCCATGATCTGACGCCTCATGCCGCACCGCCCCCCTAGGCAGCCGAATGCGGCAAACGGCCGTTTCCGGAGCGAAATGAGGCTTGTAGTCAACGCAATTGAAGTATGATAACCGGACCTTCAACGGATGGGCAAAGAACGCCATTGCAGGTTTTTGAAACCCTGTATATTGGCGATGCGGAGCCTTGGCCGTCATTCGCCGGGCCTGCATCGGTTAGGATGGGGCCAGATCAAAGTTCGTAAGCGAAGGCAGTCAACGACCACGACGGCTCGTATCGTCCCGGGGGGTCGGGTCTACAGGGAACAACACGAGGTTATGCAATGAGTGAGATTGGCGAGCGGGTTAAGAAGATCGTGGTCGAACACCTTGGTGTTGAACCCGAGAAGGTTGTCGACGCTGCGAGCTTCATCGACGACCTCGGCGCCGACAGTCTGGACACCGTCGAGCTGGTGATGGCGTTCGAAGAGGAATTCGGTTGCGAGATTCCGGACGATGCCGCGGAAACGATTCTCACCGTCGGCGACGCCACCAAGTTTCTCGAGAAGAACGCGAAGAGCTAACGCTCTTCATTTTCGCGGGGACAACATTGAAACCGGACGGACCGCCCAACAGCGGTCAGCCGGTTTCTTGTTATTGGCCGTGAATCTTTCGATGCGGAGTTTTCGGACATGAGGCGGGTTGTCGTTACGGGTCTTGGCATGGTTTCGCCACTCGGCTGCGGAGTCGAGCCGACCTGGAAGCGCATCCTCGACGGCGAAAGCGGCGCACGCAAAATCGAGAGCTTCGATGTCTCCGATCTTCAGACCAAGATCGGCTGCACGGTCGTGCGCGGCGACGGCACCAACGACACTTTCAATCCCGACATCTGGATGGAGCCGAAGGACCAGCGCAAGGTCGACGACTTCATCATCTTCGGCATGG
This sequence comes from Bradyrhizobium sp. Kon56, assembly GCF_055807635.1. Lineage (NCBI taxonomy): Bacteria > Pseudomonadati > Pseudomonadota > Alphaproteobacteria > Hyphomicrobiales > Nitrobacteraceae > Bradyrhizobium > Bradyrhizobium sp. Kon56. Next base: position 92,727 of record NZ_JBVVOU010000005.1, on the reverse strand, counting down.
CCGCAGCCGGCCAGGCGCTCGACGATGCCAACTGGCATCCCGAGACCGAAGAGGATAAATGCGCCACCGGCACCATGATTGGATCCGGCATCGGCGGCCTCAACGGTATCGCCGAGACTGCGGTCCTGCTGAAGGAACGCGGGCCGCGCCGGGTCTCGCCGTTCTTCATTCCGGGCCGCCTGATCAATCTCGCCTCCGGTTATGTCTCGATCAAGCATGGGTTGAAGGGGCCGAACCATTCGGTGGTCACGGCCTGCTCGACCGGCGCTCACGCGGTCGGCGATGCCGCCCGCCTGATCGCGCTCGGCGATGCCGACGTCATGGTTGCGGGCGGCGCGGAATCGCCGATCGGCCGCATCGGCATTGCCGGCTTCAACGCCGCGCGTGCGCTCTCGACAGCCTTCAACGAAACGCCTGAGAAGGCCTCGCGTCCCTACGACAAGGACCGGGACGGCTTCGTGATGGGCGAGGGCGCCGGCGTTCTGGTCCTGGAAGAGCTTGAACACGCCGAGCGCCGCGGCGCGAAGATCTATGCCGAGGTGATCGGCTACGGTCTCTCGGGCGATGCCTACCACATCACCTCGCCGTCACCCGACGGCGACGGTGGCTTCCGCAGCATGGCGGCAGCGCTCAAGCGCGCCGGCCTTACCGCGTCCGATCTCGACTACATCAATGCGCACGGCACCTCGACACCGCTCGGTGACGAGATCGAGCTCGGTGCGGTCGAACGTCTGCTCGGCAATGCCGCTTCCAAGGTCGCGATGTCCTCGACCAAATCGTCGACCGGTCACCTTCTGGGTGCGGCTGGCGCGATCGAGGCGATCTTCGCCATTCTCGCGATTCGCGATAATGTCGTGCCACCGACCATCAACTTGGACAATCCATCGGTCGAGACTGCGATCGATCTCGTGCCGCACAAGGCGAAGAAGCGCGAGGTCAACGTCGCGTTGTCGAATTCTTTCGGTTTTGGCGGTACCAACGCGTCGGTGATCTTCCGGCGTCCGGTCCAATAGTTTGTGTTTGCGACGAATCCACCGTTTTGCCGTATTCGGCGATAGTCATACAAGTGGGCGCGTGTACTTGGCCAGACAAGCGATTGTCGGGTCGCATTTGAACCGGCAGGATTCAGGTTGCTTCGATGAGTGAAAGGCCGCCCATTTCGCCCCGGAGCCCGCGGGCAGCGCTCGAGCCCGAGCAGGTCCCGCCGCCGCCGAAGCGATCGGACCGCGCGCGCAATCCGTTCGTGATCGTCGGCAACGCCATCATCACCCTGCTGCTGATTGCAATGATCGGTGCGGGCGGCGTGTACTATTACGGCCGGCAGGTGCTCGAGGCGCCGGGACCGCTGAAGGAAGACAAGATCGTCAACATCCCGCAGCGCGCCGGCAAGCGCGACATCGCCGAGACGCTGAACCGGGAAGGCGTGACCGACGTCAATCCGTGGGCGTTCATTGCCAGCGTCGCTGCGTTGAAGGCGAGCTCGGACCTCAAGCCCGGTGAATACTCGTTCCAGAAGAACGCGTCCTTGCGCGACGTCATTGCCACAATCGTCGAGGGCAAGGTGGTGCAGCATGCCGTGACGATTCCGGAGGGCCTCACCTCCGAGCAGATCGTGGCGCGCCTGTCCGACAACGACATCTTCACCGGCAGCGTGCGTGAGCTGCCGCGCGAAGGCACGCTGCTGCCCGAGACCTACAAGTTCCCGCGCGGCACCCCGCGCGATCAGGTGATCCAGCGCATGCAGCAGGCGCACAAGCGCGTGCTGACCGAGATCTGGGAGCGCCGCAATCAGGACATTCCGGTCAAGAGTCCGGAGCAACTGGTGACGCTGGCCTCGATCGTCGAGAAAGAGACCGGCAAGCCTGACGAGCGCAGCCGTGTCGCCGCGGTGTTCGTCAATCGCCTGAAGCAGAGGATCAAGCTGCAGTCCGATCCCACGATCATCTATGGCCTCGTCGGGGGCAAGGGCACGCTCGGCCGTCCGATCAAGCGCAGCGAGATCACGCAGCCTTCGCCCTACAACACCTATGTCATCGAGGGCCTGCCGCCGGGCCCGATCTCCAACCCCGGCCGCGCCTCGCTCGAGGCTGCCGCCAACCCGGCCCGTACCCGCGACCTCTATTTCGTCGCGGATGGTACCGGCGGGCATTCCTTTACCGAGACCTACGACGCGCACCAGAAGAACGTCGCCAAGCTGCGCGCCATGGAAAAGCAGATCCAGAACGACACGGTCGAGCCGGCCGAGGACGCGCAGCCGCCGGCCGCCGCCGCGCCCGGCGCCGCCGATACGCCGACGGCGACGACGCCGGCACGCCCCAACCAGCAGAAGAAGCCGCCGGCCGCTCGCCCCCCGGGTCCGCCGCCGGCCCGACAAGGCGCGGTGCAGGCCTCGCCCCCGGTGGTGCAGCGCTAGGCCTGCGCGTAGACCTGCCCCGCGGGACTTTGCGGATTACATTTTCCTGCAAAATAGTCTTAAGATTCGCGTGGCTTGATGGCCGCGCGAATCCCGTGCTTCTGGAGAAATTGACCTGATGGCGTTGTCGTCCATGACCGGCTTTGCCCGAAGCCACGGCGCGAGTGGGCCGTATACGTTCGAATGGGAATTGAAGTCGGTCAATGCCAAGGGCTTTGACTTGCGGGTGCGGCTGCCGCAGGGGTTCGACGAGCTGGAGGCTCATGCCAAGAAGCGCGCCGCCGAGCTGCTCTCACGAGGCACCGTCTACGCCAATCTGACCGTCAAGCGGGCCAATGCAGCCACCAGCGTCCGCGTCAACGAGGACGTGCTCAACGCCGTCCTCAAGGCCGCCGCCGTGATCGCCGGCAAGGTCGATGCGGTCGCGCCGAGCGTCGACGGGCTTTTGGCCATCAAGGGGGTCATTGAGGTCGCCGAGCCCGAGGGCGACGAGGAGGAGGACAAGGCCGCGCGCGCCGCCGCCGCGGATGCCTTCGACAAGGCGCTCGCCGAACTCGTCGAGATGCGCAAGCGTGAGGGGACCTCGCTCGGGCAGATCCTGATCCAGCGCGTCGACGAGGTCGAGCAGCTGGCGAAGAAGGCGGAGGCCGCGCCCGGTCGCAAGCCCGAGGCGGTCAAGGCCAGGCTCGCCGAGCAGATCGCGAGCCTCCTCGACACCTCCGACCGTTTTGATTCCGACCGCCTGATGCAGGAAGCGATCCTGATTGCGACCAGGGCCGACATCCGCGAGGAGCTCGATCGGATCGCCTCGCACATCGCGCAGGCGCGCGAGCTGATCGGCAAGGGCGGCCCGGTCGGGCGCAAGCTCGACTTCCTGGCGCAGGAGTTTCACCGCGAAGTCAACACCTGCTGCTCGAAGTCGAACGACATCGAGCTGACCAATACGGGGCTCGCCATGAAGAACGTGGTCGAGCAGTTCCGCGAGCAGGTCCAGAATCTGGAGTGATCGATGACGATTGGCGGTCACGGAACTGATGGTGTCGAGCGGCGCGGATTGATGTTCGTGCTGTCCTCGCCGTCGGGCGCGGGCAAGACGACGCTGTCGCGCATGTTGATCGACCGTATGCCCGGCCTTCGAATGTCGGTGTCGGCGACCACGCGGGCGATGCGGCCGGGCGAGGTCGACGGCAGGGATTATTCGTTCGTCGACAAGGCTACCTTCGGCGCGATGGTGAAAGCCGACCAGCTGCTGGAATGGGCGACCGTGTTCGACAACAGTTACGGCACGCCGCGTGCGCCGGTCGAGGCGGCGCTGTCAGCCGGGCAGGACGTGCTGTTCGACATCGACTGGCAGGGCACGCAGCAGCTCCGAGAGAAGGCGCGCGCCGACGTCGTCAGCGTGTTCATCCTGCCGCCCTCGGCTGCCGATCTCGAGAAGCGGCTGCATTCGCGCGCGCAGGATTCCGACGAGGTGATCCGCAAGCGCATGAGCCGCGCCAGCCACGAGATGAGCCACTGGGCCGAGTACGACTACATCGTCATCAACCACGACGTTGACGAGGCCTTCGCCGAGGTGCAGTCGATCCTGAAGGCCGAACGCCTCAAGCGCGAGCGGCAGACCGGCCTCGTGGGCTTCGTGCGAGGTCTGCAAGGTCAACTTCAAGGCTAGTAGGCTGCGTCAGCCGCGGCCCGTCCTTCGCCAACCGTTCCAGCATCGTCGTGATCACGTCGATGTCGATGGCGTTCTCGACTCCCGCGTCGTCATGGCCGGCCGGCTCTTCGTCATTCACGTCGTTGGCCGCGAGCTGCGGTGCGGCCTCGATCTGGAATTCTCCGTTGAAGATATCGGCCTCGTCGAGCTCTGCGGCCTCGACGTGGACTTGGTCTTGCGCTTGCGGGGCGAGCTCGTCGATCACATCGATCTCGCGATCGATCGCGGCGAGCTGCGCGGTCTTGAGCTGGGTTGACTGCGGACGCAGGGCATCGAAATCCACCGGGCGGGGCTGCCGAGCGTGCGGCGCGCCGGCGGGCGCAGCGTTGAGCCAGGGTGCACGGCCATCGTCGTGATCGTGCGGCTCAAAATTGTCCCAGTTGACGCGGCGCTGGTCGGCGGCCTGGACGCGCATGCGTCCACCGGCGAAGCGGTAGATGACGCTGGCGAGGATGCCGGCAAGCGCCAGCGCGCCGCCGATCACGAGCAGCAGCATCTGGAGCGAGCCGGTCTGCTTGTCGGCGGTGCTGTCTGCCGCGGCCAGAGCCATCGGAGCAGGGGACTTCGCCGGCTTCGCGGTCGGCTGCGCGGCGGCCGCGACAGGTGCAGGCGACGGCTGCTCTGTGGGCGCGGCGGACGCCGTGGAGGCGTCGGGCCAGCGCCCGGCGACGGCGGGCTGCTGTGCGTTGGCGTCAGCGGAGGGGTTCGCAGCTTGCTGCGTCGGCGCCGGTCCCGCCTGTGCAGGCGTCTTCACGGCGGCGATGCTCTGCGGCGTCAGATATTCGGCGCGCGCGTCCTCGACCGAGTGCTGCTGCGGCACGGCTGAATCCGCTGCAGGCGTATCGGGCGCAGTCTGTGCGGTTTGGGTGGCCTTGCCGCCTTCGGCGCGCAGATACCAGCACTGCCGCTTGGTCGCGCGCTCGAGGCGATAATGCCAATGCTGGCCCTGCGGCGCGGCGCCCTTTGGCGAGCCAAGGCAGTCGCTCGCGGCATTTGCCGTGCTCGGTGGCGTCGATCCATTCTGCGACACGGCGGCAAGTGGCGCGCCGGCAATGATGCTGCCTACGAGGGCAGATAAGAATTTTGCGGTGCGGTTGCCCATCCTGGTCTCCCGATTACGCATGACGCAACTCGTTACCTTCCCTTTGTCGTCAAAGACTTGGGTGGCAATGAGCCGCAAATCCGGAGAGGATGTGGCCTGAATCGGGCTTGCGCGGCGTTCGTTCCCCCGCGAAACCAGACTTTTTCGCTGCTATTGCTTGGTCGAAGTCCAGGTTCCGCCGCAGCCGTCCGAGCGGCGGAAGGAACCGGAGCCGCTCCGGGCAGCGAGGCGGCCCGAGCCGGTAAAGGTCACGCCATCGCCTTGACCGAACGTGCTGACCGCGCCGCTCGCGCTGACGGTACCCGTGACGCCTTGGCCTATGACCTTGCCCGAGGAGACCACGACCGCGCCGGACGTGGTGCCGCCGCAGCCGACGCTGACGACCATCCAGGCGCCGTCGAAACTCACGCCACCGCCTCCACCACCGCGTCGCGAGGAGCTGCGCGGCTCCTCGGCGGGCTTGCTGCGGCGCGCCGAGGGCGCCGGCTCGGCGGAACGATCCGACCGCGAGCCGGACAGCGACTTCTCGTCATTGCCGATCGAGCCGCCGGCGCTGCCGGACTGCGCAACGGCGGACGGTGGAGCGCCGACGGCGGACAGGAAGACGGTCAGGGCAATCGCAGGGATGATGGCGCGCATGAGTAAAAATCCAGAATGAAAAATCGTATCAGCGGCCGGAGCCGTCGGCACAGACGGAACCGATAATGCGGCAAGCTTTGCCAGCCTTGCCGCATTCGTCAAGCGCGGCATCTTTCGCGCGCTGCACGCTGTCGCGCTGGACCAGCGACCAGGATTTGTCGGAGATCGCGAACGCGCCGCAGCGGTTGCCATAGAAAGACAGCTCGATCGGACATTTGGCGCCGGCGCAATTGCCGCGCGCATCCGCCACCGCCGCGCGCCGCGAGGCGTGGTTCCAGGAGATTCCCCATTTGCTGCCGTCGGGGCCGTAGACGATCGAGCCCCATGGCTTCAGGTCCTCCATCTTGCGCATCCGCAGCAGCAGGCCCTCGGTGGCTTCGCCCGTCGGCGCCATGGAAATCCGTTGCTGGAGCTTCGTGATCGCGCGCGTCAGTCCGTCAGGGCTGTCAGGATCGAAATTGAGCTCGTAGAGCCGCTCGCTGAGTTCGCTCAGCAGGGCGGCATCGCGCAACGGGACGCGGTCTGGATCGGCGCGCAGCCGATCCGCCGGCAGCCGATCGGGCTGCATCGCTGCGACCTGCGGCGGCGCGGTTTGCGTGGGGGCGACGAAATAGAAGGTGCCGTCGATCGGCGAGGACGACACCCAGGGCTGCTGCGCGCCGGACGTGGCGCGCTTCACCGCGAGGCCGACCTGGTTGAAGGTCTGGAACACGTCGAGGCCCGCGGTCCGGACCGTCGCGGCCAAGGCCTTGGTGTAGGGGCTGTGGCCGTCGCTGCCGTCCTGGGCGACGTTGCCGGGTTGGGTTGCGTAGGAGATCAGCGTGCCCTCGGGCGCGCGCATCTGCGCGAGGCCGCCATCGGAGGCGCGCAGGCCGCGTGAGCCGAAGGGGTTGTTGCGGCAGGCGTCCAGGATCACGAGGTTGAGGCGCGTGCCCGATCCCTGCATCTGGCGCAGCACGAGGTTGACATCGGTCATCTGGAAGTCGACGTCGGCCTCGCGGGTCGGATTGGCGCCGACCGGCACGAGATAGTTGGCGCCCGAGACCTGCACGCCGTGGCCGGCATAATAGAACAGCGCGACGTCGGCGCCCTGCACCTGCCGGCCAAAGCTCTGCACCGCCAGATCCATCGCGCCCTTGTCAAGATCGAGTTGGGCGCGGCCTCCGACCAGCGTAAAGCCGAGCAGGCCAAGCGTGTCCGCCATCAGGCTCGCGTCCTTGGATGGATTGTCGAGCGGCGTGATGTTCTTGTAGGCGGAGTTGCCGACCACGAGCGCGATGCGCTTCTCGGCCGATGCCGGGTGCGTTGCGACGACGAGCAGGGCTGCGACCAGCATCGCCAGCCCCGGGACGCGATTGAAAATCCTCGCGCGCATCAAAATTCCCCAAACAATATCGCCATTCTACCAGCTCGAGGCGCGGGCGAAAAGCGGTGCGACAGTGTGTACAGCGTTGGCCGGTCGCGCCGGGGAGGGCGCACGCTTGCGCGTTCCCGCGGCAGATTCTGCCCGAACCTTGCTGCCGTTCATCGCCCACTGGAGGCCAAAGGGCGCAGGGAAGGCCGGGCGCTGGCGGCACCCGTTGGTCCGTGCGCTACAGGAATGCACACGGGGTGGACCGATAGGGTGGCCGATCGCCCGGCCTTCCCTGCGCGGATGGTTTTAACGGTGTCCTTCGTGCTCTCCCCGGGGAGCGATGCACTATTGCCCCCGTCGCCTGGCCGATCGCTGATGCGCGCGCCCGGTCGGGCCGCCACATCACCGCGAGGCTTGACGCACAGACCCCGGGCGTCAGGACCACACGACTTCTCCGTCCGCGGACGGTCCGGCCGAAATCATCGAGGGCTTGCGTGTGCTCACCCCCGATGACCGACAAGCCCGCTCTCCAGCGCCGTGTCGTACGCGTCGCGCGAGGACTCACGGTTGCCCGCCCTGTCGTCACGCCGCCCGCGCCGTCGCTGCCGCGTCCACCGCCACCCGGCCCGCATGTCGTGACGGTCGCGAACGCCCCTTTGGCAGGGCCAGGATGACGGGCGTATGCCACAAATCCGAAATTCGGAAAAGCGAAATATTTTTGCGCGGAGGCCTTGACGGGGGTGTTTTGCCCGACGCGTCAGCGCCGGTGGCGAACGACCCAAATCGGGCTTGGAGCCACCTGAAACGCTTGTCATCCGCTGGCAAGAACAATGTCGAAATGCGCGACCAACGCATGCCTCTCAAGGCGTGATGGCGAATTTTGCAGAGTAACGATTAACCTTTCCGGATGCGGGGCCGCATTGAGCCAGCGGTCGGTCACGTTTTCTTCTTCGCCAGCGAAATACAACTGGGTCACCAGGCAATCGAACCGCCCCTCAACGGTGAGATGAATGTGCGGCGGCCTGACGTCGCCCTCTGCTGTCGGATAGCGGCCCGGTTTGACGGTACGAAAGCTGTAGTGCCCGGCCGCATCCGTTGTGAGACGCGCGAAGCCTTTGAAATTGGGATCGAGCGGCGCCGGATTGATATCACTCGGATGACGATATTTCCCCGCCGCGTTGGCTTGCCAGATGTCAATGCGTGCATGCGGCACCGGCGCTCCCGAACGCGTGAGCACGCGTCCGCTGAGATGGATGAGCTGGCCCAGCGCCTCAGCGGTGCTGCCGCTTGGACGCGCCAGATCGGTTGCCAGATCGGGGTGCTCCGAGACCGGGTAGAACGGGCCGACGATCTGGGGCGGCGTGATCGCCAATGCTGCTGCATCGCGGCCACTCGTCTGGGCTTTGGATGGGGTCTGGCTCATCAAGGCAGCTTGATATCCGCATCCTTGACGACCTTGCCCCAGTGGGCGATGTCACTCCGGATTCCCTCACCAAATTCTGCGGCGGTGCCACCCACGGCTACGGCTCCTATCTTGTCGAGCGAAGCGCGGATCTTCGGCTCGAGAAGTACCTTGTTAATTGCCTTGTTGAGCTGCGACGTTACTTCCGCAGCCGTTCCACGCTTCGCTGCAAAGCCGATCCAATCGGCTGTCACCAGATCGGGAAAGCCTGCCTCGATCACAGTGGGAATGTCTCCCAGGGCAGCAATCCTGGTGGGGGCGGTGACGGCAAGCGCTCGCAACTTGCCGGTCGCAATGAGGTCAATAACCGGAAGCGTGGTGACAAACATGTATTGGACGTTGCCGCTGATCAGATCGGTGATTGCTTGGGAAAACTGCTGGTAGGGCACGTGGGTGGCGCGCACGCCCGCCTGCAATGAAAACATTTCGCCGATCAGATGCGAGGGGGTCCCGAAGCCCGCGGAAGAGAAATTGAGCTTCCCTGGCTTGCTCTTGAGCAACGCCACCAGACCGGCTAACGAGTCGATCGGCAAGGAAGGCGTTGTAACGAGCACGGTGTAGGATTTCGATATCTTGATCACCGGATCGAAATCCACATCCGCCCGTGTCTCCGCCTTCGGAAGCAGGGCCGGGGTGACCGTCATCGGAAGGCTCATGGTCAGCAGTGTATAGCCGTCCGCCGGACGACCGCTCACGTCGTTCATGGCAATGGTCTGCAGCGCACCGGGGCGATCTTCCACCACAAGTCGCCAGCCTTCATTGGCGGCGAGCTCGTCGGCGATCATGCGGCTGATGATGTCGGGCGGTGTCCCCGCGCCGGCAGGGACTACAACACGTATGAGATTGGACGGATAAGGTTGCGCGGCGACCTGGCCGGGCAGCAACAATCCCGCGAGGCTTCCGAACAGGAAGGTGCGACGGGGTACATGAATGTTCGACATGGCTGCTCCAAACCTTGGCGGTGGAGGGTAACGCGAATTGCAGCTTGTCCCGCGGATCTATATAAGAAAAGTTCTATTTCTCGATAGTTCTATTCCATTTCGGAAAGGGTCGCATGCTCGATGCATCCCAAATCAGCCGTCGGATCAAGCTGCGGCAACTGAACGTGTTTATCGCCGTCGTGGAATACGGGAGCATGGCGAAGGCGGCCGAGCACCTAGCCATTTCTCAGCCTGTCATATCCAAGATGATCGCAAGCCTGGAGCAAACGATCGGCCTTCCGCTTCTGGAGCGCAGCCGGCTCGGCGTTGAGCCCACGCTTTACGGCAAGGCCTTGCTCAAGCGCAGCATTGCTTTGTGCAACGATTTGCGGAGTGGCGTCGACGAGCTGCAATCGCTCGCTGATCCCGCGGTGGGTGAATTGCGCATTGGCAGCACCGAGCCCGTGATGGCCGGACTACTGCCCGTCATCATTGACCGGCTATCCCGGCAATATCCGAGGCTCGCGCTTCACATCATCGAGGGCGAACCGCCGGAGCTTCAGGATCGTCATCTGCGCAATCACGACATCGACCTCATGATAGGGCGCCTGCCGAGCCCGACACCGGCTGCCGATACCGATGTCGAAGTGCTGTTGCACGAAAGCGGTGTCGTTGTCGCAGGCTTGCACAGTCCGTGGGTGGGGCGGCGCAAGATCCGCCTCGACGAGCTGGTCAACGAGCGTTGGTGCCTGCCGCCGCGCGAAAGCTTTCCGGGCGGCTGGATTGCCAACGCATTTCACGCCTCCGGGCTGGAGGTGCCACGTGCCAGCGTAACCGTGTATTCGATCCTTATGCAGTCGGCGTTGCTCTCGTCGGAACGATTCCTGAGTTTCCTTCCGGCATCGATGTTGCACTTCAGCGCGAAGCGGCTGTCGATGAAGGTTTTACCGGTGGAAATGCCTATTCAGATGTGGCCGATCGGGATCATTGCGATGAAGGGCAGAACGCCAAACCCTGCTCAGCGGCTGCTCGTCGAGTGCGCCCGGGAGGTCGCAAAGCCGCTCGCAGGTAAGCGAAACGCGCGTCGTTCCGCTCCTGCGCGGCCATCGTCGGCTACCCCGGGGTAAGGCGGTGGCCGGGTGAGCGCAGCGAGCATTCCGGAGTGCTGCCGCGGAACGATTTCTGGAATGCTTGTCTTCGCCGGAAATGACGCCGAGGAGATGGCGGTCCAACCGGATCACCTCGGGAAACTTATCCTTCCGGCCGTCGTTTAATTGCGGCTGAGGAGACGCCATGCCGATCAAGGACCAGATCAAAAATCTCGCCAAGAAGTTCGTTGAGGATCACCCCGACGCGGCAACGCTGCGGGCGCTCGTGCGGGCTCGGAAGCCGACAGCCATCCGTTTCCAGGACGATGGCATCGTGCCGAATAACCCGCATTTTCCCGTCTTGCTCTATCGCGGCGTGGTGAACCTGAAGACCCGGCGTTTTGCTCCAGAGGTCATCATCGACACGCTGTTCGATCGTCACGGCTGGGGCCGCTCTTGGCGCGATACGGTTTATGACTTTGTCCACTATCATTCGCAGATCCACGAAGTGATGGGCGTGGCACGCGGCATGGCCAGGATCGAGTGCGGCGGGATCAGGGGGCGAATCCTGAGCGTGAAGGCCGGAGATGTTCTGGTCCTTCCCGCAGGCACCGGACACCGACTGATCGAGTCCAGCCGGGACTTCCTGGTCGTCGGAGCGTATCCGCAGGAGGGGACGTATGACGAGTGCACCGACACGCGAGAGCGTCCTGACGCCAGCAAACGCGTCGCCAAGGTCCGCAAGCCGAAGACCGATCCCGTGCTGGGTGCCGGCGGCCCGTTGCTCAAATCATGGCGGATAAAGCCGTCGCGATCGTGAGGCGGGGGATCGCTTTTGCTGTGCCGGTTCGAATGTCGTTCGTTGGAACGCCGCCCGTCTTTGTCAGGTCAGATAATCCGGCGTGAAATCCGCGAGCGCGCGGAGCTCGTCGGGTTGCAACAGCTCGATCTCGCTTCCCTCCCAGGCAATCAATCGGCGCCCTCTCAGCTCCTGGATGGTGCGATTGACGTGGACGATCGACAAACCGCAGGCATCGGCGACATGCCGCTGCGTCATCGGTATCTGGAAGCGGCCGTTATTGACGAGGCCCACGACCTCCAGCCTTGCGGCGAGCTCGCAGATCAGATGCGCCACCTTCGGCAGTGCCGCCTGTGCGCCGAGGCGCGCGATCCATTGTCGCGAGATCGCCGCATCGATCAGCGTCTCGCGCCAGAACGCGCGGGTCAGGTGAATGGAGCCGTCGAGCAGCTGCTTGAGTGGGCTGTGTGCGACGTAGCCGACGAGGGAAGGGCCAAGACCGACGAGGTCCGCATCCATCGGCGAGACCAGCAGCGTGTGCAGGCACGGCATGTCGCCGGGAACGTGGAAGGCGAGGATCTGGCTGCGATCGCCGACGATGCGCGCCTGATAGAGGAAGCCGCTGACGACGAAAACGCAGCGAGAGGTATCTTCACCCTGGCGCAGCAGGGTCTCGCCGTCGGAGACCTGGCGCAGCGTGGACGGCAGAGCCGCGATCTGGCGGCGTTCGTCGTCGGAGAGGCCTTCAATCGCCTGGAGATGTCCGATGAACTTGGGGTGCGGCATGGAGAGGAGGAGGTGTTTCAGTCGTCACCCGGCATCGCCGGCTCGAGCAGGCATCGTGAGAGTTTCGCGATGGTCCAATCGGACACGGGAACCGCCTGGAACTCGCGGATGGCGCGCGCAAGCTCCTGATCCGACATCGGCCGCGCCGGCTCCTTCAGCGTGCCTCGCTGGAAGGCAGCGCTGATACTGTCCAGGTGCTCGCCCGACTCCGATGCGAACAGGTGGCGAATGCGCTTCAGGATCGTCGTAGAGCTCATGCGAATGGCGGGCGCAGTCAGCGATCGAGGGACGGTGGGCTGCAACCAAGTAATGTCGCAGACCGGTAGCAACCTGTGCTTCCGACCCGCGTTCTAGTCCGCTGGATACGGGCCAGATGTATCATTTGATCGAACCGGCAGGATTTTTGGCGGGACACATGGAAAAAGCGCATGACGTGCTGATCCGGAACTTGGGCGAGCACACCGCGCTCGCCCAGGAGGATGTCGCCGAAATTCGCGGGCTGACCTTTGTGCAGCGCGAGTTCGCGCCGAACGAGGATTTCATCCGTCAGGGCGACGAACCCGAGCATTCGGCGCTGGTCGTCTCCGGCATGATCGCGCGCTACCATTTGCTCGACAGCGGCCGGCGGCAATACCTCGCGTTCCATCTGTCCGGCGACCTGCCGGACTCCCAGGGCTTGTTCATCGACCAGATGGACCATGGCCTCTGCGCCCTCGGGCCTGCCTCGGTGGCCTTCATCCCGCATCGCGAATTGTTCATTGCCTTCCGGCGACGGCCGACCTTCGCACTGTCGGTTTGGCGCGAGACCCTGCTCGATGCCGCGATCTTTCGCGAGGCCATCACCAACAACAGCGCCCGGCCGATGCACGCGCGCATGGCACACCTGTTCTGCGAGCTGTTCTACCGCGCCCGCGCAGCGCAGCTCGTCCGCGGCAATCGCTGCCGCCTGCCGCTCAGCCTGGCGCAGCTCGGCGAGACCTTGGGTATGGCGATCGCGACGGTGAACCGGACGCTCGCCGACCTCAGGCGGAGCGGGACCATGGACATGCACGACGGCGAGCTCATCGTCATGAAATGGCGCGAATTGCAGCGGCTCGGAGGCTTCAGTCCGACCTATCTGCACTTGAAGCGCCAATCGCCGCCGCATGCGTGAGACCTAAAGCTAACCGTCCGCGGCCGTGCGTCCCATCACCTCGTCAAAGTGCTTCTTCACCCAGTCGTTGCAGGAGCAGGCTCTGGCTTCGAGCGCCGGCGCATCTAGGATCAGGATGGCGCCGCGGCGTGTCGCGAGGATCCGCCTGGCCTTGAACATCTGGATGACGCGGCTGGCATAGCTGCGGGACACGCCGAGCATGCCGGCCAGCTGCTCATGGGTGAGGGGGATCTCGGGGCCGCCGACGTGCTCCTGCGCGGAGATGATCCACTTGGCGGCGCGCTGCTCGATCGAATGCGCGGCATTGCAGGCCGCGGTCTGGAGCAGCTGCGCGAACTGGCAGTCGGCGTAGCGAGAGAAGATTTGCAGAAGCGTGGCCGACCTCTGCTGGGCCTGCTCGAGCACGCGCGGCGGCAGCCGCAGCAGGGTGCCGCCCAGCTTCACGACGATGCGCGAATAGGCCAGCGAGGCGCTGCGGCCGGCGGCAATGCCCACCGCGCCCTCGCGCCCGACCAGCAGGCTTTCGACCTCGCGATCGTCCTCGACCGGCACGGCGAACGACACGAGCGTGGAGCGGCAGGGAAAATGGACCGCCGCCACCTCGTCGCCGGCATGATAAAGGATGTGGCCCGCCTCGAGTTCGACCGGCTGGAGGTGCGGCGCGAGCAGTTCGAAATCCGGGCGGCTGAGCTGCTGGAGAAGATCGTTCTGGGGCCGACCGGTCACATGTCTTGCTCTGGCCGGGAATCGGCACCGGCCAGAACCCTACGTTTCCGTGACGGAGCCGACGGTTCCAAAGTGCACACAAGGCGTTTTTCAGCCGTTGAAAAATGGCCTCCGGCTTGCGGAATTCCAGAAAGTTTTGGCGAGGCATGGGACGAGGCAATGGCGCAGCCGAACCCAGCGGCCTTCAACATTGCGAGCTCTGTGCAGGAGTGCACACAGCAGGGGCGCGGCTCCAGCGTAGCGCGCTCGTCGCGGAGCGCCGCAGCCCGTGCGCTCTGCCCGACGGACCGCCGGCCTATACCTCAACGCCGCCGGGCCGGCGGGCCCGAGGGCGGCCGGGATGTTCATCACCCGAAGTTCGTCACCCGAAGCGTGCTTCGCAATCGTGCGCGGGCCGGCCTTTTTCCGCGTGGGCGCGATAGGCATCGATCGCCCTGTTGGCGAGCATCAGTTGCCGGCGCTCGCCGGTCCTGAGCTGGGCCTCAATGGCGTCGAGCAGGACGTTCGCCGTCTCGTCCGGGGAGCCGAGCTCTCCGCTCTGCTCCAGGAAACTCCAGGCGATGAAGAATGCGTTCTCGACGGTGCAGCGAATGGACATGGCTGCCAACGCGGCGCGGCCGTTGCCGTTCCGCGGGACAGACGAATGCTTTGAATTGGCGCGCGTGCCCGCTACTTCAGCGAGCTGCCGATCGAGGTGAACTTCTTGTTCAGCGTCGCGCCGAGATTGTTGACGACGGCGATGATCGCAAGCGCAATGCCAGCGGCGATCAGGCCGTACTCGATCGCTGTGGCGCCGGACTCGTCGGCGAGGAAGCGGCGGATCGTCTGCATGGTTGCCAGAAATCCAAAAAGAGAGCTGGCGAGGACCGTATTCTGCAGAGAGCGGGTTCCCCAATTTGGAACACGGGTCTGCGTCAGTTTCTAGTTCTTGAGCACGATGCGGCCGACGACCTTGCCGGCGCGAAGCTCGTCGATCCATGTTTGGACGTCGGCCATCGGCTCCTCGCGCATCGGCGTCGGCTTGATCTTGCCGGCGCGGGCGAGCGCCATCAGCTCGTGAGCCTCGGTGAGTGTGCCGACCATGAAGCCCTCGATGGTCATGCGCTTGTAGACCCATTGCACCATCGGCAACGTGAACTGGCCCCCCATCAGGCCGGAGACCACGATCTTGCCGCCGCGCGCGGCGACGGCGACCGCGAAAGCCATGGACTTCTCGTTGCCCGCGAAGTCGACGATCTCGTCGAAGCCGCCATCGGTTTCCTTGAGGATGCGCTTGACCACGTCGGGCTCGGCCGGATCGTAGGCCACCGCCGCGCCGTTCTTCAGCGCGGTTTCGCGCGCGGCACCGCTGAGGTCGGCGACCGTGATCGGCTGCTTGAACATGGCCGCCGCGAAGGAAAGGCCCATCATGCCGACACCGCCGAGGCCGATCAGCAGGAGGTTGCGCTGGCGCGGCCGGTCGACCAGGCGCTTGAGCGCGCCGTAGGCGGTGACGCCGGAGCACATCAGCGTCGCGGCCTGGTTGACGGGCAGGGGATCGTAGTCGAGCAGATATTTCGCGTCGGGCACCAGCACGTGGGTGGCGAAGCCGCCGTCGATGGAGACGCCGAGAAAGCGCTGTCTGGCGCAGAGATTCTCGTCGCCATTGGCGCAGTCGCGACACTGGCCGCAACCGATCCACGGAAACACCGCCTTCTTGCTGCCGACGAGACCGGCGAATACCTCGGGGCCGACTTCGTCGACCACGCCCGCGATCTCGTGGCCGAGCGTGAAGGGCAGCGTCATGCCGCGCGTAGTGTCGAGCTTCTTGCCGCCGCCGAGATCGGCGTAGCCGTCCTGGATGTGCAGATCGGAGTGGCAGAGGCCGCAACGCTCGATCCGCACCAGCACCTCTCGACCTTGCGGCTTCGGCGTCTCGACGATGGTCTCGCACAGCGGCGCATCGAACTTGACGAGGGACTGCCGACGCATCAACGCCATATTTCTTCCTCCGAAATTATCTCTCTGTTTCGCTGCGTATATTGGCCAATTCACGGGCCATGGCAACAAAGCCGGAAATCGGAACGGTCTCCGCGCGCCGCGTCGCATCGACGCCGGCAGCTGCGGCGAGCCGCGCGGGATCGGCGCCGAGCGCCTTCAGGCTTTGCCGCAGCATCTTGCGGCGCTGGCCGAAGGCGGCGGCCGCGACCTGTTCGAGCAGCTTGCGATCGCAGGCGAGAGGCGTTTCGCGCGGGATCAGTCGCACAACGGAAGACGTAACCTTCGGCGGCGGCACGAAGGCGGACGGCGCGATGTCGAACAGGATCTTGGTCTCGCAGCGCCAATTGGCGAGCACGCCGAGTCGGCCGAAGGCCTCTTCGTCCTCGCGCGCCACGATGCGCTCGCCGACCTCGCGCTGGAACATCAGGACCATCATTTCGTACCAGGGCGGCCAGGGTTCGGTGGTGAGCCAGCCGACGAGGAGGTGGGTCGCGATGTTGTAGGGCAGGTTGGCGACGATTTTTGCTCTTTCGCCTGATAGCAGCGGGCGCGGGTCGAAGGTCATGGCGTCGCCATGGACGATCTCGAGTCGGCCGGGATAGCGCGCAGCAATATCCTGCAAGGCAGGGATCGCGCGCTCGTCATGCTCGATGGCGATGACGCGTCTGGCGCCGAGCGCGAGCAGGGCGCGCGTCAGCCCGCCCGGGCCGGGGCCGATCTCGATGATGGTGGAATCCTCGAGTGGAGCCGCCGCACGCGCGATGCGCGCGGTGAGATTGAGGTCGAGGAGGAAGTTCTGGCCGAGCGATTTGCGCGCCGACAAGGCGTGCTGGCGAATGACCTCGCGAAGCGGCGGGAGGTCATCGATCGTGCTCATCGGGTTTTCGCAGCCGCCATCCGGCTCGCAAGCCTCAACGCAGCGATCAGGCTTGCCGGATTGGCCTTGCCGGTGCCGGCGATGTCGAAGGCGGTGCCGTGGTCGGGCGAGGTGCGGATGAAGGGCAGTCCGAGCGTGACGTTGACCGCGTCATCGAAGGCCACAGTCTTGATCGGGATCAGCGCCTGGTCGTGGTACATGCAGACGGCGCAGTCATAGCTGTTTCGCGCGGCTTCGTGGAACATGGTGTCGGCGGGGAGCGGTCCCTTCGCCTCGATACCGTCGCCCCGCAACGTCTTGATCGCCGGCGCGATCACGGTCTGCTCCTCGTGGCCGAGCGAGCCGTCCTCGCCCGCGTGCGGATTGAGGCCGGAAATCGCGATGCGCGGATTCGCGATGCCGAAGCGGGATTTGAGTTCGGTCGCGACGATGCGCACGGTCGAGACGATCAGCTCGCTGGTGAGCTGGGCCAGTGCATCGCGCAAGGAGACGTGGATGGTCACGGGCACTACGGCGAGCCGCGGCGACCACAGCATCATCACCGGCTGCGGCGTGGGGCCGTCTTCCGCGGCGAGTTCTGCGAGGAATTCGGTATGGCCGGGATGGCGGAAGCCGGCACGATAGAGCACGCTCTTGGCAATCGGATTGGTGACAACGGCGCCGGCGCGGCCCTCGCGGACATCCGTGACCGCCTGGCGGATCGAGGCGAGCGCGGCCGGCGCGCTCGATGCGTCGGGCTTGCCGGGCGCGGCGCTCGCGGGCTCGCCGGACGCAACCACGGGCAGGGCCTCGGGGAAGGCGGCCTCGGCCTCGCCGGTGGTCACCGAAGCGATCCTGACGGCAGCGCCGAGCGCCTTGGCGCGGCGGGCGATCAGCGCCTCGTCGCCGAGCAGATAGAAGGCGGGCAGGTCCAGTTCGCGGCGCTTGAGCCAGGCTGCGATGGTGATGTCGGGGCCGATGCCGGCAGGCTCTCCCAGCGTCAGGGCGAGGGGCTTGGCAGGCTGCTTGGCCATCAGCGGTTGCGATACTCGATCATCGCCGCCTTGCGGAGCTCCTCGAGATAGGTCTTCTGGGTCTTCTCGTACTTCTCCTGATACATCTTCTCGCGGACCTCGCGCTTCTTCGGCGTGTCGATCATGGTCGGCTTGCGCGAGCACAGCACCACCATCTCGATGCCTGCCTTGGTCGTCTCGGGCGCGGTCAGGTGGCCGATCGGCGTGTCGTCGAGCACCTTACGCAGCGCCTCGGGTAATTCAGCGGTGGTCTTGGTGACGACGTCGCGGATGGTGGCGTTCGGCGTGGAGCGGAACAGCGAATTGGCTTCTTCGCAGCTTCCGACGCGCGAGCGATACTGCTCGGCTTCCTTATGCCGTGTCTCCAGGAACGCCGGCGACGAGCCCCGTGGCACGATCAGCACGATCGGCTGCATCTTGTATTCGGTGCCCTCGATCTGCAGCTTGTCGCCGGTCTGGGCCTGCACGGCCTGCGCGACGTCCTTCTCGCCGACCAGCAGCTTCTCCTTGAAGCGGCCGCGCACGAGGCTGGTCCAGACCATCTCGGCCTTCATGCGGCTCTTCAGGGTTTCGGGGCGGACGCCCTTGACCTCGAGCGACTTGGTGAGCTGGTCCGGCGAGATGCGCATGCGCTGCGCCATGCCCTCGTAGGACTGGTTGATGTCGGAGACGCCGGGGTCGACACCATATTTCTTGCCTTCCTTCATCTTCACCCGGTCGTCGATCAGCTCGTTGATGACGTCCTGGCGGGCCGGTGTCTTCTGCGTCGTCAGCTGGTCGAGCTTGGAGCGCTGCTCGATGTCGAAGTCGGTGATGGGATCGCCGTTGACCATCAAGACGATGTTCTGCGCACGCAACGGCGCGCCGGCCAGCAGCAGGGCGGCGAGGATGAGGAAGAGGCGGAAGACAGGCAATGGGATCGTCATATTTGTCGCTCGCATGTCAGCCGAGGTGAACCTGCGATCGGGAACACGCGGCCGGCACCTTCAAACCGTTCACTGGAGTCCGCCGCCGGAACTGCTGGTGGTCGCTGTGTTCGCCAGCGTGCGCAGGCCGATCTGGAACATGATCGCGTGGTTCAGCACGGGCGGGGTCGAGCCTGCGGAATAGCTATACGCAGTTACATAGTTCAAGCCGAGCACAAAACAATCGTCGACGTAGCCGGCACCGAGCACATACTGGTTGATCTTGTTGGCCTCAAGGTCCCAGCGCGCCGAGCCCGTGACCACCCAATTGGCCGCGAGCTTGATCGAGCCTGACGTCAGGATGCCCTCGCGGCGGGTTAGATAGCCGAGTTCCGGCTGCGCCGCGTAATTGCCGTACAGCATGCTGACTGACCAGCGGTTGAAGTTGGCGCGGCCTTCCGCCTCGAAGCGCTGCACGTTCCAGGTCTGCTCGTCCATGCGCGAGCGAACGCTGAACGTATAGGTGCTGTTGGGCGAATAGGCGGCGCTCGCCACATAGTCGGAGCGCGGCCTTTGCAGGCCGGAATCCACGCCGGTATTGATGGAGTCCTGGACCGCGAAGGAGTTCATGCCGAACAGCTGGTAGGACTGGCCGAACAGCGTCTTGATGGCTCCGCCCCTGTCGAACTGCGTGGTGGACTGCACGCCGACATTGGCGCGGCCGCCGCCCTCGACACGGTCGTAGCCGGAGAACTTGTCGACGCTGAACAGGTTCGAGGCGTCGAACACCATGCTCTGCGCGTCCTCGTTGGGGAGCTTGCCGGCATAGGTCTCGTTCGGCCGGATGATGATCTGCGCGATCGGCTCGATGGTGGTCGAACCCCAGGGCTGAACGTTGATGAAGGGGTAGCGGTATTCGAGGCCCACGGTCGGCATCAGGCGGAGCGCCTGGGTATCGCCGACGGGCAAATAGTTCGACACGCCCGGCTGGTTGGAGACCGAGGAGTTGATCGCGTCGGCGCGGAGAATGGCGAACGGCGTCCAGATTTCACCGAACGGATCGGTGAAGGACTTGCGCCACTGCGCTTCCGCCGTCAGGCGGGTGTAGGTACCCGGGAAGCCGCGCAGCAGGCACTGCGACGGCGTACGCGCGAGCGGATCGGCCGACACCGTCGTGCACAGGCTGTTGGTGTTGGCGAGCGTCGTGATCGGATCGAACACCGCGGTGTCACGCGACAGGTTCACGAAATTGGTCTTGTAGCTGAACTCGCCGCCGAAGACTGGATAGTTCAGCACGTTCGAGTAGTCGATCACGGGGTAGACGACCGGCACCTGGTTCTGGTTGCCCGAGTAACTCAGCCAGTACATCGTGCGCGCGTCGAAGAAGCTGCGATTGCCGACACCGGTCAGGTAAAGCTGCGAGAGTGCATCCGTCGGCAGATACAGGAACGAGCCCAGCGGATCGCGATATTGCGACAACCGATAGTCCGAGAAGAAATAATAGTCGGACATCAGGACACCGTCCCAACCCCAGACCCATTTGTCGTTCAGCGCGAACTGACCCTTGGTGTCGACGGCGCCGCGGAACTGCTTGTCGCCGGGCTGGCCCGCGAGCGCGCTCCGATCGAGCTGGTCGATGCCGTAGACGCGGATCTGATAGGCGCCGTCCATCAGGCGCTGGCGGAATTCGGCCTGGAACAGCACGCCCTGCCTGGACGTGATGCGCGGGTTGAAGGTGGCGTCCATGTCGGGCGCGATCGCCCAGTAGAACGGAACCTCGACGCCGTAGCCGAACGGCGTATTCGACGTGAAGCCCGGCATCAGGAAGCCGGTCTTGCGCTTCACGGTCGGGTCGGGCGTCGAGAAATAGGGCATATAGGCGATCGGCACGCCGAAGAATTCGAGCTGCGCCGTCTCGAAATACAGCATCTTCTCCTGCTGGTCGTGGATGATGCGCGCACCCTTGACCTGCCAGAGCGGCGGCTTCTTCGGATCGTCCTTGCACGGCGCGCAGGCCGTGTAGACGCCGTTCTCGAACACCGTGTAGTTGCCGCTGGAGCGATCGGAGCGGCTCGCCGCCATGCGGGTCTGGTCGGCCGTATCAACGCGCAGCGAATCGACGAAGCCGTCACGGTAGTCGTCGGACAGGTCCAGGATCTCGGCATAGGTGATCTTGCCGTCGGCATCCGTCATACGGATGTTGCCTTCGGCATGGAGCCGCTTGGTCTTCTGGTCGTAGATGACCTTGTCGGCCTCGACGCTGGTGCCGTTGTAGAACAGCTGGACGTTACCGACCGCGGAGACGCGCGAATTGTTGTAGTCGTAATCGACCTCGGTCGCCTGAACCAGCATCTGGTTGTCGTTGACGGCCTTCGGCGGCTTCGCACGCGGCGGCAGCGGATTGTAGGTGAAGCTCTGGGCGGATGCCGGCGTCACGGCGGCAACGTCCATCACGCCACCGAGCGATGCCACGGCGGCGACAGCAAGCAGGAATCTGCGAATGGACAAGCCACACCCGTTCGCGCGCACCAATGTGCGCCGCGTCAAACGAGACACGGGCCCTCGGTGGACGGCCGTCACTATCCGTCCTCCTGATACAGCAAGGCCAAAAAGCCGGTGAGGCCGCCCACCACCACGGGCAACCACGCCGCAGCGATCGGATGCATCAACTCAGCCTTGCTCAAATCTTCAGTCACTTTCGACAGAACGTAGAGCAGAAAGCCTGCGCCCACGCCACTCAAAACCATCTTCTGCACGCCGCCCATCCGGAAGAAGCGCAACGACACGGAGGCCGCGAGCATCACCATGGCTGCAAGCAAAAACGGCTGTGCCAGAAGCTTCTGATACTGGAGTCGGTATCCGGCTGTCGCGAAGCCCGAGCTTTCGGATGAGCGGATGTAGCTCGGTAGTTGCCAAAAGGACACAGTCTCGGGTGTGGAAAAGCTGTTGCGGACCTGGGCCTCGGTCAGCGTGGTCGGAATCTCCAGGCTGGCCTGATCGACCGGCGGCGAATCCAGCGAGAAGCGGCGGACGCCCTTGAACAGCCAACGGCCGGCCTCGAGCGTCGCCTCGCGCGCCTCGACCCGTTCCTTGAAGTGCTGCTCTGTGTCAAACCGGAACAGCGTGAGTCCGGTGAGCCGGATACCCTGCTGCTCGCTGCGCGCCGCATTGATGATCGTCTCGCCGTCGCTGGTCTTCTGGTTGAGCCAGAAGCCGGAGGCGTCCTGAATGCCGCCGCCGGGCGCCGAGCCGAACAGCTCGGCTTCCATGCGCTTGGACAGCTCGCGCAGATTGGCCGACATCGGATTGTAGGCGACGGTGGCGATCACGCCGATCAGGAGCGCGCTGCCGAGCGCCGGCGAGATGAATTGCCATGCGGAGACGCCGGCGGCGCGCGCGACGACGAGCTCGAGCCGGCGGGAGAGGGCGAGATAGCAGGTCATGGCGCCGATCAGCATGCAGAACGGCGTCAGCTTCTCCAAAAGCTGCGGCACGCGGAACAGCGAGGTCTCGGCCACCATGACTGCGGAGGCGGATGCGAGCCCTGAGGTCTTGCGCACCATCTCGATGTAATCGACCAGCACCAGCAGCAGGAAAATGCCGGCGAACACGCCGAGCGCCGCGACCACGAAACGGCCGGCGAAATAGCGCCCGAGTGTGTTGGTGAGCATGCTCATGCGGTGGCCGGCCGTCCGAACAGCCGCGCGATGCGCGCGTTCGACCTGTTGATGGCCTCCATGAGGCGCGGCGGCGGTTCGACCACAAGGCCGCCAATGATGATCGCCAGCCCGACGCCGATGGCACCAATGACCATGGCATATTGGACCAGCACCGCGCCCGGCGATTTCACCGCCATCACCGAGCAGGCGAAGCCGGCCATGCGCAGGCCGAACACGGCGAGGATCGAGGAGCCGATCGAGAAATTGCGGCTCTGGCGCGTGGTGCGAGGCGCACCCAGAAACGCGAAGGTCAGCACGGCAAAGGCGAAGGGATAGATCGGCGCCAGCAGGCTGTCATGCAGGGCCGAGCGGAACTGGCCGGGAATCTGCTTGTAGACGGGATCGTCCTCGGACGGCGAGAGCAACTCCCAGAGATAACGCTCGCGGATGCCGAGGGTGACGTCGCGGCCCTGGCCCGAGAACTTGGACATGTCGAAGCCGTAGCGGCCGAACGCCACCAGCGCGGGATCGCGCTTGCCGGCCTCGAAGCGTTGGAGATTGCCGGTCTCCAGCACCAGGAACGATCCGGTCTCGTTCTTCACGACTTCGCCGTGCTCGGCGACGATCGAGACCCGCTCGTTCGGATCGCGGCGGTCGTCGATGAAGATGCCGGCGAGGATGCCGCCGGGCTGGCGTTCGCGAATCCGGATCGTCAGGTTCTTGTCGAGCTGGGCGAAGCGGCCGGGCTGCAGGATGTTGGTGAGCACGTCGGCGGTGATCTCGGCGTCCCACTGCTTGATCCGCCGCATGCCGTCGGGAGCGAGATAGGCCGCGATGAAGGCGACCAGCAGCGCCACCACGCAGGTGGCGTAGAAGAACGGATAGAACAGCCGGAATGGCGAGAAGCCGGCGGCATTCATCACGATGATCTCGGAATCGGTCGCGAGCTTGTTCAGCGTATGCGAGATCGCGATCATCAGCGCGATCGGCGAGATAATCAGGACCAGCGCGGGCACGACGAGGCTGGTGATCCCGAGGAAGGTCAGGATGGTCTGACCCTGGCTCGTCATCAGGTCAATGCCGCGCAACGCCTGCGTAATCCAGATCACGCCCGTGAGGCTGACCAGGACCAGCGCAAACGACGCGAGCGTCGTGCGGAAGATATACCTATCGATTGACCCCATGCGCTACCGCACGAATCCCACCAAGTCCCCAATGCCGGCCGGAATTCCGGCTGTCCAACCAATCCCCGCAAGGGGATCCCCAAGGTCGGCCAACCATCTCATCCGCCGGCTTACTCTCTCAGTACCATCCCTTTGATCCGTCAACAAAATGGCTGCCCCGTGGCACCCTCAATATATGGTTAATATTTCCCTCGTTGTGGCCCCTCGGCCACGGGGGGTGCTTGGCATCTGCCGGGCCGGTGGCCCATAGTGCGGGACGCTCAGTGAATCGCCGTTCAGCTCCGGCCCGTGGCCGGGACCGCCGATCGGTAAAAAGCGCAATGTTTTTGAGGAGTTACTCATGTCCGATGCCATTAAGGTCGGCTTCGTTCCATTGTCTGCCGCCGCCCGTGGCATCATGGTCGTGTTCTGCGACGACAGCCTGAAGCTCGGCCCGGCGACCGCCAAGGCGCTCGGCGGGGCCACCGAACTCGTGAAGCGGGCGGCCACCGCCGCCGCTTTCAAGGGCAAAAGCGGCGCGGCGCTCGACATCCTTGCGCCCGAAGGCGTGAAGGCCACCCGCCTGATCGTGATCGGTGCCGGCAAGGCGGCCGGCCTGAAGGCGAACGACTTCCTCAAATTCGGCGGCGTGGCGGCGAGCAAGCTTCCGGCCGGGGCGGCGGCCATGACCATCATGGCGGAGCTTCCAAACGGCGCCATGACCAGCGAGCAGGCGGTCGCGATCGCCTCGGGCCTGCGGCTGCGCACCTACAAGTTCGACCGCTACAAGACCAAGAAGAAGGACGGCGAGGAGGGCGGCACGCGCGCCGACGTCTCGTTTGCGGTCGGCGACGTGGTCGCCGCGAAGAAGGCGTTTACATCGGCGGCTGCGATCGTGGACGGCGTGATCATTGCGCGCGACCTCGTCAACGAGCCGCCGAACGTGCTTTTTCCCGAGGAGTTCGCGCGCCGCGCAGGCCTGCTCCGCAAGCTCGGCGTCAAGATCGAGGTGCTCGACGTCAAGGCGATGGACAAGCTCGGCATGGGCGCGCTGCTCGGCGTCGGCCAGGGCTCCGCGCGGCCGAGCCGCACCGTCATCATGCGTTGGGACGGCGGCAAGAAGGGTGAGGCGCCGGTTGCCTTCGTCGGCAAGGGCGTCTGCTTCGACACCGGCGGCATTTCGATCAAGCCGGCCGGCAGCATGGAGGACATGAAGGGCGACATGGGAGGCGCTGCCTGCGTCGTCGGCCTGATGCATGCGCTCGCGGCCCGCAAAGCCAAGGTCAACGTCGTCGGCGCCATCGGCCTGGTCGAGAACATGCCGGACGGCAACGCGCAGCGCCCGGGCGACATCGTCACCTCGATGTCGGGCCAGACCATCGAGATCATTAACACCGACGCGGAAGGCCGCCTGGTGCTTGCCGATGTGCTCTGGTACGTCGCCAAGAAAACCAAGCCGAAATTCATGGTGGATCTGGCGACGTTGACCGGCGCCATCGTGGTCGCGCTCGGCACCGAGCATGCCGGCATGTTCTCCAACAATGACGAGCTTGCCGAGCGGCTGCTGGCGGCCGGCATCGAGAGCGGCGAGAAGGTCTGGCGCCTGCCGCTTGGCCCCGAATACGACAAGCTGATCGATTCCCAGTTCGCGGACATGAAGAACACCGGCGGCCGCCATGGCGGCTCGATCACCGCGGCGCAGTTCCTCCAGCGCTTCGTGGACGGCACGCCCTGGGCGCATCTCGACATCGCCGGGACCGCCATGGGCACGCCGAAGACCGACATCAATCAGAGCTGGGGAAGCGGTTACGGCGTTCGCTTGCTCGACCGTCTGGTCGCCGACCACTACGAGCGCAAATGACCCGAGATGACTGAAGTCCTGTTCTACCATCTGCAAAACATGACGGTGGAGAACGTGTTGCCGCCGCTTCTCGAGAAATCGCTCGAGCGCGGCTGGCGTGTCGTCGTGCAATCGACTTCGCCGGAGCGCGCCGATGCGCTCGACGCTCATTTGTGGACCTATCGCGACGATTCCTTCCTGCCGCACGCGACATGGCGGGTGAGCGACGCTGCCGATCAGCCGATCGTGCTGGCGGTCGAGGAGGACAATCCGAACGGTGCCAATGTCCGCTTCCTCGTCGACAACGCCGCGCTGCCGCAGGACGCGCAGGCCTATGAGCGCATGGTGCTGCTGTTCGATGGCGACGATCCGGACGCGCTTGCGTTCGCCCGCAGCGCCTGGACGGATTGCAAGGCGCGGGGATTTGATGTCACCTATTGGCAGGCCGACGAGCGGGGCCGGTGGCAGAAGCGGAATTAGCGGTCGCTCGCATTAATGATAATTTGCGCTTTTCGGGTGATGATGGCTTTTGTCACCTTCGTGCCGCAAAGTGGTGTTGGTACAATTGCTTAGGGCCGATCCTTAACTCGGGAATTGAGTTTATCGTGCGACATCAAAAGCTTCCCAGCTCGCTCATAGTTGCGTTGGCGGCCATAGCCCCGCTGGTTGCGGGCTGTTCGGGCGGGACCGATCTGTTGTCCAGGGATGCCCAGTGGTTCAACACGCCCAGCCGCCTGTTCATCAAAAGCATCTCGATTGAGTCGCCGCCGCTGACCCCCGACAAGCCGGTTGGGGCCGAGGATCTGGTCAGCGCCGACGGGGCTTGTGCTGGCATGGCGCCGCCGCCCGGGCCGGCCGATGCGAATGCGTCGACGACCGCGCCGGCTCCCATGGGCGGCACCGTCGCGCTCGGCCACACCGAATGCGACGTGGTGCGCGGCATCGGCGCGCCCTCGAGCGTCAACCTCTCCGGTGATGCCGCCGGCAGGCGCGTTGCGGTCGTGACCTGGACGACCGGTCCGCGCGCTGGCATCTACACCTTCACGGCCGGTCGCCTGTCCTCGATCGAGGGCACGCCGGAGGCGCCGGTCATGCCGAAGGCGACCAAGCCGAAGCCGAAGAAGAAGTCGGCGTAACACGGGTCGACCTTTTGGCCTGAAGCTGGTTGCGGCTGTCGATGCGATCAGCCGCGCACTCCTATCCCCATCATCAAGCGGCTTTGCATTCCTTGATCGCGGTGGCCGAGGCGCGAACCGTGATCTCTCCGTTCGCGCTCGCCGGCGATCTTGTTCGCGAGTTTCGACATCGCGGATGCCGCCCTTCGCCCAATACGCCTTCATTGCCTCGAGCCGCTTTCCTCTGCGCGCGTTGAAAATCACGGGGTCGTTACGCGTGATCCGTGATCAGGCGGTTCGTGATGAGCGAGCCTTCGCATCCGCTTTCGAAAACTGCCCCGAAGCAAAACTGGAGGAAATCTCCAGAATAATCACGCGCGTCTCAAGCAACGGTTCAAGAATGTCATGTGCGCGAATGCTACGCACCGAGGGGAGGGGCTAGGTCGGAAGGATCATTTGGATGTCCATTACCTCTGTGTTTTCCCCGGTTACGGGGCAACTCACCATTTTCGGCGACAGCGCGAATAACGGCCTCGTGATAAGTCGCGACAAGTCCGGCCGCATCCTGGTTGATAACGGGCACGTGAAAACGGTTGGTGGCGAACCCACGGTCGACAACACCACCGCGATCGACATCTTCGGTCAAGGCGGTGACGACACGATCACCGTCGACGAATGCCACGGACCGATGCCGGCGGTGCACATCTTCGGCGGCGACGGCAATGACAGGATCACGGGCGGCTCGGGAGCCGACCTGCTGTTTGGTCAGGCCGGCAACGATTTGATCAAGGGCGGCGGCAACGATCTGCTGTTCGGCGGAGCGGGTAACGACGTCCTGGACGGCGGCAGCGGCGACAACCAGCTGTTCGGCGAGGCCGGCGACGACGTCATGATCTGGAATCCCGGCGGCGGCACCAACCTTTTCGAAGGTGGTGAGGGCAACGATACGGCTCAGGTCAACGGAAACAACGCCGCCGAGACGTTCACAATCACGGCGAACGGCACCCGCGTGCGGCTCGACGGGACGGGCGCGGCGCCGTTTTCGCTCGACATCGGCACGACTGAAAATCTCGTCTTGCACAGCGGCGGCGGCGACGATGTCATCACCGCGGGCAATGGGCTCGGCAGCCTGATCTCGCTGACGCTCGATGGCGGCGCCGGCAACGACCGGATCATCGGCGGCGACGGCAACGACCTCATCATCGGCGGCAGCGGCGACGACATCGTCAATGGCGGACGCGGCAACGACGTCGCCCAGCTCGGGAGTGGCGACGACACTTTCATCTGGAATCCCGGTGACGGCAGCGACACGGTCGAGGGCGGCTCGGGCAGCGACAAGCTGCTTTTCAATGGCGCTAACATCAACGAGACCATCAACATCTCGGCCAATGGCGGCCGGGTGCGCTTCACCCGCGATGTCGCCAACATCACGATGGATCTCAACAGCGTCGAGCAGATCGAATTCGATGCGCGTGGCGGCGCCGACAACATCACCGTCGGCGACCTCACCCGGACCGGCGTCAAGCAGGTGCTGGTTGATCTCGGAGCCGTTCCGGGAGGGACGCAAGGCGACGGCGCTGCTGATACGGTGACCGTCAACGGCAGCAACGGCAATCAGCACATCGAGGTCACAGCCGCGGGCACAACGGTCACGGTCACGGGGCTGCCGGAGGTCGTGACGATCGCAAATGCAGAGGCCGGCAACGACCGGCTGGTCGTGCAGGCGCTCGGCGGCAACGACGTGATCGATGCATCCACGCTCGGCGCGGCGATCGGGCTGACCATCGACGGCGGTGCGGGCAACGACACCATCACCGGCAGCCAGGGAGCCGACACCCTGATCAGCGGCGACGGCAACGACAAGGTCATCGGCGGCCGCGGCAATGACGTCGCGCTTCTCGGCGCAGGCGACGACATCTTCACGTGGAATCCCGGTGACGGCAGCGACACTGTCGAAGGCGGCACGGGAACCGATACGCTGGTGTTCAACGGCGCCAATGTGGCCGAGACCATGTCGATCTCGGCGAACGGAAGCCGTGCGCTACTCACCCGTGACGTCGGTGCTATCGTCATGGACCTCGCCGGCGTCGAGCACGTGCAGATCGCGGCGGCAGGCGGCGCCGACAACATCACCGTCAACGATCTGACCGGGACAGGAATCACGCAGGTTGCCATCGACCTCAGTGCCGGCCCCGGCAGCCAGAGCGGCGATGCCGCGGCGGACCGCGTGACCGCGAACGGCACGACCGGTGACGACAACATATCGGTCGTGACCGCCGGCGGATCGATCGTGGTCAACGGCCTCGCTGCGCAGGTGACGATTGCGCATGCGGACGCCGGTGATGTGCTCGGCATCAACGGCGGCCAAGGCAATGATGTCATCGATGCGTCTTCCATCAAGGCGGGACAGTTGTTCAGCCTCAACATCAATGGCGGCGACGGCAACGACACCATCACAGGCAGTGCCGGCAATGACATTGTGAACGGCGGACGCGGCAACGATTTCGCCAATCTCGGTGCGGGCGACGACACCTTCGTCTGGAACCCCGGCGACGGCAGCGATACCGTCGAAGGCGGGAAGGGCACCGACACTCTGGCATTCAACGGCGCCAATATCAGCGAGAACATCAACATCTCGGCCAATGGCGGCCGGGTGCTGTTCACGCGAGATGTTGCCGCCATTGCGGTGGACCTGAACGGGGTCGAACATGTCGACTTCAATGCTCTCGGCGGTGCCGACAACATTACGGTCGGTGACCTCTCCGGCACCGGCGTCAGCCAGGTCGACCTCGATCTCGGCGCCAATGACGGCGCCGCGGATACCGTGACCATCAACGCAACCGGCGGCAACGACGTCATCACGGTGACCGAGCACGACGGCATCATCACGGTGTCGGGGCTTGGCCAGGACATCAACATTACCGACGCCGGCGCGGGCGACAGGATCGTCATCAACGGTCTCGATGGCGACGACGTCATCACGGCCTCCGGTCTGCACGGCGGCATCCAGCTCGTTGCCAATGGCGGCAACGGCGACGACGTGCTGATCGGCAGCCCCGGCAACGACACGCTGGCAGGTGGTGCCGGTGATGACGTGCTGATCGGCGGCGGGGGCCTCGACGTCCTCGACGGCGGCACCGGCAACAACGTCGTCATCCAGGGCGGTGCGTTCGCGGCCGCGATGCTGCTCAACCAGGCCATGGCGGCCAGCTTCGTCCCGGCAGGTGAGGGGAACGGCGAGATGCCGCTGCCCGATCCGCACGCGACGCAGAGCCAGGTGCTCGCACCGCCGCAGCACGCCTGACAGTAAGGCCTGATGGGAAGAGCCTCACTAGCGCTCCGACGGAGGTGCGTTCCCTCCCCCCCTTGCGGGGGAGGGTTAGGGAGAGGGGTAGCCCAGGAAAAGGTGCCGATGGTTGAAGATGCAGTGTTAGCGGCCGAACGTCGGAAAGAATCCCCGTGGGGCACCGCCCTCCCGGTCCCTCCTCCACAAGGGGGGAGGGACCGGATAGAGCGCGGCTGCTGGCCAAGCTCGATTCGACTTCACGCCATTGCGTTCTCGCTGAATCGGCCCGGAGAACGCGCATGATGACGAATGCGGTCTCCACCGACACGGGGCTCGATGCGTTGCTCACGCTGCTGCATCTGCAGGGTGTTGCGGCCGATCGCGAGCAGCTCAGGCACCGGCTGGGCGCGGCAAGCTTCGGCGTAGCGGATATCGTCCGCTGCGCCAGGTCTCTCGGACTTAAAGCGCGAACCTATCGAACGCAGTGGAGCCGGCTGTCGGACACCCCGCTGCCTGCGATCGCAATGCTGCGGGACGGCGGCTTCATGGTCATCGCAAAGGCCTCCGCCGACAAGGTGCTGGTGCAGTCCCCGGAGGCACAGCGCCCGGTGCTGATGGATCGCGACGAGCTGAGCGCGATCTGGGACGGCGGCTTGATCCTGATGGTCCGGCGCGCCGGCCTGTCCGACCTCGGGCGGCACTTCGATATCACCTGGTTCATCGGCGCGATCGGCAAATACCGGCGGCTGCTGGGCGAGGTGCTGGCGGCTTCGTTCTTCCTCCAGCTTTTTGCGCTGGTCTCGCCGCTGTTCTTCCAGGTCGTCATCGACAAGGTGCTGGTGCACCGCTCACTGTCCACGCTCGACGTTCTCGTCATCGGCCTCGTCGTCGTCTCCCTGTTCGACACCGTGCTTGGGATCCTACGCAATTACTTGTTCGCGCACACGACCAACCGCATCGATGTCGAGCTCGGGGCACGGCTGTTCCATCATCTGCTGGCGCTGCCGATGGCCTGGTTTCAGGCCAGGCGCGTCGGAGATTCCGTGGCCCGGGTCCGCGAGCTCGAGAACATCCGCAATTTCATCACCAGCTCGTCACTGACGCTTCTCATCGACCTGGTCTTCACCTCGGTGTTCCTGGCCGTGATGTTCGCCTATTCGGCGCAGATGAGCTTCATCGTGCTGGCATCGTTCCCGTTCTACATCGCGATCTCGGCCGTGGCGACGCCGCTGTTTCGCCGCAGGCTGGACGAGAAATTCCGCCGCGGCGCGGAGAACCAGGCCTTCCTGGTCGAGAGCGTCAGCGGCATCGAAACGCTGAAGGCGATGGCGGTCGAGCCGCAGATGCAGCGCCGCTGGGAAGAGCAGCTCGCCGGCTATGTCTCCGCGAGCTTCGGTGTCACCAGCCTCGGCAACACGGCAAGCCAGCTCGTGCAGCTCGTCAGCAAGGTCGTCACTGCCGCCATTCTCTATGTCGGCGCCAGGCTGGTGATCGGTGACGCATTGACGGTCGGCGAGCTCGTGGCCTTCAACATCTTCGCGGGGCGGGTGTCGGCCCCGGTGCTGCGGCTCGCGCAAGTCTGGCAGGATTTTCATCAGGCGCGGCTGTCGATCGCGCGGCTCGGCGACATCCTCAACAGCGCGGCGGAGCCGGCTTACTCCGCCGCCCGCGCGGGGCTGCCGCCGATCCGGGGCAACATCCGCTTCGAGCACGTGTCTTTCCGCTACCGGCCCGATGGGCCGGAGATCCTGCACGATGTCTCGTTCGATATTCCAGCCGGACAAACCGTCGGCATCGTCGGATCGTCCGGCTCGGGCAAAAGCACCTTCGCCAAGCTGGTGCAGCGGCTCTACGTTCCGCAAGGCGGCCGCGTGCTGGTCGACGGAATGGATCTGATGACGACCGACCCGGCCGGGCTCCGTCGGCAGATCGGAATCGTGCTCCAGGACAACATGCTGTTCAATCGGTCGGTGCGCGACAACGTCGCCCTGGCCGATCCGAGCCTGCCGGTGGACCGCATCATCGATGCGGCGAAGCTGGCGGGCGCGCATGACTTCATTCTGGAGCTCCCCGAGGGCTACGATACGGTGGTCGGCGAGCGCGGCTCGACGCTCTCGGGCGGGCAGCGCCAGCGCATTGCGATTGCCCGCGCACTGGTGGGCAATCCCCGGATCCTGATCCTCGACGAAGCCACCAGCGCGCTCGACTATGAAAGCGAGCGGATCATCCATGACAACATGAAGGAGATCGCGAAAGGCCGTACCGTCCTGATCATCGCGCACCGTCTGTCCACCGTCCGCGGCGCCGATCGCATCTTCACCCTGGAACGCGGCCGTCTGGTCGAGGACGGCACGCATGATGCGCTGATCAAGACCGGCGGCCGCTACGCCGCCCTGCATCGTCTCCAGGGAGGCATTTATGAGGTCGGCTAGCACTGTGCCGGCGGCTCGGCCGGAGCAGACCGTGATCCCGTTCCGGAATGGAAAGGGCCGGCGCGCCGAGGAAGTCGCCTTCCTGCCGGCGGCGCTGGAAATCACGGAGACACCGCCATCGCCGATCGGCCGCGCCATCGCCCTGGCCCTGATGCTGCTTGTCTGCGCGGCGCTGGCCTGGTCGGCCTGGGGCACGATCGACATCGTGGCCTCCGCAACCGGCAAGGTCGTGTCGAGCGGGCGAAGCAAGGTTGTCCAGCCGTTCGAGACCGGCGTAGTGCGCGCCATTCACGTGCAGGACGGGCAATCGGTCAAATCGGGCGACCTGCTGATCGAGCTCGATCCGACGGTGAACGCCGCAGAGCGCGATCGTCTGCACGACGATCTCATGGCCGAACGGCTCAACGTCGCGCGCCTCCGCGCCGCATTGGCGGGCGGCGAAGGGGTATCCGCTGATCTCGTCGTACCAGAGGATGCCGATCCCATGCTGGTTGCGACGCAACGGCAGCTCCTCGCCAATCAGGTCAGCGAGAACAGGGCCAAGCTCGCGGCGCTGGCACGTCAGGAAGCGCAGAAGGAGGCCGAACATCAGACGATTGCGGCGACGATTCACAAGCTTGATGCGTTGCTGCCGATCACCCAGCAGCGTGTCGAGATCCGCAAGACGCTGATGGAGAAGGAGATCGGCTCGAAGCTGACCTACTATGAGACCCTCCAGCTCCAGATCGAGCAGCAGGAGGAGCTTCGCGTCCAGAGCAGCCGCTTGAAGGAGGCCGAGGCGGCCGTCGCCGCGATCCGGGAGACCCGCATCCAGGCCCTGGCCGAGTACAGGAAGAGTCTCTCCGACGAGCTGGCTAAGAGCGAACAGAAAGCCAATGGCGTCGCACGCGATCTGATCAAGGCGCAGCAGAGGACGAGGCTTCAGCAACTGACGTCGCCGGTCGACGGCGTCGTGCAGCAGCTTGCGGTCCACACCGTGGGCGGCGTGGTCACGCCCGCGCAGTCGCTGCTGGTAATCGTGCCGACCGATACGCGGCTCGAGATCGAGGCGATGATCTCCAATCGCGATATCGGATTTGTCGAGGCCGGGCAGGGTGCTGCCATCAAAATCGACACTTTCAATTTCACCCGCTACGGGCTTCTCGCAGGCCAGGTCGTGAGCGTCTCGCAGGACGCCATCATCCGCGACCGGCCGCAGGAGCGCGGGAGCGACCGTCCGCTCGCGACACAACGCGACAGCAGCGAGCCCAGCGGGCAGGAGTTGAGCTACAGCGCCCGCATCTCGCTAGATCGCACCCAGATGCAGGTGGACGACCGCCTCGTCAGCCTGTCGCCGGGAATGGCGGTGACCGTCGAGATCAGGACCGGTTCGCGCACCATCCTGAGCTACCTGCTATCGCCGCTGCAGCGCTACCGGCACGAGATCATGCGCGAGCGCTAGTTCCCGCATGATGCCGACGAAGCTTCGCGAGACGCGCTGAGAACCAATCGGGCTTTTCGGCAGCTACACCATGCCGCGGGCGCGCCACTCCTGATGAAGTCATTTTGGTGTGGCCCCGCAGCCCGGAATGCGTACATAGGAGCAAGCAAAAAAATTTGGAGGAAAGCATGCGGCTCATTGCCCTCGTATCGGCTCTGGTCCTGCCGTTTGGCGCGGCGCTCGCCCAGGACTATCCGATCAGGCCCGTCACCATGCTGGTGCCGTTCGCCGCCGGCGGACCTACGGACACGATTGCTCGCCTGACCGCGGCCGGCATGGCGAAATCGCTTGGCCAACAGGTCGTCGTCGAGAACGCGCCCGGCGCCGGTGGTACCATCGCCACGACCCGCGCCTCGCGAGCCCAGCCCGACGGATACACGCTGCTGATCCATCATGTCGGCCTCTCGACGGCCGCCACACTGTACCGCAACCTCAGCTATGACACGAAGACGGCCTTTGCGCCGATCGGGCTTGTGACCAATGCGCCGATGACCATCATCGCGCGTCCGGATTTTCCGGCCGACACGCTGAAGGAATTGATCGCCTACGCCCAACAGCAGGGCGACAAGCTGACCTATGCCAATGCCGGACTCGGCGCGGCGTCGCATCTCTGCGGCATGCTGTTCATGACAGCGATCCAGAAGCAGCTCACCGCGGTGCCCTACAAGGGCAACGGCCCCATCATGAACGACCTTCTCGGCCGGCAGATCGATCTTACCTGCGACCAGGCGACGAATACCACCGGCCCGATCATGTCGAAGCAGGTCAAGGCCTATGCGATCACCACCAAGGAGCGGCTGAAGAGCCTGCCCGATCTGCCGACCGCCGACGAGGCCGGCCTCAAAGGGTTCGAACTTGGTGTCTGGCACGGCATCTATGCCCCCAAGGGAACACCACCGGCGGTCGTTCAGAAGCTGACCGCGGCGCTCCAGTCCGCCCTTAGGGATTCCACGCTGATCGCCCGGTTCAACGACATCAACACGGAGCCGGTCCCGCAGGAGAAGGCGACGCCGGAGGCGCTGGCCGCGATGCTCGCGAGCGAAGTCGACCGTTGGGCTCCGATGATCAAGGCAGCGGGCCAATTCGCGGACTGAGCCATTCCTGCTCAATTCGTGCCGACATCGCTGCGTGAGCGGGCTAAGTCACCACGGTAAAAAACAGTCCATTCAACAGCCAATCACCGGGTAGCAAAATACCGGTACTGTGCATGGGGTTGTTTTTGCGATTTTATGGGGTTGTTTTTGCGATTTTAATGTCGGGCCGGTCGCGGAGGCGTCAGCCCGCCGCCTCGTCGAACTGCGTGCTCGCCTCGAGCCACTGCTCCTCGGCGCGCGCCAGCGCGTCGGCCGCATTGGCGCGTGCCTTCGACAGTTGCGCGGCTTGCTTGGGGTCGCGGGTGAAGATGTCGGGCAGGGCCAGCGCAGTGTCGATCTTGCTGATGATCGCGCTGACGCGGGCGATCTCGGTCTCAGCTTCCGCGATACGTTTCTTCAGCGAGCCGCGATTGTCCGATCTCGGACGCTGCGGCTTCTCGCTCGGCGCGTTGCGCTCTCGCGGGGCGGGCTCGCCATTGCGCGCGGACAGCACCAGGCGGCGATATTCGTCGAGGTCGCCGTCGTAATTAGTCACGGTGCGGTCGGCGACGATCCAGAGTTGATCGGCGCAGGACTCGATCAGATAGCGATCGTGCGAAACCATGATGACGGCGCCGGGGAATTCGTTAATGGCTTCCGCAAGCGCGGCGCGGCTGTCGATGTCGAGATGGTTGGTCGGCTCGTCCAGGATGATCATGTTGGGGCCGAAGAAGGTCGCCAGTCCCAGCAGGAGCCGCGCCTTCTCGCCGCCCGACAATTTTCCGACCTTGGTATCGGCCGCCTTGCCGGAAAAGCCGATCGCACCGGCGCGGGCGCGTACTTTGGCTTCCGGCGCCTCGCCCATCAGCTTGCGGACGTGGTCGTAGGTCGAGGCATCCTCGTTCAATTCGTCGAGCTGGTGCTGGGCGAAATAGGCAATCGAGAGCTTGTCGGCGCGGGTCACCTTGCCCGAGAACGGCGCGAGGCGGCCGGCGAGCAGCTTCACGAGAGTCGACTTGCCGTTGCCATTTGAGCCGAGCAGCGCGATGCGGTCGTCATTATCGACGCGCAAGGTGACGCGGTTCAGCACGGGCGTGGTCGGATCGTAGCCGACCACGACGTTGTCGGCGGCGATGATCGGCGGCGACAGGATTTTCTCGGGCGCGGGAAAGCTGATCTCGCGTACGTCCTGGGTGACCAGCGCCGTGATCGGCTTCAGCCGCTCCAGCATTTTCACACGGGACTGCGCCTGGCGGGCTTTCGAGGCCTTGGCCTTGAAACGGTCGACGAAGGCTTGCAGGCGGGCGCGTTCGGCTTCCTGGCGCTTGACCGCTTTGGCATCGAGCATCTCGCGCATGGCGCGCTGCTCCTCGAAGGAGGAGTAGGTGCCCTTGTAAAGGGTGAGCTTGCTGCGATCCAGATGCAGGATCTGGTCGACCGAGCTTTCCAGCAGGTCGCGATCATGGCTGATCACGATAACGGTGCGCGGATAATGCGCGAGGTGATCCTCGAGCCACAGCGTGCCTTCGAGGTCGAGATAGTTGGTGGGCTCGTCGAGCAGCAACAGGTCGGGAGCCGCAAACAGCGTTGCGGCGAGCGCAACGCGCATGCGCCAGCCGCCGGAGAATTCGGCGCAGGGGCGGAGCTGGTCGGCGGCGGAGAAGCCGAGACCGGAAAGGATGGCTGCGGCGCGGCTCGGCGCCGAATGCGCGTCGATGTCGACCAGCCGGGTCTGGATCTCGGCGATCTGGTGCGGGTCGGTCGCGCTCTCGGCCTCGGTGAGCAGTGCGTCGCGTTCGAGGTCGGCCTTGAGCACGACCGAGATCAGGCTCTCGGGGCCGTTCGGCGCTTCCTGCGCCAGGCTGCCGACGCGCCAGCGGGGCGGCAGGCTCACCGTGCCGTGCTCGGCGGCGAGCTCGCCGCGGATCACCTTGAACAGGGTCGATTTGCCGGTGCCGTTGCGACCGACCATGCCCACGCGGGATCCGGGCGTGATCTGCACGGAACTCTGGTCAATCAGAAGGCGTCCGGCGAGGCGGATGGAGAGGTCGGTGATGGAGAGCATGCGGCCTTGTCACCGCACCCGCGATCAAACGCAACCCGTTTTTCTGTGTTTGCAAGCCGGTGCTTGTCAACTCAGTGCGAATCGCGCTCGCGCTGCTTCAGCTCATTGAGGAGTTGCTCGAGGTGCGTCGGCAGCCTGGCTTCGGGCCGCAGGCTCTGCTGGAGCCGTTCGCCCACCGCATCGCGGATCGAGCGGCTGGTGCGCCGGTCGATTTGCTCGCTATCGTCGGCGAAAAGGCTAACCATCGCAGAGTTCCGTGTTCTCAAAGAAGCGACACGGTACCAAGTCCTTGGCCCCCAAATGGTTTCGCCACTCGCGGCGATTGCGCGGCATTCTAGCAAAAATTGTGTGAAGCCGCGCAATATCCTCTCCGAATACAAAGCCCCGGCGCTGGGGGACGCCGGGGCTTCGCCTGGAAGGTACCTTGGGGGCTCAGGTATCTTTGGAAAGGTGCTGTCGGGCTCAGTAGCAGCGGTTGATCATCCGCCAGCGGGGTCCCCAGGGAGTCGGGACCAGCCGGCGCACATAGCAGCCGCCATAGCCGTAGGAGACGGGAGCATAGAAGCGCGGTCCACCCCAGCCGTGGCCGTTGTGCCAGCCACCGCCGCCGTGCCAGCCGCCGCCGCCACCATGCCAGTGCGCGGAGGCGGAGGTCGGCGCCAGCGCGGCACCAAGCGCAACCGCGGCGACGGCGGCGAGGGAAAGTTTCCTCAACATGGTGATCTCCTCAAATCTGTTGGCGCGGGGCTATCGCGTCGATGGAAAGGCCGCCGAAACGGTCTGCCTCTGAAAGAGGCTTTGGTTTCGATGGACCCGAGGTTATCCGAGCGAGGCTGAACCAAACCCTGACGAGGCCTTCAGAATGGGTTCATCTGGGTGAAATCATTGTAATCCACGTTGGACTTCCAACCCTGAAAGGGGGACCCACCACGCGTCCGCAATGGATGGGAAGGAGACCACGGAAGCTAAGCTTCGCGTCTGCCTTGAGTGCTACGGTCATATAGAGTCTGCCATGGTCGATCCTCAGTCACACCAGGAAGGGGCCTTCGCGTGATCACCGTTTGGGGCGGACAGACCTCGCGATCGATCCGGGTCGTATGGGTGCTGGAGGAGATGGGCCTTCCCTACCGCGTGCGGCAGGTGGACATGCTGGCCGCCAAGCAGGACCCCGAGTTCCTGGCGGTCAACCCCGCTGACTACATCCCGGCGATCCAGGACGGCGACGTCGTCATGGTCGAGTCGATCGCGATCATGGAGTACCTGATGGCCCGCTACGGGCCGACGCCGCTGGCGCCCGCGCCGCAGGATCCCACGTTCCCCGCCTACCAGCAATTTCTGCATCTGGGCGAAGCCGGTCTCGCGACCCTGATGATGCCCGTCGTCGTCAGCCGCTTCATCGCGCCCGATGCCGAACGGGAGAACTGGGGCGCGACCTGGTGCCTGCAGTCGTTCCAGAAGCGGCTAAAGCTTGTCAGCCAACGGCTTGCCGACTCGTCCTACCTTGCCGGCGAGGCTTTCACAGCAGCCGACATCTCGGTGACCTACGCCCTGAACCTGGGCCAACGGAACTGCGGGATCACCCTCGGCGACGCCGAACAGGCCTATCTCGCCCGCACCACCGGCCGCGACGCCTACAAGCGTGCCATGGAGCGTTCGCACGAAGGGGTGAACACCTGATTCCCGTTTCCTCCGCGAATCGAGACACGAGAGGTCAGCACTCAACGTCATGGGGTCGAAAGCGGCCCTAAGCCCGACGCCGACCTTCGGACGCCCAGATCGCCGCCATCTACAAGTATCGGTTCAGGTGAACACTCGCCCTCGGCCTGCGGCGAAGCGCCCGCGAGCCCGTTTGGGCGGTCGCTTGCCGTATCGCGAAGGCGCCGATATAAGCCCGGCAACTCCGAACCACTGTTTTCTCTTCAAGGACAACATCATGGCCATCGAACGCACCTTCTCGATCATCAAGCCCGACGCCACCGCGCGCAATCTCACCGGTGCGGTTAACGCCGTGATCGAGAAGGCGGGCCTGCGCATCGTCGCGCAGAAGCGTATCCGCATGACCAAGGAACAGGCCGAGACCTTCTATGCGGTCCACAAGACGCGCCCCTTCTTCGGTGAGCTCGTGGAGTTCATGACGTCGGGCCCCGTGGTCGTCCAGGTGCTGGAAGGCGAGGGTGCCGTCGCCAAGTATCGCGACGTGATGGGCGCGACCGATCCGTCCAAGGCGGCTGACGGCACCATCCGCAAGCTCTACGCAAAGTCGATCGGCGAGAACTCCGCGCACGGCTCGGATGCGCCGGAGACCGCCGCGATCGAGATCGCGCAGTTCTTCTCGGGCAACGAGATCGTCGGCTGACCCGTCAGCCGATAAGGTAACGAGACGCGGCGAAAGGACGTAGTGTGAACTGGCTCTGGCAGATCTTCGATCCCGCTACGATCGGGGCATTCTTCACCCAGTTCCGCGTTGAGATGGCCGAACCGACCTTTTGGGTCGCGGTCGGCAAGATCATCTGGATCAACATCCTCTTGTCCGGCGACAATGCGCTGGTGATCGCGCTTGCCTGTCGCGGCCTCAAGCCGCGGCATCGGCTGTGGGGCATGATCCTCGGTGCGGGCGCCGCGGTGCTGCTGCGGATCATCTTCACGGGCATCGTCGCGAGCCTGATGGAGTTGC
The DNA here is from genome assembly GCF_055807635.1 of Bradyrhizobium sp. Kon56. NCBI lineage: Bacteria > Pseudomonadati > Pseudomonadota > Alphaproteobacteria > Hyphomicrobiales > Nitrobacteraceae > Bradyrhizobium > Bradyrhizobium sp. Kon56. The sequence continues at coordinate 53,012 of NZ_JBVVOU010000005.1, read as the reverse complement.
CGTACCTCAAGCTGGTGGGCGGCCTCGCGCTGATCGTGATTGCGGCCAAGCTGCTGGTGCCGGAGCAAGAGGACGAGGACGGCGTCGAGTCGGCGTCGCATCTGTGGCAGGCCGTGCAGATCGTCGTCGTTGCCGACATCGTCATGAGCCTGGACAACGTCATTGCGGTGGCCGCGGCCGCCAATGGCAGCGTGCCCTTGCTGGTGCTCGGTCTTGCCATCAGCGTGCCCTTGATCGTCGCCGGCGCGGCGCTGATCATGGCGCTGCTCGCAAAGCTGCCGGTTCTGGTGTGGGCCGGCGCGGCGCTGCTCGGCTGGATCGCGGGCGAAGTGATCGCGACCGATCCCGGCATCGCGCCGAGGCTGCATGCGCTGTTCGACGGTCCGTTCGGCGCTTCGCTCGACAACATGCTCGGCGCCTTGCGCATCCCGCCGCAATTCGCCCATGGCGGCGGAGGCGGCGAATATCTCTGCGCAGCTCTCGGCGTCGTTGTCGTGCTGGTCGTCGGCTCCATCTGGCGCCGCCGCAGCATGAGCGCGGCCGCGCTCGAGTCCTCCGAACGCCACGTCAAGGCCTCGGCGGAGTAGATCTATCTTTTGAGCATGATCTCTTGGGAAAAGCGCTAGCGTCGGACGATCGAGCCGGTGCGGTTGATCAGGCGGGCGAGCGCGCGGAAGCGGCTGCCGACTCGATCCGCGACGAGATCGCCGAGGCGGTGCTCGAACACCAGCAACAGCTTGCGGCCCATGCTGCGGAAATGCGTCGCGGGCAAGACGCCCGGACGCGCCGCCGAGATCAGATGTGCGACGCGGAAGGCCGCGCCCAGCAGGCGGGCGCGTTCGAGCTGCGCCGGCGTCAGCAGCTCCTGCATGGCGACCGGCGGCTGGTTCTCCTCGCTGAGGCCCGCATAGCGATAGAACACGGACAACCCGACGAAGGCGCGCTCGGTGTGGGTGATCGCGCCGAAATTACCGTTGACGACGAGGCTCAGCGTCTGCTCGCCGCGATGGTCGGGATGCACGCGCCACCCGATGTCGGACAGCAGGCACGCGGCGTGGCGCAGGCGGCGGTCTTCTTCGGTCTCGCGCAGCTTCACCACGCGCGCGAGGCGGTCGGTCCAGGCGATCAGCTCGCGGGCGTGCTTTGCCGAACGCGACAGCAGCTGGTTCAGCTCCTCGGCCGCGCAGATCAGTCCGTCCTTGTTGCGCTCGGACTCCGGCAGCTTCTCGTGCAGCAGGCCCTCGCGCACGCCGAAGGTCGAGAACACGATGGTCTTCGGCTTCGCCACCCGGATGATGTGCTCGAGCACCAGCGCCGCATAGGTGAGGAGCGGACGCCGGGCATCGGCGACGATCTCGATGTCGGCGAGCATGCCGGCGGCCGCAAGCCGGCGGAGACGACGCGAGAAATCGAGCGCCTCGGCCGCCGAAATCGAATAGCCGTGCATCACCTGCAGCGGATAGCCGCTCTGGATGATGTGGATGCGCGCAAGCGCGCGCCAGGTGCCGCCGACCGCGTAGAAGCTGCGGCTGCTCCCCGCCTTGAGCTGCGGCACCCCATCGAGCGCTTCGCGCACGATGCGGTCGGCGCGTTTCAGGGATTTATGCGCGAGGTCCTGCAGCGCGAGGCCGCCGAGCGGCAGCGTCACGCCGCTGCGCACGGTGTTTTTGCGCACGTCAATCAGTTCGAGCGAGCCGCCGCCGAGGTCGCCGACGATGCCGTCAGGATGATGGATGCCGGAGATCACGCCAAGCGCCGACAGCCGCGCCTCGCGCGGGCCCGACAGGATCTCGATCTTCACCGCGCAGATGCGCTCGGCTTTCGCGATGAAGTCGGCGCCGTTGGAGGCATCGCGGCAGGCGGCGGTCGCAATCGCAAACACCCGCCCGACCTGCATGACCCGGCACAGCGCACGGAAGCGCTTGAGCGAGGTCAGCGCCTTGTCGACGGCGTCGGGCGCAAGCAGTCCCGTGCTCTGCACTTCGCGCCCGAGGCCGCACAGCGTCTTCTCGTTGAAGATGGGAATGAGGCTCCGCGTCAGTCCCTCGTAGACGACGAGACGGACCGAGTTGGAGCCGATGTCGATGACCGCGACGCTCGAGCCGCGCTTGCGCGGCCGCTTCACGTCGACGATCCCGGATCAGGATTGATGACGTTCATTACGGCGCGTGAGGCGGCGCGGCGAGGATTCCTTGAGCGACTTACCACGGCCAGACAGACTCGGATTTGTCATGAAGTAGTTGTGGACGTTGAAAGGCTCCTCGCCCTTCGCGGTCTTCATACGCGTTGAGGACCCGTCCGGCAACAATTGCCAGCTCTGTTCATTGTCCTTGAGATTCGCGACCATGATCTGTTCGAGAACCTGCTGATGCACCGTGGGATTCTGCAGCGGACACAGCACCTCGACGCGGCGGTCGAGGTTGCGCGGCATCATGTCGGCTGAGGAGATATACACAGCCGCTTTCGCGCTCGGCAGGCCCTGGCCCATGCCGAAGCAGTAAATTCGGCCGTGTTCGAGGAATCGTCCGATGATCGACTTGACGCGGATGTTCTCCGACAGGCCGGGAATACCGGGCCTGAGGCAGCAGATACCGCGCACCACGAGCTCGACCTGCACGCCGGCCTGGGAGGCCTCGTAGAGCGCGTCGATGATATCGGGGTCGACCAGCGCGTTCATTTTCATCCAGATCGCAGCAGGCCGGCCGTGCCGCGCATGCGCGGTCTCGCCCTGGATGTGCTCGATGATGCGCTTGCGCAAGGTCAGCGGAGACACCGCCATCTTTTCCAGATCGCTCGGCGCAGCGTAGCCGGTGATGAAGTTGAACACGCGCGCGGCGTCGCGGCCGATGGTCGGCTCCGAGGTGAAGTAGGAGAGGTCGGTGTAGATGCGCGCGGTCACCGGGTGGTAATTGCCGGTGCCGGTGTGGACGTAGGTCGTGAGGCTGCCGCCCTCGCGCCGCACCACCATCGAGAGTTTCGCGTGGGTCTTCAGTTCGAGGAAGCCGTAGACGACCTGCACGCCGGCGCGTTCGAGGTCGCGCGCCCAGCGGATGTTGGCCTCCTCGTCGAAGCGGGCCTTCAGCTCGATCAGCGCGGTGACGGATTTGCCGGCTTCGGCGGCTTCCACGAGCGCGCGCACGATCGGCGAGTTGCTGGAGGTGCGGTAGAGCGTCTGCTTGATGGCGACGACGTCGGGGTCGCGCGTCGCCTGCTGGAGAAACTGCACCACGACGTCGAAGGATTCGTAGGGGTGATGGACGACGAGGTCCTTCTGCCGGATCGCAGCGAAGATGTCGCCGCCTTGCTCGCGCACGCGCTCGGGATGGCGCGGCACGTAAGGGGTGAATTCGAGATCGGGCCGGTCAAGGCGGGTGAGCTGCGAGAGCTCGTTCATGGCGAGCACGCCATCGACCAGGAACACCTCGTCGTCGGCGGTCGACAGCGCGTGCTGCACGAAACTGCGCAGCTGCTCCGGCATCTTGGCGTCGATCTCGAGTCGGATCACCGAACCGCGGCGGCGGCGCTTCAGCGCGGTCTCGAACAGGCGGACGAGATCCTCGGCCTCTTCCTCGATTTCGAGTTCGGAGTCGCGGAGGACGCGGAAGGCGCCCTGGCCGTGAAGATTGTAGCCGGGGAACAGGCGGTTGATGAACAGCGCGGTGGCCTGCTCCAGCGAGATCAGCCGGACGACCTTGCCGTCAGCCGGCAGACGGATGAAGCGGTCGATCTTGCCGGGCATGCGGATCAGCGCGTTCATCTGCTTGCCGTCGGCGGCGCGCGTGAGCTGGAGCGCGATGGTGAAGCCGAGGCTCGGAATGAACGGGAAGGGGTGGGCCGGGTCGATCGCGAGCGGCGTCAGCAGCGGGAACACGTTGCTGAGGAAGTAGTCCTCGACCCAGGTTCGTTCCGCCTTGGTGACCTCCTTGCCCTCGACCAGCACGATACCCTCGTCGGCGAGCGTGCCGCGCAGGTCGCGCCAGATTGCCTGCTGGTCGGAGGCAAGCTGCGAGACGGTCCGGTTGATGAGCGCGAGCTGCTCGGACGGGGTCAGACCGTCGGGGCTGCGCTCAGCAATACCCTCGCGCACCTGGGCCTTGATGCCGGCGACGCGGACCATGAAGAACTCGTCGAGGTTATTCGCTGAAATCGACAGGAATCGCACCCTCTCCAGCATGGGGTGGCTGGGATTGACCGATTCCTCCAGGACGCGGCGGTTGAAGTGCAGCCAGGAAAGCTCGCGATTGATGAACCGCTCGGGGCTCGATGCGATCGCCGGCGGGCCTTCGGCTTCCGGGGCTTTTTCTTTAACTTCAACAGCTTGCGCAGAATCCATCAGAAGTCGGTCCATCCAGTTCGCCCCAATTTGCGACTTACGCGCAAAACCCGCGGGAGCATGTGTTAGAGCGATGACGTTTCGATGACATTGATGTTCCGCCGCCCGGCCGCGTCAACCCGCCTTGGTCAGACATCCCGGAGCAGCTCGGCCGCCAGGGCCCGGGTGACGGGGCGGCCGAGGCGCAAGGCCTCGCTGTCCAGCAGGTTCACAGCCCGTCGGGCGGCGGCGGAGGACCGCTCCAGGCGAGTGGCGAGGTAGCTGACCACGCTCTCGTCCACCGCGAGCTGGCGGTCGGCGCAGAACTTGACGATCAGGCCGCGGAAGAGCTGGTCGTCGGGCGGCAGCAGCGAGACAACGGGGACGGCGCGGAGCCGCGAGCGCAGGTCGGCGAGCTCGATCTCGAGAGACGCGGGCACCTCGCGTCCGGTGAAGAGGACGTAGGCGCCGTCCTCGCGGGCCAGATTCATCAGATGGAACAGGGCGCGCTCGTCGAATTCCCTGGCTTTGGGATCCTCGACCACCAGCGCGCCGGTGGCGAGCGCAGCCGGGACGGCCTCGGCGGTCAGCCCATTGGCCGTGGTCGAGCGGGCGCCTGAAGCCTCGGCCCAGATCGCGGCGAGATGGCTCTTGCCGCTTCCTTCCGGGCCGGCCAGCCACATGATTCGGTTCGGCCATTCCGGCCAGGCGTCGATGAGGGCAAGACCGGCGGCGTTGACGGGGCCTTCGAGGAAATTGTCCCGGCTCAGGCTCTCCGCATGCGGAAGCGAAAACGCCAACTGTCGGGGATGAACGCGGCTTGGCACGCTTGCTTTGCTCCGTGCCGGCGTGCCGGCTTCGTTTGACGAGATGCGACCTAATCGAGCGGGAGTTGGCCTTTTACGGGGCCGCTCCCAACTCACTTGGCCTCGATCGTGCTCATGTGCCGCAACCATTCGACAAGATAGAGCGACACGGAGGAGAGCGTGAAGACCGTGACGAGGCCCATCAGGATTATATCATAAGGACCGGGTTTGAAGCCGAAGGCGAGGGCGGCCAGCACCAGCGCCGCGAACGCCACTTGGGCCACAGTGTTGAGCTTGGATACCTTTGAGGGCTTCATCTCCACAGGTCGGTCGAACAGCCACGATATGATCACGGCGGCGACGATCATGATGTCGCGCGAGACCACCAGGATGACGATCCAGCGCGGAATCGCGCCCCAGATGCCGAGCGCCATGTAGATCGAGACCAGCAGCGCCTTGTCGGCGAGCGGGTCGAGCAAGGCGCCGAGCTCGCTCGTCATGTTGAAGCGCTTGGCAAGGAAGCCGTCGACCGCGTCGCTGATACCGGCGATCAGGAATACGGCGAACGCCACCTCCATTTGGCTCGACACGATGGCCCAGACGATGATCGGGACCAGCATGATGCGGCCCAAAGTAATGATGTTCGGTATACTCACACGGCGCTTCCCGGCACCCGGCCTGACCTCGAATTCGGCCCTTTGGAGGCTGAACCGGTTGATATCTCTACATAGTATACGGCGGCGCGCCATGCGAGCCATTGCGCGTCCCCGGAATTCGACGTAACCAGCCGCAAACCCACTGGAAATCGGGCATGACCGACCGCAAAAACGGCCTCACTTACGCCGATTCAGGCGTCGATATCGATGCGGGCAACCGCTTGGTCGACCTGATCAAGCCGATGGTGCGCGCCACCGCACGGCCCGGCGCCGACGCCGAAATCGGCGGATTCGGCGGCCTGTTCGATCTCAAGGCGGCCGGTTTCAAGGATCCCATCCTGGTGGCCGCGACCGATGGCGTCGGCACCAAGGTCAAGATCGCGATCGAGACCGGCCTGCATGGCGGGATCGGCATCGACCTCGTCGCCATGAGTGTCAACGACCTCGTGGTGCAGGGCGCCGAGCCGCTGTTCTTCCTCGACTATTTTGCCTGCGGGAAGCTCGATCCGGAGGCGACCGCGTCGATCGTCGCCGGTGTCGCCGAAGGCTGCCGCGAATCCGGCTGCGCCCTGATCGGTGGCGAGACGGCCGAGATGCCCGGCCTCTACAAAGACGGCGACTACGACCTCGGCGGCTTTGCCGTCGGCGCCGCGGAGCGGGGCACGCTCTTGCCGCGCAAGGACATCGCCGCCGGCGATGCCGTGATCGGGCTCGCTTCGTCGGGCGTGCACTCCAACGGTTTCTCGCTGGTGCGCAAGATCGTGGAACAATCCGGCCTCGGCTTCGGGGCGCAGGCGCCGTTTGCGCCCGTCATGACGCTGGGCGGCGCGTTGCTGACGCCGACGCGTCTCTACGTCAAATCCTGCCTGCGCGCGATCCGCGAGACCGGCGCGGTGAAGGGGCTTGCCCACATCACCGGCGGCGGCTTCACCGACAACATTCCGCGCGTGCTGCCGAAGCATCTCGGCGTCGGTATCGATCTGGCGCGCCTGCCAGTGCTGCCGGTGTTCAAATGGCTGGCCGCGCAGGCCGGCATCGCCGAGCTCGAAATGCTGCGGACCTTCAATTGTGGGATCGGCATGATCGCGATTGTCGAGCCGGACAAGGTCGAAGAGGTCGTGGAGATCTTCACTGACGCCGGTGAGACCGTGGCACAGCTCGGTAGCGTGATCCTGGCCGAGGGCGAGCACCGCGTCGTCTATAACGGCCATCTCGACCTGGCGCTGTAATGACCGGCGCTGTAATGAAACGCCGCGTCGCCATCCTGATTTCCGGCCGTGGCTCCAACATGGCTGCGCTGATCAAGGGCGCGGCCGCGCCGGATTTTCCGGCGGAGATTTCGCTCGTCATCTCGAACAAGGCCGATGCGCTGGGGCTGGAAAGGGCCAAAGCGAGCGGCGTGAAGACGCTGGTGATCGAAAGCAAGCCGTTCGGCAAGGACCGCGCCGGCTTCGAGAAGGTGCTGCAAGCAGCACTCGATCAGCACGGCATCGAGCTGATTTGCCTCGGCGGCTTCATGCGCCTGTTCACGGCCGAATTCACCAAGGCGTGGTACGGGCGGATGCTCAACATTCATCCCTCGCTGCTGCCGTCCTTCCCCGGTCTCGACCCGCACGGCCAGGCCTTGCGCGCCGGCGTCAAGCTGTCCGGCGCGACGGTGCACTTCGTGATCCCCGAGACCGACGCCGGCCCAATCGTGATGCAGGGCGCGGTTCCCGTCAGCGACCACGACACGGCGGACACGCTGTCGGAGCGTATCCTTGAAGTCGAGCACCGCATCTATCCCGCAGCACTGAGCCTGCTCGCGACCGGCAAGGTCCAGATCGAGGGCGATGTGTGCAAGACCGCGGGCAGCGGGCCGTCGGAGAATTTTCTGGTTTCGCCGTTGGTGCGGTGAAGCGCCGTCGCACTCGGAATACTTCTCATTCCAAACAAAAACCCCCGGCAGAGCCGGGGGCAACGTCATGATCTCTTGCGCAGACCGCGAGAGAAATCAGGAAACCTTGAGGTTCTCCGCGGATGCCTTGCCGCGGTTCTCCACGAGATCGTATTCAACCACCTGATTTTCATTGAGGGTCGAGAGTCCGGCGCGCTCGACGGCGGAGATGTGGACGAAGACGTCCTTGTCACTGCCGTTCGGCTTGATGAACCCATAGCCCTTGGTCGGGTTGAACCATTTGACGGTGCCCTTTTGCGGCATCCTCAGTCTCCTCCGCTAGATACAAAAACGACGCGGCCGCTTTTCGCGTGCCACGCCACAAACGGGCTTCCGGTAGTCTGTTCGAGTCTTGAGTCTCAATGTCGCGAAACGCACAGTCGAGCGGCCAATTCCGATTGTGTCTGATATTGCAACATGAAAATCGCCCGTTAGCAAGCCGCGCGCGAATTTCAAGACTTCGACCCGAGTGCCCGTCCGCAATTTGCGACCTGTGGCCGCGGAACCACAATCGGAAGCAATGCCTTTGCCGGGACGCGCCAGCCGGTTGACCCTCAGTAACAGTTCGGCACAAATCGCGGCACGCGTGCGCCGCTCCTGTTGCTTTTTTGCGCGCCGCCCTTTGCTTCAGGATTTGTCGCCATGTGCTGCATTTCGCAGCCCTCAGAGACACGGCAGGCGATCAGGCTGAACCGCGTCCGCTGGATCGCGGCTGCCGTGGCGTTTGCTCTCATCATGGTACTGTCGACGACATCAGGCTTTGCGCAGAGTCCCACGCCCACGCCGACCCCGACACCCACGCCGTCACCGACGCCGATTCCGATGCCAATTCCGATGCCGACCGCGACCAATTACGACCAGTCGGCCGGCAACAGCTCGCTCAATCTCGGCTCGAATTTCCTGGAGCGGCTCGGAAACCAGGCATCTGGCGGCGTCAACCGGGCGTTTCGGACCAATCCCGGCGGCGGCGGCGCGTCGGCGAGCACGGAAGACCCGCGCTACCGCACCTGGTTCGAGGGTTATGGCATCTCGGTCCGGACGGATGCGCAAGGAGACTTTGTCGGCGACAAGCGCAAGACGTTTGGCGGTGTCGCAGGCTTTGGCGCGCGGCTCGCGCCGGGTGTCAATCTCGGCTTCTCCGTCGACCAGAGCCACACCGATATCGACGTGCCGCTCGCACTTCAGTCCGCCACGCTGGATCTGACGCAACTCGGCTTCAGCGGCTCGGTCGACAAGGGCCCCTGGACCTGGGCCTTCGCGGTGGTGCACGGCTTCGGCAAGGTCCGCTCCAGCCGGGATACTGGCCTGGGACTTGCGACCGCGGGTTATCGCGCCGCAATCGACGGCGCGCTGACCGAGATCAGCTATTACTGGACCAAGGACCACATGCGCATCGTGCCCAAGGGCGCACTGGAATATGTCCGCGCCACCAGCGTCGCGTTCCAGGAGGTTGGCGGCCTCGATCCACTCAATGTCGGCTCGACGGCGCTCTCGCGCGCGCGCGTCATGATCGGAGCCGAGATCGGGCGCTACTTCATCTTCGACCAGAAGATCCTGGACCTGTCCGCCTACGGCAAGTTCGTCGACAATTTCTATCAGAACCTGGGATCGGTGCAGGTCAGCCTCGGGACCCAGAGCATCGTCGTGCCCGGCATCGGCGAGAGCCGCTACGGTACGGATGCAGGCGCCTCGGCCTCGCTCAGCCTGACCAACACGGCGCGGCTCTACGTCAACTACGACGGCAAGTTCCGCAACGAGCTGACGTCGCACCAGGGCACGGTCGGCTTCGAATATCGGTGGTGAAGCGAAGCCTGCCCGCGTCGGCCCAGAGGAGGATCCCGGAAAACTGCGAAGCGGTTTTACGAAAACATCATGCTCGAGCTTTAAGTCGGCATTGCCGCGACATAACCCGTCAATCCAAAGGCCGCGCGCGCGGCCGTCATCATCGGCGCCAGCGCGTTCGGGTGGATGAACTCGTCGCGGAAACAGGGATGGATCTTGGGATCGAAGATTTTCTTCAGCCAATCGACCACGATCTTGTGGCGCTCGGAGGCGCGGAACTCCTTATGATAGGTGAGCCAGAGATCGGCGTGGTGGCTGACGCCGAGATCGACGGCAACCAGCGGGGCGCCGAGCGCGATCGAAACCGTCGGCAGGAATCCGATGCCGGCGCCGCGCTCCACCGCATAGAGCACGCCGACCGAGGAGTTAGTCTTGATCCCGACGATGCCCTCGAGCGACTTCAGTCCGAGCACGCGGGCGTAGGCGCCGTCGTCGACCTGCGGGGCGCTCTGCTTGATGATGCGGTGGTTCTTCAGCTCGGCCAGGGTCGCGGGCACGCCGTAGAGGTTTTCGTACTCCTTGGAGACGAAGGGATAGATGTGCAGGCGGCCGAGCTTGGCGACGATCAGATCGGGATTGGTCGGCGGCTCGAGCTGGATCGCGATATCGGATTCGAGCCGCGCGACGTCGGCCTGTTCCATCGCGCAGCGCAGGTCGACGGTGATCTTGCGATAGGTTTTCTGGAAATCGATCAGTCGCGGCAGAATCCAGAAATTGCCGGGGCCTTCCGTCACCGCGACGCGCACGGTGCCTGACATATCGTTCGACGATCGCGAAGCACGCCGGAACACATTGAAGGCATGACGCTCCATGTGCGCGACGTCGGCGATCATCGCGCTGCCTTCGTCGCTGAGCGTGAGCCCGCTCTGGTCGCGCAGGAACAGCTTGCAGTCGATGCTCTCTTCGAGCCGGTCGATCCTGCGCATCAGGGTGGTGGAGGTGAGCCCGAGCTCCTCGGCGGCGTTGCGGAAGCTTTTATATTTTGCGCAAGCTAAAAACAGTTTCAAATCGTCCCAGGACATGTCCAGGGTTTCTTCACGGTGCTGCATCACCGCAGCACCCCGGTGCAAGAACTGCTGCATACGCCTGATCCCCAGCCGCTAAGCTCATCGCCATAGCGGGGCACGAAAGCCGCGAACGATAGAGGGGCGACATGAGTATGGAAAGGGGCTCGTTTGCCGCAAGGCATGATTTCGACGCGCTGCCGCTCAGTCCGGATGTCGACGTCCGTCGCGCCAAATTTTCCGAAATCGCCGCGCTTTCGCAGTTGGCGCACCGGCTGGTGCCGGGCGTTCGGATCGGGGCGACTGAGCTTGCAAAATATTTCGCCTTCGATCCCGAGAGCATCCTGACTTTCAGCCGGAAGGGCAACCTTGTCGGCGGCATGGCCTTCCTGTTTCTCAACGATCGCGGGCATGATGCGTTGCTGCTCGACGAGATCTGCCTCACCGCGCCGGAGACGCGCTATCTCGCGTCCGCGAAGGAAGACGTTTCCGCTATCTACATCTGGGCGATCGCGGCGACGGGGCGCGGCGTCGCCGGTCTCGGCAAGGCCGCGGCTCATCTTAGACAGCTAAGGTTTCGCAACGCGGATTGCTATGCGCAGCCGTCAACCGTGGCCGGCCGCGACATCATGAAAGCGACAGGCTTCGAGCCTGTTCCAAGCTTCCAACCCGACCTCTGGTGCTACGAGCGGCCCTGGCATCGGCAGCCGATGCGCATGCCGAGCGCGATCATCCAAGCAAGGAGTTTTGCAGATGCACGGTACTAGGATTCCTCTCGCCAAGCCCGATTCCCGCGCCATCACCATTCGCCTCGCGCGCGATCTCACCGATCTCATGCTGGTCACCTCGATCCGCTCAGCCGTCTATCTCGCCGAGCAGGATTGCCCGTTCGATGAAGAGTTCGACGGCAACGACATGGTCGCCGCGCATTTCATCGGCTATGTCGGCAACGAGCCTGCGGGCTGTCTGCGGGTGCGGTTCTTCGGCGATTTCGCCAAGGTGGAACGGCTTGCGGTGCGGCACCAATACCGGCGGTCGCGGGTCTCGTTCAAGCTGGTACAAGCGAGCGTCGACTATGTGAAGCGCAAGGGCTTTCGCAAGATCTACGGTCAGGCGCAGGACCGGCTGGTCGATTTCTGGGCCCATTTCGGCGCCAAGCCGCTTGGTCACAATCGCAAGATCACATTTTCCGACTTCTCCTACACAGAAATGCTGCTGGAGATCGAACCGGGCCCGGATGCCATTACGCTGGACAGCGATCCTTACGTGATCATCCGCCCCGAGGGCGATTGGGACCGGCCGGGCGTGCTCGACGCCTCGGCAGGACGGGCCGTGACGTCGCCGCTGCGGGACGTCGCGCTCGCTGGCCGTTGAAACTGGTGCAGCTGCGCGCAAAACCATGCTGGTTTCCATCACAGACGATCCGCCGATCCTGGTCTGCGCGGATCTCCAGGTCGAATATCTGACCCCCGGACGTCGCCACGTCATCCTCGACGGCGATGCCGCAACGGCGCGCTGCGTGGAACTGCTGACGTTCTGGCGCGACAATCTCTGGCCGGTGATGCATCTGAAGCGCATCGCGCAGGCGGCCTGGTTCAATCCGGCATCCAAGCTGACCGATTGGATCGCGGAGGCGAAGCCGCGGCCGGGAGAAATGACCTTCGAGCACCCGCTGCCGTCGGCCTACAGTTCGGCGCGGTTTGTGGACTACATGTCCAATATCCGCAATGTCCGTTGCGTGCTCGCGGGCTTTTCCCTGGACGAAACCGTCCTGGCCACCGCTATTGACGGGTTTCACCGCAGTCATCGCTTCCAGCTGGTGGCCGACGCGGTGGCCTGCCGGCAGCCGGGGACTGGCGATGCTGCCGCCTACAAGCATGCGGTAGTGAATGTGATCGGGAATTTTGCTACAATCCAGTCCAGCGCCGAACTGATCAGAACCAGCGGCGCCGTTGCGGTGTAGGCGGCCGCGATCGACGGATGGAGTGGGACATTGTCACGGGGAGATCAGCTCGAGGAGCTGGCAAGCGACCTGTCGCGTGCCGCCGAGGCGGCACGCCGTCTTGGTCTGCCAACGACGGTGTATCTGCTCTCGATGGCGCTGGTGGAGGTGCGGGAGGCCGCTGCCGCCGATAGCGATGGGAATGACGACGGTGCGGCGTGACAGCTGCCCGATGTGCGGCTTTGTGCAACGCAGCTGAGCGCTTCCTGCCGACGAATTGACGTTGCAAGTTTTGCGCGGTGGCAATAGCCAAGGAGCTGGATCATCGAGTGATGACGCTGGCCGCGCCGGCGACGTGACGCTTTCAAGGATTCCTGCAAATGTCCATGCTGCCCAATTCGCAAGAGGCCCGGGATGTGGCCTACCAGCTCCATCCCTACACCAACGCGCGCGCCCATCAGCAGGCCGGTCCCCTGGTGATCGAACGCGGCGAGGGGCCTTACGTGTTCGATGCGTCGGGCAAGCGCTATTTCGAGGCGATGGCAGGCCTGTGGAGCGTCGGACTCGGCTTCAACGAGAAGCGGCTGGTCGACGCCGCGCACAAGCAGATGCTGGCGCTGCCGTTCTATCACACGTTCTCCGCCAAATCGCACGGGCCCTCGATCGATCTCGCCGAGAAGCTGGTCGCGCTCGCGCCTGTTACGATGAGCAAGGTGTTCTTCACCAATTCCGGCTCGGAGGCCAACGACACTGTTCTGAAGTTGATTGCCTATCGTTCCAATGCGCTCGGCCAGCCACAGCGCAAGAAGGTGATCAGCCGGATGCGCGCCTATCACGGCGTCACCATCGCGTCCGCCAGCCTCACGGGGCTGCCGAACAACCACCGCTCTTTCGACTTGCCGCTCCCGAACATCCTGCACACGGGCTCGCCGCATTTCTACAAGGATGGCGCGCCCGGGGAGAGCGAGGAAGCGTTCGCGACGCGGCGGGCCGAGGAACTCGATGCGCTGATCCAGAAGGAAGGCCCGGACACGATCGCTGCGTTCTTCGGCGAGCCGGTGATGGGCGCGGGCGGCGTCATCGTGCCGCCGGCGACCTATTGGGACAAGATTCAGAAGGTGCTGAACAAGTACGACATCCTGTTGGTCGCCGACGAGGTCATCTGCGGCTTCGGCCGCACCGGCAAGATGTTCGGCTGCGAAACCTACGGCATCAAGCCCGACGCCATCGTGGTCTCCAAGCAGATCACCTCGAGCTATTTCCCGCTGTCGGCCATCATGATGAACGATCGCATGTTCGAACCGATCGCCGACGAGAGCAACAAGATCGGCGTGCTCGGCCACGGCTTCACCGCGGGCGGCCATCCGGTGGGCTCGGCGATTGCGCTCGAGAATTTGAAGATCATCGAGGAGTGGGGCCTGGTTGCGCACGCCGCCGAGCTCGGTGGCTACATGCAAGGCAAGCTGCGTGAACTCACCAGCCATCCACTGGTGGGCGAGGTCCGCGGTGTCGGCATGATCGCTGCGATCGAACTGGTGCTGGACAAGGCGCGCAAGACCGCAGCGGCAACGCCGGGCGCCGTCGGCGGCATGGCCAGCCGCATGCTGCAGGAGCGCGGCGTGATCTCGCGCAACATGCTCGATGCCATCGCCATCTGCCCGCCGCTGATCGTCACCAAGGCCCAGATCGACGAGCTGGTCGCGGCGATTTCAGGTGTGCTGGACGACATGAAGCCCGAAGTGGCGAAGCTGACGCCGGCGTAGGGGACGGCGCTTCACGCGTGAGCGTAGCGCTCTATCACACCCCCGATGTCGTCCTGGCCTAGTGCGCAATTGCGCACTAGGCCAGGACGACATCGGGGGGCATCGGGGCTATTCCGCTCGCTGAACCCCGATCACGCGGCCTTTCTCGACCGCCAGCGCCAGCTCGCCGCGCTTCAGTTTCAGGGCGGCCTCGCCGAACAGCTCGCGGCGCCAGCCGCGTAGCGCCGGCACGTCGGCCTCGTCGTCGGCCGCAATCTCCTCGAGATCGTCGACGGTCGCAATCACCTTGCTGGCGACCGCATGGCGCTCCGCGGTCATGCGCAGCAACACCTTCAACAGCTCGACGATCGCGGCGCCATTGTTATTGTTGCGCGGCTTTTCCAGCTTCGGCAGCGTGGCGTGATCGCGCGCCAGCCCGCGCTCGACAGCGGCGACGATGTCGGCGCCCCATTTGGATTTCTCAAAACCCTTCGGCACGGAGCGCAGGTTTGCGAGCTTCTCGATCGTGTTCGGCGCATGGGTCGCGATGTCGCTGACGGCCTCGTCGCGCAGCACGCGGCCTCGCGGCACGTCGCGGCTCTGCGCCTCCTGCTCGCGCCAGGCGGCGACCTCCATGAGGACCGCAAGGTCCTTGGGCTTGCGCACCCGCGTCTTGAGCCGTTCCCAGGCGCGCTCGGGATGGAAGTCGTAGGTCTTGGGCGAGGTCAGGACTTCCATCTCGATCGAGACCCATTCGCTGCGCCGGCGCTTTTTAAGGTCGGCATCGAGCGCTGCGAACACGTCGCGCAGATGCGTGACGTCGGACACGGCGTAGTGCATCTGCTCCTTGGTCAGCGGCCGGCGCGACCAGTCGGTGAAGCGGTGGGTCTTGTCCGGGCGGTGTCCGGTGACCTTCTCGACCAGGGCGTCGTAGGCGATGCTGTCGCCGTAGCCGAGCACCATGGCCGCGACCTGGGTATCGAACACCGGGTGCGGGATGATACCCGCCTGGTGCCAGATGATCTCGATGTCCTGGCGGGCGGCGTGGAACACCTTCAACACGCCCTCGTTGCCCATCAGCTCGAAGAACGGCTTGAGGTCGATGCCCTCGGCCAGGGTGTCGATGACGATCGCTTCCTCGGCGCTGGCCATCTGCACCACGCACAGCAGCGGGTAATAGGTGGTCTCGCGCAGGAACTCGGTATCGACGGTAATGACGGGGTGCTTGGCCAGCCGGCTGCAGGCAGCCGCAAGGTCAGCGGTGGTGGTAATCAAATCCATGAACGGCCCATGACAAGTCCATCAGCCGTTCTGCCGAAAGCGCTGTGATGTCAAGGGGCTCGAAGCGAATTCGAGCCTTGCATTTGGACCGGAATCGCATTTTCCGACGAAATCCTATTCGTAGCGGACCCGCCGGGAGGGTTTGCGCGCGCAGGGCAGTGCCACCACGACCACGCACATGGCGACCAGCGCCAGCCCCAGGAACTCGAAAACCAACAGATCCACGGCAAAATCCCCCAGCAACATTGCTAAACTTGTCGGGGGCGAATTGAGGGTCTGTTAATTCTCGTGGTTACCGGCGGCGGGTCGGGCCGGATGGTGGACGGGGGGTTAACGGCCGCGGCATGCTATGCAGGCGTCACGGCATCCGGCGTCAGGTCATGAGCTTCGGCAGGGCGGTCGCCAAGGCGTCCACGGCGGCGCGAACTTTCGGCGGCATCCGGGACGAGCGTGGCCAGAGCGCGTGACAGTCGTAGAGAAATCCCGGCTGACCGCTCAACAGAGTGACGAGTCTACCGGCGCGCAGGCGTTCGCGGACTAGCCAGTATGGCAGCCAGGCCAGTCCCATCCCCTGTGACGCGGCGTCCGCGATCGCGTCGAGATCGTCGAGCCTGAGCCTTCCCGCCGGCACGATTTCGCTCGGAGGCTGGCCCTCGCGGGGAAACAGCCACGGCCGGACGCGTCCGGAGCGGCGATAGATGATCGCCTGATGCTGGGCAAGATCGTCGAGCGATTTCGGCTTGCCGTTGGCGCGCAAGTACGAGCGCGTGCCGCACACCACCATGCGCTGGCTTGCGATGCGCCGCGTCATCAGGCCGGATTGATCGTGTAGATCGCCGGTCCGGATCGCAAGATCATAGCGGCCCTCGATGATGTCAGCGATCGGGTCGCCGAACGAGAGATCGAGCTCCAGATGGGGATATCGTCGCGCGAGCTTCATCAGCAAGGGGGCGATGCAGTGCCGGCCCAGCAGGGCGGGCATGGTCACGCGGAGCCGGCCACGCGGCTCGGACAATTCATCGGAAGCGACGGCGTCGGCGGCCACGGCTTCAGCGAGCACAGTGCGGCAGCGCTCGTAGTAGGCTTGGCCAGTCTCGGTCAGGCTCTGGCGCCGTGTGGTGCGGTTGAGGAGGCGGACGCCCAGGCGCTCCTCGAGGAAACGAACGTGCTTGCCGACCATTGGCCCCGACATTTCGAGCGCATCGGCGGCAGCGGCGAACGAGCCCACATCCACCGCCTTGACGAAGACGGCCATGCTGGTCAGGCGGTCCATGATTGCAAACTCCTGGTTTCGACTGTTCACCTCTCCGCACGCTTTATCCGGCGCCGCCCGGTTGGCATAGGTCCATTGAATTCAATTATTTTGGAGTGTGTTCATGGCGCGCGTCGTTCGCTTCCGCAGACATGGTGGCCCCGAGGTGCTGCGCATCGAGACCGTCGACGTCGCGCCGCCAGGGAGGCGCGAGGTGCAGATCAGGGTCAAGGCCCTCGGGCTCAATCGCGCGGAAGCGCTCTTGCGGAAGGGGACCTATATCGAGACCGCGACCTTTCCGTCCGGCCTCGGTCTCGAGGCCGCCGGCATCGTCGAGGCGATCGGCGAAGGCGTGAGCGGCTTCTCGCCGGGCGAGGTCGTCAGCATCGTGCCGCCCGTGTCGATGGTGCGATGGCCGGCTTATGGCGAGCTCGTCACGTTTCCGGCGGAGTTCGTCGTTAAGCACCCGCCCGAGCTCGGCTTCGACGCCGCGGCCGCGGTATGGATGCAATATCTGACGGCGTTCGGCGCTCTGGTCGATATTGCTGGGCTGGAGCGAGGGGAGTCCGTAGTCATCACCGCGGCGTCGAGTAGCGTCGGGCTTGCAGCGATTCAGATCGCGAACCGGATCGGTGCGATCCCGATTGCAGTGACGCGAACCTCGATCAAGCGGCAGGCCCTGCGCGATGCTGGCGCCGCCGACGTTATCGCCTCCGTGGAAGAGGACATCCGGTCACGGCTGCAGGACATTGTCGGCTCAAACGGCGTTCGCGTGGTGTTCGACGCGGTCGGCGGTCCCATATTTGGGCCGCTCACCGCCGCGATGTCGCCGGGTGGCGTTCTCATCGAATATGGCGGCCTGAGCCCAGAGCCAACGCCGTTTCCGCTGGTCAACGTCCTGACCAAGAGCCTGACGCTGCGCGGCTATCTCGTGCACGAGATCATCCGCGACCCCGCGCGGCTTGCTAACGCGAAGACCTTCATCCTCGACGGGCTGCGGGACGGTGCATTGCAACCGATCATCGCCAAAACGTTTCAGTTTGAGGAGATCGTCGAAGCGCATCGCTTTCTGGAGTCAAACGAGCAGTTCGGCAAGATCGTGGTAACGATCTGAGCGAATGATCGTCTTGAACAAACGGTTTCGGCACCCCGGCATCTGGATTATGCCTTCGGCTCGTCCACCGTGCGCACCGAGCTTGCCTCACGTCCCGCAGAACGTCTGCAGCACCCGCTGCTCCGGCAGCGGCGGATCGGCGTAGGCTGCATAGCCCGGCTGGCCCTCGAACGGTTTAGCCAGCACCTTCACGAATTCCTCGAACGGCGTGTAGTCGTCATCGTTGACCGCGGCCTGGATCACGGCCTCGACGCGGTGGTTGCGCGGGATGAACATCGGGTTGACGGCGTGCATGGCGGCTTGCCGTTCGGCTGCGGTTTGCGGCTCCAGCGCCGTGCGCTCGTGCCAGCGCCTGGCCCACTCGTCGAACGCCGCGGGGTCCATGAATTGCGCGCGTGCATCGCCAGCAGCCGGATCGCCAGCGGCGTCGCCGAGTTTGCGGAAGGTGAGGGTGAAGTCGGCCTGGTTCTTGGCCATGGCGTCCAGCAGGTCCTGGATCAGCGCGTCGTCGCCGTCGCGCTCCGTGAACAGGCCGATTTTCTTGCGCAGGCCCGCCTGATAGGCGTCGCTGAACGTGTCGGAGAAGGCGCCAAGAATGTCCTGGGCCTCGGCGACCGCCTTTTCCTGATCCTCGGAAAACAGCGGCAGCAGGCATTCGGCAAGCCGGGTCAGATTCCACAGCGCGATGCGCGGCTGGTTGGCATAGGCGTAGCGGCCCATCTCGTCGATCGAGGAAAACACTTGCGACGGATTGTAGGCGTCCATGAAGGCGCACGGACCGTAATCGATGGTCTCGCCTGATATCGATGAGTTGTCGGTGTTCATCACGCCGTGGATGAAGCCGACCAGCAGCCAGCGTGCGACCAGATCGGCCTGGCGTGCGACGACGCCACCGAGCAGCGCGTGATAGGGCCGCTCGGCGCCGAGCAGCTCCGGATAGTGCCTGGCGATGACGTGGTCGGCGAGCCGGCGAATGGCATCGGTGTCGCGGCGGACGGCGAAGAACTGGAAGGTGCCGACGCGGATATGGCTCGAGGCGACGCGGGTCAGGACCGCGCCGGGCAGCGCGGTCTCGCGGATGACGTGCTCGCCGGTGACGACGGCAGCGAGTGAGCGCGTGGTGGGGATGCCCAATGCGAACATCGCCTCGCTGACGATGTATTCGCGCAGCACCGGCCCGAGCGCGGCACGGCCGTCGCCGCGGCGGGAGAATGGGGTGGGACCGGAGCCCTTGAGCTGGATGTCGCGGCGGATGCCGTCCTTGTCGATGACCTCGCCGAGCAGGACCGCCCGTCCGTCGCCCAGCTGCGGAACGAATTGCCCGAACTGGTGGCCGGCATAGGCCATGGCGATCGGATCGGCGCCGGCGGGAACCGTCTTGCCGGCCAGGATTTCGGCGCCCTCAGGGGTTTCCAGCACATCAGGATCCAGCCCGAGCTGGACCGCCAGCGGCCGGTTCAGCTTGATCAGCCGGGGCGCTGCCACCGGCGTCGGTGCGACCCGGGCGAAAAAGCTGTCCGGCAGCGCCGAATAGGAGTTCTGGAACGGGAAATGGACTGTCATGGCCTCAAGATAGGCGTGGAACGCCTGATGGCAAAGGCTTGAGCCGAGATTGGGCAAAAATGGCCACTTCCAGCCGAAAACGGGCCGTTCCCTTGGTTGCCGCCCCCGTCCTGCCGAGGTAAACCCTGCCGCAACTTTGAACCTGCCGTTTCGGCGGTTCGATTCGATCCTCCGACATTGAATTTGGGACGACCATGCATCGCTACCGGTCACATACATGCGGCGCGCTCCGCGAGAGCAACATCGGGGAGACGGTCCGCCTTTCAGGCTGGGTCCATCGCGTTCGCGACCATGGCGGCGTGCTGTTCATCGACCTGCGCGACCATTACGGCCTGACCCAGTGCGTAGTCGATCCGGACTCGCCGGCGTTCTCGCAGGCCGAAAAGCTGCGTTCGGAATTCGTGGTGCGGATGGACGGTAAGGCCCGTCGCCGCCCCGAAGGCACCGACAATGACGATCTGCCGACTGGCAAGATCGAGATCTATGTCAGCGAGATCGAGGTGCTGGGCCCGGCCGGCGACCTGCCGCTCCCGGTGTTCGGCGACCAGGAATATCCTGAAGACATCCGCCTGAAGTACCGCTTCCTCGATCTGCGTCGCGAGAAGCTGCACCAGAACATCATGACGCGCGTCGAAATCATCAAGTCGATGCGTCGGCGCATGGAGGGGCAGGGCTTCTTCGAGTTCAACACGCCGATCCTGACCGCGTCCTCGCCGGAGGGCGCGCGCGACTTCCTGGTGCCGTCGCGCATTCATCCCGGCAAGTTCTATGCCCTGCCGCAGGCGCCGCAGCAGTACAAGCAGCTCTTGATGATGTCGGGCTTCGATCGCTACTTCCAGATCGCGCCCTGCTTCCGCGACGAGGATCCACGCGCGGATCGTCTGCCGGGCGAGTTCTACCAGCTCGACGTCGAGATGAGCTTTGTCACGCAGGACGATGTCTTCGCCGCGATGGAGCCTGTCATCACGGGTGTGTTCGAGGAGTTTGCCAAGGGCAAGCCGGTGACCAAGGGCTGGCGCCGGATTCCGTTCGCGGAAGCCTTGCGCAAATACGGCAGCGACAAGCCGGACCTGCGCAACCCGATCGAGATGCAGGACGTCTCCGAACACTTCCGCGGCTCCGGCTTCAAGGTGTTCGCGCGCATGTTGGAGGACCCCAAGAACCAGGTCTGGGCGATCCCGGCGCCGGGTGGCGGCTCGCGCGCCTTCTGCGACCGCATGAACTCCTGGGCGCAGGGCGAAGGTCAGCCCGGCCTCGGCTACATCATGTGGCGCGAGGGCGGCGAAGGTGCCGGTCCGCTTGCCAACAACATCGGTGCTGAGCGCACCGCCGCGATCCGCGCGCAGATCGGCGTGAAGGAAGGCGACGCCGCCTTCTTCGTCGCCGGCGATCCCGACAAGTTCTGGAAATTTTCAGGGTTGGCCCGCAACAAGGTCGGCGAGGAGTTGAACCTCACCGACAAGGAGCGGTTCGAGCTGGCCTGGATCGTCGACTTCCCGATGTACGAGTACAACGACGAGGACAAGAAGGTCGACTTCTCGCACAACCCGTTCTCGATGCCGCAGGGCGGTCTCGATGCCTTGAAGGGCCAGGACCCGCTGACCATCAAGGCGTTCCAGTACGACATCACCTGTAACGGCTACGAGATCGCCTCGGGTGGCATCCGCAACCACCTGCCGGAAGCGATGGTGAAGGCGTTCGAGATCGCCGGCTATGGCGAGCAGGAAGTCGTCGATCGCTTCGGCGGCATGTACCGCGCCTTCCAGTACGGCGCCCCGCCGCATGGCGGCATGGCCGCCGGTGTCGACCGCATCGTCATGCTCTTGTGCGGCACCAACAATCTGCGCGAGGTCTCGCTGTTCCCGATGAACCAGCAGGCCATGGACCTCCTGATGGGCGCACCGTCGGAGCCCAGCCCCAAGCAGCTCCGCGAGCTGCACGTGAAGGTGAGCCTGCCGCAGAAGTGAGGCTGTCTCCACAGCGTCATTGCGAGCGAAGCGAAGCAATCCAAAATCTTTCCGCGGAGTGACTCTGGATTGCTTTGCTTCGCTCGCAATGACGGGGAGGGATTTTCGCCGGTCCAACTGCCATCCCCGCGCGCAGCGTCGTTCCCTACAGCCCCGTCGACGCCTCGATCCTGAACTGCGCAAGCGCGCTCTGTGGGTCGGTTTGCAAGAGCTGCATCAATTGCATCAGCGGTCCCTTGGCGCGCGGGGACAGCTTGATGGAAAGCGTCTGGCTCGGCGTCTCGACGAAGCGGGCGATCGCGTCCACGGCCGCGTTCGCATCCGGATTGGCGGAAGCAACTTGCTCGCGTTTAGCCTTGATGCTTTCGACGAGCGCCTGGCGTGCGGTATCGCGGCTGACATTCTGCATGCGCGCGAACTGCGCCGCGACGAGATCGATGACGCCGCTGTCGCGCAATGAGAATTCGAGCGTGCCCGCCTCGATCCGGGCCGCCTGGCCCATGAGCTGGGCCGGATCGGCCGAAAACACCTCGCGTGGTACGTTGCCGAGCGCCATACGCAGTTGCGCTCTTGCGATGCCTCCGATGTCGAGGGTCGCGGGCGTCAGAGCGAAGCTGTTGGACTGTTCGGTCCAGGCAGCGCCGAGATCGAGGTCGATCGCGAGCTTGTCGATCCCGCTGGCAATCAATGGAAGCTGTTTTGGACCGGATGGATCGGCTGGCGTGACAAATTTGGCAACCACATGCGCCTTGCTCGGGATCGAGCCGACCAGCTGCCCCCAGTCCAGGCTCAGTGTGTCGATCATGACCAGCTTATTGGTGGTCTTGAACGGCGCCGTCACGCCCTTGATCTCCGCGCCTGCGAGCACGCCGAACAGCCCGAGCATCTGATCCGGCGAGGGCGCCCGCCCGGCAGTGGTGAGGCTTGCTGCCCAGCGCATCAAACTCGCCGTGCTGAAGGACTTCAGCGCAAAGCGCTCCATCTTGAACTGTCCCTGCGGAGACGGCGCGTCGACGCCTTCGACCGCGAACTCGCCGTCGCGAAATCGGATGGCACCAACCGTGGCCGTTCCTTGCGGCGTGCCGACCGACATCTTGCCGATTTCGGCCTTACCGATGCGAAGACCCTCATAAACTCCGGCGAGCTTCTCCAGCAGCTCGCGTGCCTGCGCCGGAGTCGGCGGGGCCGATTGATCCCGTGGCAGCGCGGCAAATATCTCGGCCAGCCGGAATTGCGACGGCTGGACGGCGATGTCTTCCATGGTGAACCCGTCGACATCCACTCGCATCCCCTGTGCCGATTTGAGCGCATAGGGGCCCGTCGAGACCTGCCGATAGACCCGGCGATAGCTGTCGTCGCTGGCCGTCTGCGGATCGAGCGCGGCGATGATCGCGGTCGCGTCGAAATCGTTGACGATGATGTTCGACGATTCACCCGTCAGCTTGTCCGTCTTGCCGGGTTGCTTCACGTCGACCGAGATCACGGCGCGGTCCGACTTCATCCCGTCGATCTTGCCGTGCTTTAGGTTCTGGATCGCCAGTCCGGAATAGGTGACCTCGCCGCTGCCGGCGGCGCGGGAATCGAAGCTGATCGTGAGGGTCGGAGCCGTGAGCGACGATGCAGCGACACTCGCATATTGGCCGAGCACGTAGCGGTACATATCGACCAGCGAGCTGTCCGCCGGCACCTGACCCGCCTGAACAGGACCGGCATAGTCGCGCATGACCAGGTGCGGGATCTTGTACGCGACCTTCAGCTTGGCAGCGCCGATCTGGTCCAGCGTAACCTCGAGCCCGGTGATGTCGACGGCGTCGGCCGAGATCCTTGTTTCGTCGATCTGGCGAACGCCCGTGCCCTTGATGGCGGCGATCCTGATCTGCGCCTGCGGTGCCTTGCCCGGCGTAACCGCGATGTCCTCGATCGTGAGGGTGCGCGTGGGCAGATCGAAGGCGATCTTGCCGTAGCTAGCCTTGCCGCCTTGCTTGCGGATTTGCTCGAACGCGGTCTCCACCTCGGCGGTGACGCGATGTTTTGCGTAGAAGCTGAAGCCCAACCATCCGCCCGCCGCCACCACGGCCACGACGATGAAGCCGATCAGGATTCGCTTCATTCCCAGCTCCAGTTGCTCGCGTTGCAGCACGCAACCTGCCATATTCGCAAAGCAACGCGCGGTCCAGAGAAAGCGAGCGCTATCAGATATTTGACCGCGCGGCCTGTTGATGGGGCCGCAATCGGATGTTGCCACCGGGCCGCCCGACGTGCTTCATCCCGTTTCCATGACCCGGAAATACCACCCGAAGGCGGGCCGGTCAGGACAACGTAGTTTGAGGCCGGTAACGCGAGGCAAGACACCGCATGTCGTCCTATTCTGATGATCTCCACCAGGCGGCGCTGGCCTATCATCGGCTGCCGCGCCCCGGAAAGCTCGAGATCCAGGCGAGCAAGCCGCTCGCCAACCAGCGCGACCTCGCGCTGGCCTATTCCCCCGGCGTCGCCGCCGCCTGCATGGAGATCGCCAAGAACCCCGCGGAAGCGGCGACGCTGACGATACGCTCCAATCTGGTTGCCGTGGTTTCGAACGGCACCGCCGTGCTCGGCCTCGGCAATATCGGCCCGCTGGCCTCGAAGCCGGTGATGGAGGGCAAGGCGGTCCTGTTCAAGAAATTCGCCGGCATTGACGTGTTCGACATCGAGATCGCGGCCGACACCATCGAACGCGTGGTCGAGACCGTGGCCGCGCTCGAGCCGACCTTCGGCGGCATCAATCTCGAGGACATCCGCGGACCGGAATGCTTCGAGATCGAGGCGCAGCTCAAGGAGCGCATGAAGATCCCGGTCTTTCACGACGACCAGCACGGCACCGCGATCATCGTCGCCGCCGCGATCACCAACGGTCTGCGCCTGAACGGCAAGAACCTGTCGGACGTCAAGATCGTCGCATCGGGGGCAGGGGCCGCAGCGCTTGCGACACTGAACCTGCTGGTGTCGATGGGGGCGCAGCGCAAGAACATCTGGGTCTGCGACATCGACGGCCTTGTTCACGAAGGCCGCAACACCACGATGGACCGCTGGAAGGCGGTCTATGCGCAGAAGACCGACAAGCGCACGCTCGCCGACGTCATCGGCGGCGCCGACATCTTTATCGGCCTCTCCGCACCGGGCGTGCTCAAGCCCGAGATGGCCAAGGCGATGGGCGACAAGCCGCTCATCATGGCGCTCGCGAATCCGACGCCGGAGATCATGCCGGAGGAGGCGCGCAAAGCCCGTCCCGACGCCATGATCTGCACTGGCCGCTCCGACTATCCGAACCAGGTCAACAACGTCCTGTGCTTTCCCTTCATCTTCCGTGGCGCGCTCGATGTCGGCGCCACCGCGATCAACGAGGAGATGAAGCACGCCGCCGTCGAGGCCATCGCGCAGCTCGCGCGCGAGGCGCCGTCCGATGCGGTCGCGCAAGGCTTCGATACCGGCGAGACGCAAGGGTTTGGCCCGGGCTCGCTGATCCCGAGTCCCTTTGATCCGAGATTGATCCTGCGCATCGCGCCGGCGGTGGCGAAGGCCGCGATGGAATCGGGCGTTGCGACCCGGCCCATCACCAATTTCGACGAGTACACCGCGTTGCTCGAGCGCTTCGCCTTCCGCTCCGGCCTCGTCATGAAGCCGATGTTCGCCAAGGCCAAGACCCAACCGGTGCGCGTGATCTACGCCGAAGGCGAGGATGAGCGCGTGCTGCGCGCCACCCAGGTGGTGCTGGAAGAGAAGCTGGCGATGCCGATCCTGGTGGGACGTCCGTCGGTGGTCGAGGCCCGCATCGAGCGCTTCGGCCTGTCTATCAAGGCCGGCAGGGACTTCGACCTGGTCAATCCCGAGGACGATCCGCGCTACCGCTCCTACGTGCAGTCCTATGGCGAGGTCGCCGGCCGCCGCGGCGTGACGCCGGATGCGGCGCGCACGGTGGTGCGCACCAATAACACCGTCATCGCGGCGCTCGCGGTGGTGCGCGGAGAGGCGGACGCCATGCTCTGCGGCGTCGAGGGCCGCTACATGAGCCATCTGCGCCATGTTCGCGAGATCGTCGGGTTCACCCCGGGAATCAGCGACTATGCGGCGCTGGCGCTGCTGATCACGAGCAAGGGCGCCTTCTTCATCGCCGACACCCAGGTGCGGCCCAATCCGAGCGCCGAAGAGCTCGCCGAGATCGCCTCGCTCGCGGCGGTCCACGTCCAACGCTTCAACATCAAGCCGAAGATCGCCTTCGTCTCGCATTCGGATTTCGGCAGCTACGACACGGAATCCTCGCGCAAGATGCGCCGGGCGACCCAGCTCCTGAAGGAGAAGCATCCGGAACTCGAGGCCGACGGCGAGATGCAAGGCGACACCGCGCTCTCGGCCGCCGCGCGCAAAATGGTGCTGCCGCACTCCAAGCTCGAGGGCGAAGCCAACATCATGATCATGCCAAGCCTCGACACCGCCAACGTCGCTTATCAGATGATCAAGTCGCTGGCGGACGCGCTCCCCGTCGGGCCGATCCTGATCGGCCCGGCGCGCCCGGCTCACATCCTCACCCCGTCGGTAACGGCGCGCGGCATCCTCAACATGACCGCAGTGGCTGTGGTGGAAGCGCAGGAGCGCGCGTCGCGGCAGCAGCCGACGTTGTTTACGTAGGCCGCTGCGTGGCCTTCCCCTCTCCCCTTGTGAGAGAGGGTGGCTCGCCGCGGAGCGGCGAGACGGGTGAGGGGTTGCTTCCGCGCGCACATTTCTCACGGTTGAATTGCAGAGCGCGACCCCTCATCCGGCGCTTCGCGCCACCTTCTCCCGCGAGGAGAGAAGGTGCAGTGCCGGGCCACCAACTTTGAATTGCTCGCAGTTAGCCATTTCCCCGTTTGTAAACCGGCGAATGTATCTTCATAATCGCGAAGTGCTTTCGCGAGAATTCAAAAGCCTGAGCAAAGAGGCCGATCATGCCAGCGTTCGTAACTTTCGGGCGGATCCTGTTCGCCGTGCTGTTCATCTACACGGGTGCGGCAAGACTGTTTGCCATGCAGGCGACCGTTGATTTCATCGCCGCCAAGGTCGTGATGCCCGACATGATCGCGCCTTACGCCAAGCAGATCGAGACGGCGACGGCCATGACCACGCCGCAACTGCTGGCGATCGCAGTCGGCGTGCTCGAGATCATCGCAGGCGTGATGATCGCGCTGAATTTCGGCGCGCGCTTCTTCGCGATGCTGATGATTATCTATGTCGCGGTCGCGACCTTCCTGTTCTACGACTTCTGGAACCAGGTGCCGCCTGACAACGGCAAGATGCTGGTCGACGCGCTCAAGAACCTGTCGATCATCGGCGCCCTGTTCATGATCATGGGCTACGGGCGCGCCACGCGTCCGGCCGAAGCGGCCTACGGGGACGTATAAAGGTTAAGCCACTACGTCCTGCGCCATGGCGTCACCGTCACGTCATGCGCGGCGTCGAGCAGATACGGCGCGCCCGGCTTCATCCCGTGTGAGGCCAGCACCTCCTGAGGCGTGCGCCCCGGTACTTCGACAAAACAGCCCTCGCCGCGGGGCAGCCGAAGGTGCGGGGCTTCCGACAGCCAGAACGTATCGTAGCGATCCATGAACATGTCGAACACGACGGGGCCGCCGATGATTGCGACGGTGCCGGAAGCGACATCGGCGAACGCACAGGCGTCCTCAAAGCTGGTGTGAGCCGGATTCCACAAGGTCGCGTTCGGCATCTCGGGATCGACGGTCAGAGTCTGGATCTTGCGGGTCAGGATCAGGCGCTTGCGCTTGGGTGAATTCGGCTGCTGCTCATGCGAGTGACGGCCGTGCACGATCAGCGCGGCGCGATCGAGCGCCTGCTCGAAGAACAGCTTGTCGCCTTCGAACTTCAGGCTGTCGGGCATGACATGGTCGGCGTCCGCGAGCATGCCGTCCGCGGAGACGATGACGTAGCCTTCGATCCGAAAGGACAAGGGCGCGGCTATTCGGAAACCGTTGTCACGACGCTGTTGACCGGCCGGGTGCTCACCGTCGGCAGCTTGACGTCCTTGAGCAGTTCCTGGTCGTATTCCGGCAGCGTCGAGGCCGGGAACTTGGCGCGCATCGCCACCACCTTGTAACCGCCGGCCTTCAGGCGCTTGAGCAATTCGGGCAGGGCTTCCGCAGTGTGCTTCTGGAAGTCGTGCATCAGGATGATGCCCTTGCCCTTGCTGTCGAGCTTCTTCATGACGGTCTCGATCACCTTCTCGGGCTTCGAGGCCTTGAAGTCGAAGGAGTCGATGTCGCAGGAGAAGATCGCTGTGTTGCGGTTGCCGAGATAGGTGACCATCTCCGGCGGATGCTGGAGCGCCGGGAAGCGGAAGAAAGGCGAGGGCGAAATGCCGCCGAGCGCCCATTTCACCGCGGAAAGACCCTTCTCGATCTCTTCCTTGCGCTGCGCTTCCGTGAGCTTCTTGTTGTTGAGGTTGGCGTGCGACCAGGTGTGGGTGCCCACGGTATGGCCGGCCGCGTAGACCTGCTTCAGGATCTCCGGCTCGTAGGTCGCGTGCTTGCCGATCGAGAAGAAGATGCCGGTGGTGCACTCGTCGGCGAGCGCCTTCAGCACCGCGGGCGTGTTCTTGGGCCAGGGGCCGTCGTCGAAGGTCAGCACCACTTCGTGGTCGCGCAGGAAATCGAGCTCCTTGAAATGCTCGAAGCCGAAGCCAGGACCGCCCGTGGTGTCGATCTCGACGGTGCGGGCGACCCCAAGCGCGCCCGGCGTGTTGCAGGCTGCGCGGGCGGGCTGGGGCGCCTGCTTAGGCGGCGGAGGATTGACGAAGCCCGCCGGCGCGGCGGCTGCTGCAGGAGCGGGTGCGGGAGCTGCAGCGGGCGCAGCCGCAGCCGGTGTTGCCGCCGGTGCGGCCTGCGTCGCGGCGGCGGGCTTTGCAGCCGGGGTCTGCGACCATGCCGCGCCCGTCATCGCCAGAGACATCGCGCTTGCCAATATCAGTCCTGCCGCCACACGCATGGTGTTGTCCTCGAGATTGATCCCGTTGTTCCGCCGCGGCTTTTCGCCTTCGGCAAAACCATCCTGCCCATAACAATCCTAGCCTAGATGGTGGGCCCTCGCCATTGCAACGGCTGTTTGGCGCGCCAGCCCAATTGTGCCCAACCGGGTTGGGGACGCGTGGCGTCAAGTGTCGGCCAGCGCCTTGGCGATCGCCGTCTTGATCCGCGTGTCTGTCGGTTCGACCGCGGATGCAAAGACATCGGCGATATAGCCGTCCCGGCCGATCAGATATTTGTGGAAGTTCCAGCGCGGAACTTCTCGCGGGCGCGCCTCTGCCGCCCATTTGTAGAATGGATGCGCCTTTGCACCGACCACGATGGCCTTGGCCGCGATGGGGAAGGTAACGCCGTATTGGTGGTGGGCGGTTTCCGAGATCTCACTGGTGCCGCCGGGCTCCTGTCCGCCGAAATCGTTGGAGGGCACGCCAATGACGGTGAGGCCGCGTTCGCGAAACTCGCTCCAGATGTCTTGCAGGCCGGCATATTGCGGCGTGTAACCGCAGAGCGAAGCGGTGTTCACCACCAGCAGCGGCCTGCCAGTGAAGGCCGCAAGGCGGATGTCGTCGCCTGACAATGCCGGGAAAGAGAAGGCGTAGGCGGAAATTCGGCTCATGCCGCCATCCGCCAGTGCACGCGTCGCCGGCGCCAGCGTGCCTGCAAAGGCGGCGATGAGTATGGTCCTGCGGTTCATCATAACGGCGTCCCCCGAAATGATCCGGGGCGCATGTTACCCCGTCGGTGCGAGCGGCGTCGTCAACACGGCGTTATCTGCCGCGATGAGGCGCGTTAGTACAGGCGGACGATGAAATCGGTGCCTTCGCCAGTCTCGCCCTGGTTGATGCCCTGGTCGGAGACGATGATCGAGCCGCCCGATGTCAGCATTTCGTTGATCCTCGCGATCGTGTCGGCCGGGATCGAGACGCGGTCCAGGGCCTCGGCTGGACTGTCCGGCGGGACCACAGGCTTTACGGCGACGGGAATCACCGCCGCGCCACGTTGGCGGCCTGTCACGCGGCCGTCATCTTCGCGCGCGGCAGAACGGACCGACACTGGCAAGGACACCACCGACCAATGCAGCGCATTGGAATCGGCCTTGTCGATTTCGGCGGTAAAGACATGCGTGCCGAGCGGCCGATCACTCGCGGCGATTGTGACAGGCACCTCGAACAGCGGCGCAAAGTTCTGCCGCACGTAGAGCTTGGAATCCTTGCGGCTGATGAAGACCGCGATCTGGCCCGCTCGCTTGGGCGCTTCAGGTTTTGCCACGGGCGCCGGATCGGCAACGCGGGTTTCGTCCTTCTTGACGTCGGTCGTGGCCGCCTGCGCTGGCGCCGCGGCCGGTGCATCGGATGTCTTCGCGAGTTCGGACTTCGGCGTCTCCGCGGCGTCGACAGGCTTCGCTTCAGTGTTCGCGGGCTGCGCGGCGTCTCCGGCCTCTGGCTTGGCCGCGTCCGCCGCCTCAGCGGGCTTGGTCTCGGGCTTTGCCGTTGTCTCGGTGTTGTCGGCCGATGCCGGGGCCTCCTCGCGGGCTGGGGCATATCCGGTGGTCACGTCCGACATCACGGTGTGGCCGACCGACGAGCGCAGCTCGGGCACGCCGTCGGCGCTGGCGGTTTTCGTTTCAACCGGCTTTGCTTCGGTGGCCGCGGTATTGGCTGTGCCCTTGTCGGCCTTGTCGCCGGCATTGGTCTGCGGCTCGAGGCTGGCCGCGGGTTGCGGTGGCACGCGCAGCGAGGCAAGCAGCGGATGTGAGAACTTCTGCGGCGACATCTGACCGGGCGAAACGATCACGCGCGCGCCCATCCTGGTCCAGTTCCACATCTTCACCGCGAACGCCATCGGCATGCGGATGCAGCCGTGCGAGGCTGGATAGCCCGGCAGCACGCCGGCATGCATGGCAACGCCCGACCAGGTGATCCGCTGCATGTACGGCATCGGCGCGCCGCTATAGATGTTGGAGTGGTGGAATTTGTGCTTCTGGATGACGCTGAACACACCCATCGGCGTCGAATGGCCCTTCATGCCCGTCGAAACCGGGGATTCCGCGAACACGCCTTTGCTGTCGTAGACCGTGACCTTCTGCCGGTCGATCGAGACGACGATGACGAGAGGACCTTGCGGTTTGGTGCCGGCTTCTTTTTCGGCAACAAGGTCTTTTTTGCCGACCGCACCGCGCTTCTGCGGTTTCTGGCGCGGGACGTCGAGATGGCGCTCCTGGCGCCCGTAGGACCCGTCGGAATAGTCCGTCCAGTAATAAAACGCTGCGTCCGCCTGGCTTGCCGTGCCGATCGCACCCGCCGCCGCCAAAATGGCGACCTGCCAAAGCCGCGTCGGCTTGGCAGAAAAACCGGCCCCGTTCACGCTGTTCATCCTCGAATCCATAATCCAAATCAGATGTTAGTCTCTCAGAGGGGATACGCGTTCACCAGCATGGCGGTTCTGCCATCAGCTACATTTGTCCAAAGCGTAGCAAAAAAGCCTCACGGAGCGGTAAACGGCGGCCGTGTCGGCTTGCCGGTCGTCTTCCTGATCGGTCGCCTCATCCCTACATTGCTGGAAGTTGTTACCGGAGAGGTTCATGTCATCTCGTTTCCGCAGTCTTTCCAGCATCCGCTTGAAAGGCCTCGCTTTATTCCTCATGGCGTTGACCGTGCCGGCAGCGTCCGCCTTCGCCGCCGACGAGCCGGATCTGATCTTTCGCCGCTCGACCGTGTTCAAATGGATGAGCCCGAACGACAAGCTTGCGACCTACGGCCTCGACGATCCTGAAGTCGAGGGCGTGGCCTGTCATTTTACGGTGCCGGAGAAGGGCGGCTTCAAGGGCTGGCTGGGCCTTGCCGAGGAAGTCTCGGACATTTCGCTCGCCTGCCGTCAGGTCGGCCCGATCAAGTTCAAGAACAAGATGGAGCAGGGCGACGACATGTTCCGCCAGCGCCGCTCGCTGTTCTTCAAGAAGATGCAGATCGTGCGCGGCTGTGACGCGAAGCGCAACGTGCTGGTCTACATGGTCTATTCGGACAGGCTGATCGAGGGTTCGCCGAAGAACTCGACCTCGACCGTGCCGGTCATGCCGTGGGGACCGGCGGACGCCAACGTCCAGAAGTGCGGAGAGTTCTTCACTCAGTGACGCTCTTGCGTTCACTCAGTGACGCTCTCGCGTGCACTCAGTGAGGGGTTTGCGTTCACTCGATGATGTCAGCGCGGATGGCGCGCGGTTTTGCAAGATGCGAGCCGGTCAGCCGCACGAATGACTGCGGCGTGGCCTCAAAGCCCCGGCTCGATTGTAGCGCCATTTCGCCAGGCGAATGGCTGTGAACAGGTCGTTGCTCCCGGCGGTCCGTTCGTTGGTCCGCATCGCGCGTCGTTGCGCGATTCTGCGCGGTCATGATGGCTGTTCCTCACATGAACACGCTCGGCGATGCTCGGGCGTCCTCGGTCTCGATAGCTTGGGTCGCAGTCGAAGCGCCCCCGGTTCGACAGGACCCAGCCTTCGTTCGGCTTCTCTTCAGCAGAAAAACGTAAAACGCATGTGAAGGGTGTGAGGCGGGATCATGACGGCGCCGGCGTTCCGCGGCGCATCCGAGCTCGCCGGAACCTGCCAAGCTACATTGGGTGACCGCACGACCCATCTGAAAAGATTGAGATTTTCCATGGAATATGTCGTCGCCTCGAGCGGGACGAAACAATTCTCACGCAGACGAAACCATTTTCCGGCTTTGGCGCATCACGCGCGAAACCGCCCATGGTTATCAACCTCACGACGACGACGGCGCACGCCGGCCACCGAATTCGGAGAGAACTTCATGCGCACGCTCAGCCTCATCCTTGCTTTCGGTTTCGTGCTCGCCGGCTCCTCGTTCGCAGGCTCGCCGGACGGCAATGTCCCGGGTATCGGTACTTTCCAGTACAGCGGCTCGCCGATCATGATCCCGGCACCGCAGCCGATCGTGGTTGCCGCGCGCTTCTGATCGCCAACAAGAAAAATCAGCCAATAAAGGCCATCATGCTTGTTCGTTCCTGCGCTGCGGCGTTCATATCCCTTCTGACGATCAGTGCCGTTCAGGCGCAGGTGCGCTCTCCATCCAGATTACCCGATCCCCGTACCGAGTTCGTGAGGCAATGCGCGCCGCGCATGCTCGGACGGTGGGAGCATCCGGAAGAGGTCTGCGGCTGCCTGCATGATCATGCTGCCGCCGTCGTCGAGGATCGCGATCTTCGCGAGGCCCTGCTGCGCGGCATCAGCGAGACCGGGGTGCCGACGATCGAGACCGACTGGGTGCCGGCCGCAAAGCAGACCGAAATCGGCCCGACCTTCACCAAGATCGCCAAGCCGACCCTGCAATGCATGTTCGATCCGGCGAAGTAGCGCTCATCGCTTTGATTTTGGACCAAACCGCGACACACAGATGCTCGTCCGTGCGACGCCCTTGTCGGTCATTTTGGCGCCTCGCACTTCCTTGACCTGTCCGGCGGGACAGGTTCCGTCGTCCACTTGAACGCGCTGGCCGAGCTTGAGGTCGACGATGTCCTGCTCGCGTCCGACGGTACCTGCGCGCGCTGTCGCAGCGAGTGCGATGAAGATCAGGAGCGAGAGGCAAGTCGCGCGGCGTAGCAGCATGGTGAGAGCTCCCAGCATCGATGTCGCAATGTAGGGAGCGGCAGCCGATTCTCATAGTGAACGTTCGTCATGCCCGCCCGGCCGGCTTGCTCCTCGCGCGCAAGGCCGCTCGCGATTCCCGCGCGAGTCGTTCGGCGGAGGCCACGAGCTTCGAAACCGCGTGGCCGGAAAATCCCAGCACGAAACCGGGCTGTGGGCGCGCGCGTGAATAGGTGTCGGCCAACAGCCAGCCTTCGGCGCCCGCGGCCTGCTTGGCTTTCGCCGCCACAGACAGATCGACCGAGGGATCGAACCGGGCGACTAGATGCAGACCCTGTGATGGGACCGGCACCGACAGCACGCCATCGGATGCGGCTTCGAGCCTCCCGGCCAGCGCGTCGCGCGCCTCGCGGTAAAGCTTGCGCACGCGCTTCAGGTTCGCCGCGAACGCGCCGGAATTGAGCATGTCGGCCACCGCACCCTCGATCAGCGTGCCGGGAAAGCGGTCGAGCGCAGCCCGCGCCGCGGTCACATCCGCAATCAAGCGCTCGGGCAGGGCGCAATAGCCGATGCGCAGGCCCGGAAACAACGTCTTGGCGAACGTGCCCATGTAAATCACGCGCTGGAGGTGATCGATGCCGGCCAGCGACATCAGCGGCGCGCCGTCGTAACGGAATTCGCTGTCGTAATCGTCTTCCAGCACGAAGGCGCCGGCCTGCCTGGCCCAGTCCAGCAGCTCGAGCCGCCGCGGCATCGACATCTGCACACCCAGCGGAAACTGGTGCGACGGCGTCACATAGGCTGCGCGCGCGGACGGCGCCGCTGCGCGGCCTTTGGCGACACGCATGCCGTGCGCGTCGACGGGAACGGAGACGGCACGATAGCCGCAATGCGCGATGGTTTTTCGCGCGGCGGGGTAACCTGGGTCCTCGCACCAGACCTGATCTTCGGGCTTCAGGATTGCGCTCAGCAAGATGCGCAGCGCGTGCAGCGTGCCTGACGTCAGCATGATCTGATCGGGATCGCAGCGCAGGCCCCGCGCCGACAACAGATGATCGGCGATCGCCGCACGCAGTTCGCGGCTGCCACGGGGATCGCCATAGTGCAGATGCTCCGCGCCGAAGGCGCGCATGCGACGGCCGACAAAGGCCCGGAAATGCTGCACGGCACGCGCGTCGATATGGGTGCAGCCGAGTGAAAACGCGCCTTGCCCCGGCGTTTCGACGCTGATCTTGGGCCGCTTCGGCTCGGCCGCGCGCGCGGGGATGCGCGCGGCGACGAAGGTGCCGGAGCCGACGGTTGCGTCGGCAAAGCCGTCGGCGATCAGCCGCTCATAGGCGGTGACGACGGCATTGCGCCGAAAGCCGGTCTGTTTGGCCAGCGTGCGCGACGGCGGCAGCGGCTCGCCGGGTTTCACCAGACCGCCGACGATCATCTCGCACAGTGCCTGATACAGCCGGTGCGCCGACGAGGCGCCAGCCGTGATGTGCGGGCCTGCGAGATCGAGCGGCAGCTCGGCTTTGGCCGGCGAGGGGACAGAATTGGTCGGAATTTTTCGCATGGAATTGGCACTATCGCAGACCAAATCCACGGATACAACTGCTCTGGAATTGTTCAAATCCGACAGGAGCGGCCGTGAGCCAGACCGAGAACCAGAATTCCTATCCGACATCCGCGCGCAATCAGGTGAAGCGCCGTCACGACCGCGGCTTCTACGATCACGACACCGTTCATCGCATCCTGGATTCCTCGATGCTCTGCCACGTCTCCTACGCCATCGACGGCCAGCCCTATTGCACGCCGACTTTCTTCTGGCGCGAAGGGACGAAACTGTACTGGCACGGCTCGAGCGCCAGCCGCATGCTGCGCAACCAGACCCTGGGCGAGCGCGTGTGCCTGACGGTCGCCCATCTCGACAGCCTGGTGCTGGCGCGCTGCGGGTTCAATCACTCGGCCGATTACCGCGCCGTGATGGCATTCGGCACCGCCTATCTCGTCACCGATCCCGAGGAGAAAGAACGCGCGGTGATCGCGATGGTCGACCGCTTCTTCCCGGATCGCACCGCCAGCCTGCGGGCGAGCAACACGCAGGAGATCAAGGCGACCTCCTTTATCGCGATGGAGATCGAGGAAGCCTCCGCGAAAATCCGGGCCAAGGGTGTCGCCGACGACGACGAGGACTATGAATTGCCGATCTATGCCGAGCGCATCCCGGTGCGCACCGTGCTCGGTGCGCCGGAACCTTGCCCGCGGCTGCTCGACGGCGTGAGCCGGCCGGCGACACTGAATGGCTATTCGGAGGGCCGGCTGCTCGAAGACGCATTGCGGGATGCCTATTTTGCAGAGTACCCGAACGGCTGAAATCGGTTAGCTTACGCTCCATCGATGATCTCAATGCCGATTGGAGTTGCCTGATGAATGCCGAAACGCAGCAGAGGATTCTTGACGCCGTTGATGCCGGCTTCGAAGCCCAGCTCGCGACCACACGCGATTTCGTCGCGATCCCCTCGACGCGCGGTGCGGAGGGGCCATGCCAGGACATGATGGGCGACCTCCTGCGCGCGCGCGGCTACGAGGTCGACGACTGGCACATCAATGTCGACGACCTCAAGGATCTGCGCGGCTTCGGGCCCATCGAGCACGATTTTTCGAAGGCGCGCACTGTGGTCGGCACGTACCGGCCCAAAACCGAGGCGGGCAAATCGCTGATCCTCCAGGGCCATTGCGACGTGGTGCCCGCGGGGCCGCTGGAATTGTGGGACACCCCGCCGTTCTCGCCCGTCATCAAGGACGGCAAGATGTTCGGTCGCGGTGCCTGCGACATGAAGTCGGGCACCATCGCAGCGCTCTCCGCGCTCGATGCGATCAGGGCCGCGGGCCTGAGGCCGACGGCGCGGATTCACTTCCAGTCTGTGATCGAGGAGGAGAGCACCGGCGTCGGGGCGCTCTCGACGCTTCAACGAGGCTATCGTGCGGATGCCTGCTTCATTCCTGAGCCGACCGGCGGCAAGATGGTGCGCTCGCAGGTGGGCGTGATCTGGTTCCGCCTGCGCGTGAAGGGCCATCCGACCCATGTCGCCTTCGCCGGCTCCGGCGCGAATGCAATCATGGCGGCCTATCATTTGATCCAGGCGCTGCAAAAACTCGAGATCGAGTGGAACGAGCGCGCGAAAGCCGATCGTCACTTCAAGACGCTGAACCATCCCATCAACTTCAACCCCGGCATCATCAAGGGCGGCGACTGGGCCTCCAGCGTGCCGGCCTGGTGCGACGTCGATTGCCGGATTGCCGTGTTGCCCGGCTGGTCGATCGCCGAGCACCAGAAGGAGATTCTTGCGTGTGTCGCCGCCGCCGCACGCAACCACCGCTTCCTCGCCAACAATCCGCCGGAGATCGAATGGTCGGGCTTTTTGTCGGAAGGCTATGAGCTGACCAATGCCACCGCGCCTGAGGCGGCGTTCGGCAAGGCCTTCAGCACCGTCTATGGCGGCCAAATCGAAGACCTCGTCTTCACCGCGCTTACCGACACCCGCTTCTACGGCCTCAATCACGGCATCCCGAGCCTGTGCTTCGGCGCGAGTGGCGGCGAGATGCACGGCTTCAATGAATATGTCGATCTGGACTCGCTGAAAAAGACGACCAAGGCAATGGCGCTGTTCATCGCGGATTGGTGCGGGGTGGAGCAGGGGTAGCCCTCGTGTCCCGGACAGAGCCAGGACCCACGTCACCGCACATTTGGACCGCGGTTCAGCAGCGCATCGTTTCACGCTGCGCTGCGCCCTGGGGAACGAACCATCTTCCGGCTGCCCAATCCACCGGCGCCCAAATCCTTTAAGCTTAAAGAAAGACTAGGATGCCGCCCGCGCTGGTGGCAGACTGGCGCCTGGTCCACAAGGCCTTGAGTCCGTCGAGGAAGCACGATGCGCGATTGGGATGACGCCTACGCCAATTCGGCCCATATCCCGGGCTCGGACAAGATACCGGCGCTGTGGGCGGAGCGGGCGGCGGCTTATCGCGCCGGGCTGAAGGAGTTTCGCGCTGACATCGCCTATGGCCCCGGTGAGCGCCAGCGCCTCGATCTGATCTTGCCCGACGGCGACAGCAAGGGCCTCGTCGTGTTCGTCCACGGCGGCTACTGGATGCGCTTCGACAAGTCGACATGGACTGATCTCGCCGAAGGCGCGCGCCATCACGGCTGGACGGTGGCACTGCCAAGCTACACGCTGACGCCGGCCGCGCGCATCTCCGACATTACGGCGGAAATCACCACAGCGATTGCCAAGGCGGCCTCGCTGGTCGCGGGCCCGATCCGGCTCGCCGGCCATTCCGCCGGCGGGCATCTCGTTACGCGTATGCTGTGCGACGACAGCCGGCTGGAGCCCGCCGTCTACAACCGCGTCGCCGGCACGCTGTCCATCAGCGGCCTGCATGATCTGCGTCCGCTGCTCAAGACCAGGATGAACGACACCCTGCGCATGACGATGGAGGAGGCGACGCTGGAAAGCGCGGCGCTGCATCTGCCGCGCGGGCCTTCGCCGGTGACCGCCTGGGTCGGTGGCAACGAGCGGCCCGAATTCATCCGCCAGTCCGATCTGATGGCCAACGTCTGGACTGGTTTCGATGTGCCGACGCGTCTTGTCGTCGATCCCGGGCTGAACCATTTCACCGTGATCGACGCCCTCAAGGACCCGTCGTCGCCCACCACCGCGCGCCTGATCGGCCTCGACTGACGAGGCCTTGAAGATCGATCGAAAGGGCCTGCCATGACGTCCAGCCAATACGATCCCGCAAGCGAAGGCGCTGAGACCGATTTCGCCCGGCGCATGTCCTATGGACACTATCTGGCGCTGGACGCGATCCTCGGCGCGCAGCATCCCCTGTCGGAAGCCCATGACGAGATGCTGTTCATCATCCAGCATCAGACCACCGAGCTGTGGATGCGGCTCGCCATCCACGAGCTCAGCGCCGCACGCCGTTCGATCGCGAAGGATGAGGTGCAGCCTGCAATGAAGATGCTGGCACGGATGTCGCGCATCTTCGAGCAGCTCAACGGCGCCTGGGACGTGCTGCGCACCATGACGCCCAGCGAGTATACGCGCTTCCGCTCGCAGCTTGGCCAGTCCTCAGGCTTCCAGTCGCGGCAATACCGGCAGATCGAATTCCTGCTCGGCAACCGCAACCACGCCATGCTCAAGCCGCACGCGCACGATCTGGAAACAACGCAGCTGCTCGAAGCCGAGCTCGCAACGCCAAGCCTCTATGACGAGGTGCTGCGGCTCGCCGACCGCAACGGGCTCAAGATGCCTGCGGCCGTGCTGGCGCGCGATGTTCGCGAGACTCATAGCTTCAATGAAGGTGTGCTGCAGGCTTGGCGTATCGTCTACGAGGCGCCGGAAACGCACTGGATGCTCTACGAGCTCGCCGAGAAGCTGGTCGATTTCGAGGACTATTTCCGGCGCTGGCGCTTCAACCATGTGACGACGGTCGAGCGCGTCATCGGCTTCAAGCGCGGCACCGGTGGCACCGGCGGCGTCAGCTACCTCAAGCGCATGCTGGAGGTCGAGCTGTTTCCGGAACTCTGGCGCGTGCGCACGATCCTGTAGAGAATTCCATGACCAAGCTTCGCGTCTACGACGACACCAAAGCGCTGTTCCATATGCCGGACGGTGTGATCTATCTCGACGGCAATTCGCTCGGCGCGTTGCCGCTTGGCGTTGCCGAGCGCGTCAGCCGCGTCATCACCGCCGAGTGGGGCGATGACTTGATCCGCGCCTGGAATACGGCTGGCTGGTATGCCCAGCCGCGCCATGTCGGCGATCGCATCGCGCGCCTGATCGGTGCGGAAGCCGGCTCCGTCATGGTCGGAGATACGCTGTCGCTCAAGGTCTATCAGGCGCTCGCCGCCGCGCTCGACATGAACGCGTCGCGCAAGGTCGTTCTATCGGACACCGGCAACTTTCCGACCGACCTCTACATGGCCGAAGGCCTGATCGCGACCCTTGGCCGTGGCCATCAATTGCGCCTGGTGGCGCCGGAGGAGATCGAGGCTTCGTTGTCGGAGGAGATCGCGGTGCTCTACATCACCGAGGTCGATTACCGCACCGGACGGCGCCACGACATGGCGAAGCTGACTGCAAGAGCGCATGCGCTCGGCATCGTCACGGTCTGGGACCTCGCGCATTCGGCCGGCGCGCTGCCGGTTGACCTTGCAGGCACCGGCGCGGATTTCGCCGCTGGATGCACCTACAAATACATCAACGCCGGCCCCGGCGCGCCGGCCTTCCTCTACGTTGCGCCGCGCCACGCCGACAGCGTGCGCGCCGCTTTGTCGGGTTGGATGGGGCATGCAAAGCCGTTCGCGTTCGAGCTTGCCTATGCGGCCGCAGGTGGCGTTGAGCGCATGCGCGTGGGAACGCCGCCGGTGCTGGCAATGGCGGCATTGGAAGCTTCGCTCGACATCTGGGATCGCGTCGATATTGCCGAGGTCCGGGCCCGCTCGCTGGCCCTCGGCGATCTCCTGATTGCCGAGGTCGAACGCCGCTGTCCGTCCTTGAAGCTTGTTACGCCGCGCACGCATGAGCGTCGCGGCTCTCAGGTCTCCTTCGCCTACGGCGGCGGCTATGCCGCGATGCAAGCTCTCATCGCCCGCGGCGTCATCGGCGATTTCCGCGCGCCTGACATCATGAGATTTGCCATCACGCCGCTGTATATCGGTGAGG
Organism: Bradyrhizobium sp. Kon56; assembly: GCF_055807635.1. NCBI lineage: Bacteria > Pseudomonadati > Pseudomonadota > Alphaproteobacteria > Hyphomicrobiales > Nitrobacteraceae > Bradyrhizobium > Bradyrhizobium sp. Kon56. The sequence goes on along the minus strand of NZ_JBVVOU010000005.1, from coordinate 13,227 downwards.
GCGAGATCGTGCGGGCAGCCGAGTTCATCGAAGAAGTGATCGCGGGCGAAATTTGGCGGCGGCCGGAGTATCAGGTGGTGAATGCGGTGACGTGAGGTACGAACGCTGTCTCCCCGTCATTGCGAGCGCAGCGAAGCAATCCAGAAATGTATCCGCAGAAAAATTCTGGATTGCTTCGCTGCGCTCGCAATGACGACCTCGGACGTCATTGCTTTGCCGCGAAGAGCAATTCACCCTGTGAGCAGAATGATTTGGGAGGAGATCCGATGACGCCGCTCGATAAACTTAAAGCAATGAAGATGCCGTTTGCCGAACTCAAGGGCGTCGAGTTCGTCGAGGCCGAGAGGGATCGCGTGGTGGCGCGGATGACGGTCAGGCCCGATCTCTGCACGCTTCATCATACCATTCACGGCGGCGCGGTGATGGCGCTGGCCGATTCCGTCGGCGCGGCGGCCACCGTGATCAATCTGCCGGAGGACGCCAAGGGCACGACCACGCTCGAGAGCAAGACCAACTTCATCGGCGGGGCCAAGGAGGGAACCACGGTAATCGCGACCGCCACCCCAATCCACAGAGGCCGGCGGACCCAGGTCTGGACCACCCGGCTGGAGACCGAGGACGGCAAGCTGGTTGCCGTTGTGACGCAGACCCAGCTGGTCCTCGTGTGAATACGGGGGGCTTGATTTTATTAAAGAATTAGTCGCTTCCGATGCCCGAAACTTGGGCAGGTTCCCGTCTTGAAAAGTTTGTTGCGATGCACAATATTGGAGGCCTAGGGATTCGAACGCCTCCTCGAGGGACACCAAGAGGAGTTTTGACTTGTCACTCGCAGCAGATTTTGGACTTGAAATAACCAACCGCCCGAAGTCCGTTCAGGGCTACGTGCGGACCTTGAGCCAGCAGGAAGAATTGCCGCTTTTGCGCGATCACCTGCTGAGGCTCGATGCCGAAAGCCGGCACGACCGCTTCAACGGTTTTCTCGACGACAGTTTTATCGAGCGTTACGCCGCCCGCTGTGCCGAGGACGGCACCGTTATTGTCGCCTATATCGTCGATGGCGTGGTCCGCGGTGCGGCCGAGCTGCATCCGCCCGAGGGCGATTCGCTGCCCGAGGTCGCCTTCAGCGTGGAAGCTTCGGCGCGGCGCCAGAACGTCGGCACCGTGCTGTTCAGCCGCCTGATCGCGGAAGCGCGCTGGAAAGGCTACAAGTGCCTGCGCATCACCACCGGCGCCGAGAATCACCCGATGCGCGCGCTCGCCAGGAAGTTCGGGGCGCATCTGCAATTCCGTCATGGCGAATCGACCGGCACGATCGATCTCGCCAAGGCGCCTGAGGACGAACTCGCTGATCTCGCGGCCTCGCCATTCACGGCCGGCCGCGCTCTTCTCAGCTTCAACTCGACCTGCTGGAAGATCATCTCCAGCATCTACGGCAATCGCGCCGCCTGACCTGAAAAGCCGACTGGAATCAAAAAAAGCGGACCGGTAAAACCGGTCCGCTTTGTACTGGATATAGGGGAACTAAGCGCTCAGGTGCCGGTGCGCTTGTCGTTGCCGAAGCGGCGCACGACACGGCGTTCGACCACCACCGAGCGCTGCGCACCCTGTTCGCCGGCGATCACGCGGGTCGAGGTGATGCGGCTGTTGGTGCGAACCTGTTTCTTGACCTCGGCCTGGACGACATCGAGCGGCATGCCCATCAGGGCTGCGGCGATCTCGGCCTGCTGCTCCTGATCATCGGTGATGCCGACGGCGGCGAAGATCGCCTCGTCTAAGGTCGGCGGATCGTGGCGAACGCGCCGCGTGCCATATTTGGTATTCCAGTCTGCGTTCATAACGGCCTCGTTTCGATGCCGGGATACCTAGTGCCGTCTATGTTGCATTGCAATATGAAATCGGTGTGGCATCTCAGCTATGCACCGGTTGGGTGTCAGGGTGGTGACGGGAGACCGGCAACATCCGCAACCCGCTGTTGTGGCCAGCGTTTCAGCGCCGCCTGGCCAGCTTCCGTCAGCCCGTAGATTCCCCGCTCGGTGCGTTCGAACCAGCCATACACATTGTTAAGCATGATCTTGCCGGCATCGGGACAGCGCCGGCGCAATTCGCTCACCCGCCGCGGGCCTGCCGCGAGCTCCGAGGCGCAGGCCAGTGCCTGCTGCCGATAGGCCGTCATGATCGGCGCGCGCGTGCTGCCGCCCGGCGCCGGATCGCCCTGGCGGCGCTGATGCTCTGCGACCAGGCGCGAACGGACCTTCGGCTCCCGGCGTGGGGCTGCCGTCGGCGGCTTCACCAGCACCTCGACCTGACCGCGGTCGGTCACCCCGAGCATGCCGAAGCCGAGGCGGCGACAGAGATTGCGATACCGTGCGTCGGTCTCGCGTCCCTTGCCGCGCGCTGACATCTTTGCCGCAATCCAGACCTCGTCGCCGGCCGGTGCACGATCGACCGCCTGAAGGATCAGCTCGAGATTGAAGGTCAGCTTGAGCTCGCCGATCACCACCACCGGAGGATCGCCGGCGCTGAGGCCCACGAGATCGCAGCCGCCGATCTCGCCCTTGACCGTGAAGCCGAGCTCTTCGAGGAAGCGTTTGACAGGCAGATAGAGCGTGGTTTCCAAAGGAAGCTTCCGAATGTCACGTTCGATCGGAGAATCAGTCTGCGGCAGTTTAGCCCCGGAGTGGACTTAGAGCTCTGCGCCATTTGATCGGGAACAGATGATCCGGCTATCCTGCGGGTGGGACAATCGGGCGCTTCACGAAGATGACCATCAGGAATGGGCTCTATCATATCCGCATCGAAATGCTGGATGCCGTTCAGGGCGGCAACCAAGGCGTCATGGTGATGCGCGACGGCACCATGCGGGGCGGGGACTCATTCTTCTTCGCCTACGGCAGCTACACCTCGGCCAACGGCAAGTGGAAGGGCGAGCTGACCAACGAGGAGCATTCCCCCTCGTTCGACGAGCGCCCGGTGTGGGGCCGCAAGGTCGTGACCATCGGCTTCAGTGGCACTTACAATGGCGAGACCGCGTACGGCGAGGGCATCGCGCTCGCCGGCAAGCAGAGCATCCGTTTCAGAGGCAATCTCCGGCTCTTGGTGCCGGATTGATTACACCCGCCCGCCAACCGGGATCAGCGCGCCGGTGACGCCGCTGGCGGCATCGCTGGCGAGGAACAGAATGACTTCGGCGAGTTCCTGCGGTGTCACCCATTTGGCGAAGTCGGCCTTCGGCATGTCGGCGCGGTTGGCCTTGGTGTCGATGATCGAGGGCAGCACCGCGTTCACGGTCACCTTGCCTTTCCACTCGCTCGCCAGCGCCTCGGTGAGCCGGTGGACGCCGGCTTTCGACGCCGCATAGGGGCCCATGCCGGAGCCGGCCTGAAGCGCGCCCATGGCCCCGATATTGACGATGCGGCCGGCCTTGGACGCGGCCAGATGCGGCAGGGCCGCCTGCGAGGCGTTGAGTGCCGTCAGCACGTTGAGCGCATGCATGCGCTGCCATGTCTTGACGTCGCCGTCGCCGACGGTCTCGAAGGCGAAGCCACCGGCGATGTTAACCAACACGTCGAGCCCGCCAAAGTGTCTCGCCGCTGCCTCGACCGCCGTCTTTGCTTGTGCTGCGTCGGACAGATCGACGCCGCCGATCTCGATGCGCTCAGGCATCGCGGAGATTTGCGATGGCGCATGGTCGATGCCGGCCACGCGCGCGCCGCGTGCCAGCGCGGTCTCGGCGACCACCTTGCCGAGCGCGCCGAGTGCGCCGGTCACGATCAGAACCTTGCCTTGCATCATTGTTCTCCCGGCACGGCCGCTTAAGATTTACGGCCGCCTACGATTGCAGATAGCGCGCCTTCAGTGCGATCCGCTCCGGTGTGCCGAGCTCGAGACCGTCGCGCAAGTAGGTTTCGAGATCGCCATACTCGCTACCGACGGCCTCGAAAGCAGCCGCAAGATACGAGGCCTCGACGTTGCCGATCGCGTCGAGAACACCGGCGGGAAGATCGGAGACGTTTGATGCGTCGCGCTTGTAGTGCTGGTTGGTCAGCAGATAATCCTCGGCAATGACGTCATCAGATACGCCGAGCGCATGCAGGATCAGCGCGCTGGCAAAGCCGGTGCGGTCCTTGCCGGCGGTGCAGTGGATCACGAGCGGCGCGCGGTCCTCCAGGAGATGCCCGAACAGGTTGCGGAAACTGGCCGTGTTGTGGCGTACATAGTTGCGATAGGATTCGCGCATGAGTTCGAGCGCGACCGGCGCGGTCAACCTGCCCCTGCCGAGCTCGGCGCGCAGCGCAGCCACGACTGTCGGCTCGATCGGCAGCGAATGCACGGCGATCTCGTTGACCACGCAGACACCCGCCGCGCGTTCCTCGACGCCGCGAAAATCGAAGGCGCTGCGCACGCCCAACGCGCGGACGATCTCGATATCGGCAGCAGTGAGCTGGCCGAGATGGTTGGAGCGGAAGATCTGCCGCCATCGCGTGATACGGCCATCTGCGGTCGGATAGCCGCCGAGGTCGCGAAAATTGCTGGCGCCTTGCAGGGCGAGATGGCGGGCAGGGAAGTCTTTCATGGAGGTGTCTTGTCAGGCATTTGAAACGGTCTGTGATCACCTGCGCGACCATATAATCCCGCAATCAAGTCCGGAATGGAAAAGGGCCGAAACACCGTTGTTTCGACCCTTTTTCGAACTGACGCCGGGCATCGAGAGACCGCGGCGGTATTGAACCGAACGCAGGCATCAGCGATCCCATTTCGGCTTGGCTTCATCGACTGCTTCCTGATGGTACCAGCTGCCGCTGCAAATCGTCTCGTTCACGGGAAGCGAGGCGTGGTTGGCGGGAAGGCGGGTCTCACCGTTGCGGCGCCCCCCGAGAGCCGAGCGGCCCCCGACAGGGAATTGGTAGATCTGTGCAGATCCGTGACTCAGTCCATTGTTCATCATTGCATTATCTCCCGAGATCGCAGCGCTGGCCTCCATGGTGCGCCCGACTCGTTGGCTTGTGGTTACTGGAATCCCCATATCGGCCGTGCATTCCGAAATGCAAAGTGCTGAAAAGGAAATCAGCGTTGGCCTATTTTGTAGGCAGACTGCATTCTGCTTCCTCTAAGGCAGCGCTCGGGTGGCTAACGCGTGGGCCGTTGCGAAGGTTGCGGGCGACGGTCGCAGTCTTGGCGAATATTGCCCGACGTTGATGCGCGTTTAGCCGGCAACCTTAGACCCGGGCCGGCCTGCTTCAAAATCGGGCGATTTCCGCGGGATTTTTGCGATGCAGCTTCACGCAAAGGTGCGCCGCTATGACGCGCGGCGCACTGGCCGATCCGCCGGGAGGGAAGAGGGGGCCGGCGGCGGTGGAAAACCTCCCGCGCTGCGGCCTTTTGGCACGTTAAATGCTTGGAAAGGGTCGGCCGATGTTGGCCGGGTAAACAATCGTGCGGGGGCCTGCGGCCCCCACCTTTCGCATCATCTACAGAGAGGCTCAATGACCAAGTATAAGCTCGAGTACATCTGGCTCGACGGATATACGCCGACTCCGAACTTGCGCGGCAAAACTCAGATCAAGGAATTCGCGTCGTTCCCGACGCTCGAGCAGCTTCCGCTCTGGGGCTTCGATGGCTCCTCCACCCAGCAGGCTGAAGGCCACAGCTCCGATTGCGTGCTGAAGCCGGTCGCGGTGTTCCCGGATGGCGCCCGCACCAACGGCGTGCTCGTGATGTGCGAAGTCATGATGCCCGACGGCAAGACCCCGCACCCGACCAACAAGCGCGCCACCATCCTTGACGATTCCGGCGCCTGGTTCGGTTTCGAGCAGGAATACTTCTTCTATAAGGACGGCCGTCCGCTCGGCTTCCCGGCCTCGGGGTATCCGGCGCCCCAAGGTCCGTACTACACCGGCGTCGGCTTCTCGAACGTCGGCGACGTCGCCCGTAAGATCGTCGAAGAGCATCTCGACCTCTGCCTGGCTGCCGGCATCAACCATGAAGGCATCAACGCGGAAGTCGCGAAGGGCCAGTGGGAATTCCAGATCTTCGGCAAGGGCTCCAAGAAGGCCGCTGACGAAATGTGGATGGCCCGCTACCTGATGCTGCGCCTGACCGAGAAGTACGGCATCGACATCGAGTTCCACTGCAAGCCGCTCGGCGACACCGACTGGAACGGCTCCGGCATGCACGCCAACTTCTCGACCGAGTACATGCGTACGGTCGGCGGCAAGGAGTACTTCGAGGCGCTGATGGCGGCCTTCGACAAGAACCTGATGGACCACATCGCCGTCTACGGCCCGGACAACGACAAGCGTCTGACCGGCAAGCACGAGACCGCGCCCTGGAACAAGTTCAGCTACGGCATTGCCGATCGCGGTGCTTCGATCCGCGTGCCGCACTCCTTCGTCAACAATGGTTACAAGGGCTATCTGGAAGACCGTCGTCCGAATTCGCAGGGCGACCCATACCAGATCGCTTCGCAGATCCTGAAGACGATCGCCTCCGTGCCGGCCGACAAGAAGGCCGCCGCCTAAGATCCTCCCGGCCCGGGCTGGGGGGCTGGCCCCGGTTGGACTTCGATCCGCCGAAGCCGAAAGGCTTCGGCGGATTTTTCATTTTGCTGACAGCCGTTGCGGAGACTCATCGGACCTCATGGCCGGAAACTTGTCCATCGCCGCCGAAAGCGGGATAGACTGCGTCTGGGTGCGCGCAGGGCCGGGGACGGCTGGTGTTTGAAGGCTTCTACAAGGTGAGATTTCAGCTCGGCGACCGGGTCGGCCGGAGCGTGATGCATGCCGGCAACGGCAAGATGCTCGGCGGCAATTCGGCCTTCGCCCATATCGGCACCTACGTGAAGACCGAAGCCGGCGTCGACGTCGTGATCAACACCGTCCGCCACAACCCCGATCCGAACTATCGCGCCATGGCGGGCACGGACGATGCGACGTTGCTTGCCAAGGGCTGGGCCGACGGCGATCTCTATCGCTTCAAGGGCGAGCTCAAGGAGCTGCCCGGCGTACCCTTTCAGTCGTTGATGACACCGATCACCGAAGACGAGATGCCGATCGCCGGCGGTGTCGGCGAGGCCGGTATCGCCGACGGGCTCTACTCGGTGCATCTGCGCATGCTCGATGGCGTCGACGGCGGTCTCACCGGCGTGATGCTGCTCAACAAGGGCCGCATCCTCGGCGGCGATGCATCGTTCTATTATCTCGGCAGCTACACCGCCGCCAACGGGCGCTGGAAGGGCCAGATCCTCAATCAGGAGCACACGCCGGCCAAGGACGATCCGATCTTCGGCGGCCACGAGGTCGGCATCGGCTTCTCCGGCACCTATGATGCCGAAGAGGCGGTGCTGGAGGCAACGGCGCTCGCCGGCAAGCGCAGCCTGCGCCTGACCGCCGCGCTCAAGCTGATGCACCGCGCCTGATCGTCACGGGAATCGCTGATGGAAACAATTCGCATGCTCTCGACGCTCGGCCTGATGGGCGCGATGCGCAGCCTCTCCTCCGCGTACGAGACCGCGACCGGCGTCCACATCGATGCCGATTTCGCGCCGACGCTGGCGCTGCTCAAACGGTTGCGCGACGGCGAGGCCGCCGATCTCGTCATCCTCACCCGCGAAGGGCTCGACGAGATGATTGGCGAGGGCCGTGTGATCGCCGAGAGCGCTGCCGATCTCGCGCGCTCCTTCGTCGGCATCGCGGTGCGGGCAGAGCAGGCACATCCCGACATCGCCACGGCATCCGCACTGCGCAACACGCTGCTCGCGGCGCGGTCGGTGGCCTATTCGCGACTGGGGGCGAGCGGGGTCTATTTCGCCCGGTTGATCGCGCAGATGGGGATCGCGGAAGAGATCAACGCCAAGGCCACCATCGTCGAGCAGGGCTTTACCGCGGAGCGGCTCGTGAGCGGCGAGGCCGACCTCGCGGTGCAGCAGATCAGCGAGCTGAAGCAGGTCGAAGGCATCGAGGTGGTCGGCCCGATCCCGCACGATCTGCAAACGCCGGCCGTGTTCTCCGCCGGTCGGATGACAAACGCCGAGAACGCCGACGCCGCTGACCGGCTGCTGCGCTATCTGGCATCGCCCGAGGTGGTCCCCGTGCTGCGCCAATCGGGACTCGAGCCTTGAATTTGCCGAGACTGCGACGCAACCTGGCGTCCATGCGGACTTTCCTCGTTGCCATCCTTCTCACGCTTGCGGTGCCGTTGTCGGGGCATGGGCAATCGGCCGACCTCGTGCTGTGCGACCGGGTCGCGGCCGATCCCAGCGATCCCGACAAGCCGGCCGACGTCAGGGGCGCGACCGAGATTGCGGCCTCCGACGTTGCGACCGCCATCAAGTTCTGCAAGCAGGCCGCGTCGTCGTCGCGGCGCGCGATGTTCGCGCTCGGCCGCGCCTATGCGGCCAACCGGCAACCGGCGGACGCGATGGCAGCCTGGCGCAAAGCTGCCGACAAGGGATCGAGTGCGGCGATGGTCGAGCTCGGCGTGGCCTACGGTACCGGCTCCGGCGTCGCCAGGGACGAAGCGCAGGCGCGGAAATTGTTCGAGAAGGCGGCGCAGGCCGGCAATCCCCGCGGCATCAGCAATCTCGCCGCGCTCGGCGGCAGCGGCGGTGCCGCGCCGGCCGATCCGGCACAGGCGCGCGCATTGCTGGGCAAGGCCGCCGAGACCAACGCGGAGGCGCAGTACCAGCTCGGCATGATGCTCTCCGAAGGCACGGGCGGGGCGAAGGACGACGCCGCGGCGCGCGCGCTGTTCGAAAAGGCTGCCGGGCAAAACCATCCCGGCGCGCTGGAGCGGATGGGCGCCTTCGCGCAGGAGGGCCGCGGCGGGCCAAAGGACAAGGACGCCGCGAAATCCTACTACGAGCGCGCCGCAGCGCTCGGCGACGAGGATGCCAAGCAGGCGCTGGAGCGGCTGCGCTGTCCCTATGCGATCAAGGACAAGCAGGGCAAGCTCGTCACCACGCTGTGCTTCTAAAGCCCGATGAACGCGCTGTAGATTTATTTGTGAGCATGATCTTTTCGGGAAACCGCTGCGCATTTTTCCGGATCATGCCGTAGCGCCTCGGCCGGCGGGTTCGAAGCCGGCTTTGGTGAGTGCGCAAGGACCGTTCGCGACCGGCCAAACAAAAAAACTCGAAAAACAACCCCATGCACAGTAGCCAAGTGGTTGAAATCACAGGCCTGCAAATGGTGTGAATCGCCATATGCGGAATTGCCGAAATTGCTTGCGCCGTCGGGCAAAACAGGCGCATGATGGCATCATGGCAGGGCGTGGCTTCGCGAATGGCCCTGCGCGAAAAAGCCCGATGGTCTTGATGCGATGGCAGTGCTAGGTAGCGCGTGCTTTCCTTATGATTTTGCGGGTCACTTGCGTTGCTGGACGGGCTCTACAAGGTTGAATACGGCGTCAACGATGCCTTCGGCCGCAGCATCATGTGCATGCATGATGGCAAGCTGCTGGGCGGAAATTCGGCCTTCGCGCATCTCGGAAGCTATTTCGAGCGCGACGGCGAGATCATCGCCGAAGTCATCACCGAACGGCACAACGACGATCCCAACTACAAGCCGCTGATGGGGGCTGATGTCGCCGCGATCGGCGCGCGCGGCCGACTCGTCGGCAACCAGATCCGTCTCGCGGGCAGCGCGGACACGATGCCGGGCGCCGGTTTCTGGGCCAATCTCACGCGGCTCGATGACGAGGGGTTGCCGCCGCAGGGGACGATCGGTCCAGGCGGGGTGGTGAACGGGCTCTATGCGATCCATCTGCGCGCGCTCGACGGCGTCGATGCCGGGCTCTCCGGCGTCATGCTGCTGATGGACGGCCGCATCCTCGGCGGAGATGCGTTCTTCTACTATCTCGGCTCCTATTCCTCGGCTGACGGCCGCTGGAAGGGCGAGATCCTCAACCAGGAGCATACGCCGGCAAAAGGCGAGAACCCCGTGTTCGGCGGCTATGAGGTCGGGATCGGCTTCTCCGGAACCTGCACGGCGGACAGCGGCGAACTCGAAGGCATCGCGCTCGCCGGCAAGCGCAGCCTGCGGCTCGCGGCCTCGCTCAAGCTGATGCGGCGGGCGTAGGGCGGTTACTCAAAGATTTGGGATCTCCGCTCGAGAGGCTCAACAGGCCTGACGTCCGAGCCGCGGCAATGTCGGCAAGTGACCCCCAAGCGGACATATCGAAATCAGGACAGATCGAAACGGCCGAGACGAGAAGCACTGCGGCTCAGCTAGGGAAGTCCTTTTGTCATCGTAAAGGGATTGAACCCACGTTCCGCAAGGGCAGCCCACGAAGCTGCGCCAAGATGTGACAATCGGAAATAGTTTCGCGGCTTGGTCGGGTCGGTGTCCAACACGAACCCCGTCGGTAACGCGCGGACAGTCGTGGCATAGAACCCACCATCGGGCGACCTCTGGGATTCGATGACAGCGATCAGCGATTCTGCCCTCTTCGTCTTGCCGAGCAATTTCATCAAGAGAGCCATTTGGCTCGTACCTTCGGTCCACACACCGTCTCGGTCTTCACCGTAAGAAAAGCCTCCGCCGACACTCATTCGCTGTTCGGCGGTCGTCATTGCCGATGCAAATTTCCCGGCCGCTCCGTGAAGCGCTGTTAAAGGCCAGATCTGGGCATCCAGAGCCAAAATCGGATTATGCGTGACACCGTCTTCAGCGGTTCCTGCGGCGAAACAGACGCACCCCGGATCCCACATCGTATTTACAAAGTACTCGGCAACCGTTGCCTTATCGCGCCAGCGCGAATCGCCTGTGCGGATCGCAAGAAGGCCAAACGCGGCGGCGAGGTCAGTATTATGTTCAGTCGATTTCCACGTCCGCACTTCCGGCGTCGGTTCGTGCCCAAACGTACCTCCCGTGAAACCGCCAGTACCGCGCGTATCGGCCCATTGCGCGACCCAAGCGCCAAGCCGCGCTGCACCATCGCGAAACGGGGAGCCGGTGTTCACATCATCAATCGACAGCAACGCCAACATGGCCCATGCCATGTTACCAACATCGCTTCCCACCTGATATCGATCCTCCAACCATTCGTTCCGATTATTGTCCCACCAACCCGGAAGTTTGGCGGAGCCATTCGCCACCACACCCGCGGCGTAAGCGTTTCGGAGCCGTCCATCATGCCAGGTCCGGTCATTATCGACGGCCCAGAGGATCGCCGCGCCCATCCGACTTGCTTTGTCTCGCTCACCGCAACCGACCAACGCGATGACGGCCACCGCATTGTCATAGAGGTATGCGGCGCCATGGAGAGGCCCCGATTCCACGGTCGGATAGCTGGGCAAAAACAACGGCCCTGGCTGCGCCTTATCAATTTGACTAGCGAGGTACCCGCATGCAGACGCTTCCGGTGTTGCCAAAGCCCGTAGTGGAGCGGTGGCTAAAATGATTATGAAGGTCGTTACGATCCATACGAAGGTTTCTATTCGGGCCACTTGGCCGTTCTCCAGGGTGGACGATGATTCTATATACCCATCGGCGAAGTCTGGAAGTGGCCCCATCGCAATCGCGCTTGCGGTGCCCGCTCATGTCCGAAGTTGAGGGTAGACCGCCCGCCCTGACTGCCCACAGCTATTGACCCACCGCGGAGTCCGACGCATCGAGCTCCCCCCGAGGGAGTGGACGGTCGGGTTCCGATACTCGGAACTCATCGGGATCGCAACGGGATTCACATGCCTTAATGAAGCCGCGCACGACCGCTGCTTTAATTCGCGGTCCGGTAGCGAATTTGAGTAATGGGGGCGATCATGCAGGACTTTCAAGCTGAGCTGGCCTCTCGGCTCAACGACCTCTATTGCCGGCTCTCAGAACTGGAAAATCTTCGACTTCAGATCGAAGATGCGGAGCGATGCCATCGGGCTGTGATTGCACCGCCGCCCCTCGCAACTATTTCGCCGTCAAGCTCGAAAAGAGCCTGCACTTCGCTGAGGGAGCGGACGCGCTTTTGACCACCCGTGGCGGACATCGCTGTGTTGAGCTATAAGCGCAGGAGCGAACGTCCTTTTGGCATCATCTGATGGAGCAGCAAGGTCAGTGGCAGGTCGCTGGTAGTGCGCCCGAAGTGTACGAACGGGAGTTGGTCCCGGCTGTGTTTGGGCCATGGGCCCCCGTCCTGATAGACCTCGCTCGGCCGAAGCTGGGCGAACGCGTAGTCGATATTGCTTGCGGCACTGGAATAGTGGCGCGCCTCGCGGCGGTGAAGGTGGGCCCTACCGGGATCGTGACGGGCATCGATCTCAATCCTGGCATGTTGAACGTGGCACGATCGCTCGGGATGGCCGATGACGCTGCCTCGGTTCAATGGCAGGAGGCCAGTGCAGACAAACTGCCGTCCGCTGACAGCGCGTTTGATATTGCGTACTGCCAACTCGGCCTCCAGTTCTTCGCCGACAGACCAGCTGCTTTGCGCGAAATGCGCAGAGTTCTATCTTCAAGGGGAAGGCTCGCCCTCATGGTGTGGTGCGGCATCGATCAAAGTCCCGGGTTTGAATCTTTAGCCAAAATACTGGAGCGCCACATCGGTCCAGCGGCGGCCACAATCATGCGAGCTCCATTTGGACTCGCCGATGCCGATGAGCTGAGCCGACTTGTCGCTGCTGCGAACTTTCAGGATATCACGGTTCAACGGAGGGTCGGTGCCATCGAGTTTCCATCCGTCGAACGATTTGTATCTAGCTATGTTGCGGGTTCGCCACTGGCCAGTCATGTATCGCAAGCAAGCGAGGTGGCTCGCGAACACCTGGCCGAAGATACCAAGTTGGAGTTGGGAAAATACGTGGGTAGTAGCGGGTTATCGTTCCCGATAGCAGCTCACCTACTCACCGCAACCGCTTGATACGTCCGCTGATGGCATGGCCCTTAGCGGACCGCTGGCCTAGCCGCGCGGCCCCCGAGGGAGTGGATGATCCGCCGGTTTGCACGGGAACTTTTGTGCACTTTTGCACTTATCAGTCCTGCCGCGATGGTCGCGCTGATCAAGCGCTCCATCGAACTCCTCCAAGCATCAGCTCCTAAAGTTCAAAGCCGAATGCCATCCGGTCGTCGACCTCCGAGCGATGCACCGTCCTGAGGGGAGTGAACTTCATCCATCCTTGCACGATGAGGCTTGAGCGGGGGGCTCATTTGGCGATGCCCGCTTCTGGCCGATTTTGTTGCAAAAGTTGGCTGCAATGGATTTGGCCGCTGGGCCTTTTGTTGAGCCGCGCTTTGAAGCGCTGGC